>DKSD01000009.1 GCA_002473165.1 Succinatimonas sp. UBA7265
CTGCCGAACACCTTCTTGAAGACATAATCCGAGGTGATGGTCAGGCTCTTTTCATCAGCCATGCTTTCTTACTCCGATTTTAGGTTGGATTTAAAGGACGGCAAAGCATAGCAAATGGAAAAAAACCGTGTTTCCAAAATTCCGACATTTGCACGGAGGCAGTTTACTTAATGATTTAAATACCAGAAATTGACATGCCAGATTTTAGTGTGGCTAAAATTTCCGCTGATAATTTCGCGCGATCTGCGGCAAATGGCAGCTACGCTGTGCATTCAGCCCGGGAGGAATAAAAAGGGCGGCCTTGCGGCCGCCCCGTATGCCTTTTGCCAGGTGTTATCTCAGAGTGATGAAGATCTCAGAGCTGCCGCGCTTGATCCTGATCGCGCCGATGCGCCCCTTGGCCTTGGAGAGCGCCTGCTTTAACTCGGAGATGCTGCCGATGTCAGAGCGGTTGAGGCCGGTGATGATGTCGCCCTGTTTAAGGCCGATCCTCGCGGCCACCGAGCCCTGGGCCACGGATGTCACTTTGATGCCTTCATCGCTGTCGGCAAAGCTTGCGCCTTTGAGCGCCGGAGCCAGATCCGAGACCTCGCCGTTTTCCGCGTCCTCGTCAAAGCTCTCCTCAGCGCCGAGCTTAACGTTCAAGGTGAGGGTCTTGCCGTTGCGGAACACGCCGAGGGTGATGTCGCTGCCCGGACGGTTTGTGGCGACCTGGGCGCGCAGCTGGGCGAACGACTTGACGCTCTTGCCGTTTACCGAGGTGATGATGTCGCCGGGTTTGACGCCGGCTTTGTCAGCGGCGCTGCCTTTCATGACCTGATTGACGAAGGCGCCGGAGCTTTGGGTGTAGCCGAAGCTCTGGGCCAGATCGGCGTTGAGCTCGGTGCCGGTAACCCCGAGCATACCGCGCTTGACGCTGCCGTATTTGAGGATCTGATCGGTGATCGTCCTGACCATGTTCGACGGGATGGCAAAGCCGATGCCGATGTTGCCGCCGTTAGGCCCTAAGATGGCGGTGTTAATGCCGATGAGTTCGCCGCGAAGGTTCACGAGGGCGCCGCCGGAGTTGCCGCTGTTGATGGCGGCATCCGTCTGGATGAAGTTCTCGATGTTCTCGATGTTAAGGCCGCTGCGGCCTAAAGCGGAGATGATGCCGGAGGTTACGGTCTGGCCTAAACCGAAGGGGTTGCCGACGGCGATCGCGAAATCGCCGACCTGCAGATCGTCAGAATCGGCGATCGGCATCTGGGTGAGGCCGGAGAAATCCTTGAGCTTTAAGAGCGCGAGATCGGTGTGCTCGTCCTGACCGACTTTTTCAGCGCTGAACGTGCGGCCGTCGGAGGTTTCAACCTTGATCTCCTCGGCGCTGTCCACGACGTGGAAGTTCGTGACGACCAGCCCTTTTTCAGCGTTGATGATTACGCCCGAACCTAAGGCGCGGAACTCGCGCTCCTGCTTCTGGCTGCCCATGTTGCCGAGATCCGGGAACATGAACTGGAACTCCTGGGGGATCTGCAGCGTGGGAACGTCCACTGCTTTCTTGCCTTTGACCTGGATGTTTACGACCGAAGGGAGGATCTGCCTGACCATCGGGGCCAGAGAGGGCACGGAGCCGTCGGCTGCGGCGCTCTGCAAAATCGGGGCTGCAGCGCTGGCGCCGGCAGTGCCTGCGAAAAATACCGAGCAGGCCAGAGCGGCTGCAATGGCGGTGAGTTTTAAGCTGCGAGTCATATAAGAATTTTTCCTCTTTTTAAACTGACGGGTGCGCGCTCGCGGGCCGTCACGCCCGGGAGCCAATTCTTCCGTTACTCAGTGTAAATGGGGACGGAGGACCGGTTTTTTAAGCCGCGGCGGCAAAAAAACCGGTCCTCGTTAAAGGAGGGTTATTTCTGCTCTTCCGAAGCTTTGACCTGATCTTCGGACGCAACACTTATGGTTTGCTTAGCATCTTCGACAACTGCTGCCGGAGCTGCTGTTTCTTCAGGCTTTTTTTCAGGGGCGGGAGCCGCAGGCTCTGCGGCTTTGGGCTCTTCAGGGAGAGGTTCAGGCTTCTTTTCCAGCTGCGCTGCGGCGGCCTGCTGGCGGCGGCGCTCTTCTGTGACGCTCTCGCTCTCGTGGTTGAAATCCTCAAGCGTGCTCTCTGAGAGCATCTGCTTTAAGCTGTCCTCAACTTCGATCTCATCCTCGGGCACAAAGAGCTTGCCGTCGCCGGTGGAGAGCTTGGAGGCCGCTTCCTTCATGAAAGCCGAGTAGGCGCGGTAGCTCTTGTCGAGCTGGGAGTAAAGCTCGCCTGAGGTGTGGAAGAACTCGTCTAAGATGCGGCGCGCCGAGGCCAGCTCGCGCTTGGTGCGGGTCAGTTCGTCCTGTACGCGGTGGCTGGGGAAGATCTTTCCCAGGCCCAGCGAAAAGGCCAGGCCCCCTAAGAAAAAGCCGACGATGAAAGCCAGGGCGATAAGCATGTAAAGCATGATGAGCTGAACCCGAACCAGAGCAATTGCACCTAAATCATTTAAGATTGTACGGTCAAATACAGATGCTTTAAAGAAGCCTGTCTCAAAGTTTTGCAAGTGCGCAGGGCAGGATTAAAGCCGCCTGAAAATTTCCGCATTAATCTGGTCTTGAGCAACCCTCGCGTGTATAATATTTGCGCCCCTTTAGCTGCGCGGCGGTTTCCCACCCGTCCGTTGCGGCGCAGGTCTGCCGGGAGGCGGCCTGTTTGGATTCACCAGGCAGCGATGCCTGATTGTTAGGGAGCCGTAAAGCGCGGCTCCCAAAAAGGGTTAAACATGAAAACTTATGTAGCAAGACCGTCCACCATTAAGCGTGAATGGTTTGTTGTCGATGCCAATGGTCAGACTTTAGGCCGCATCGCCACTGAAATTGCCATGCGTCTGCGCGGCAAACACAAGCCGGAATACACCCCGTTCCTCGACACCGGTGATTACGTCATCGTGATCAACGCTGCCAAGGTCAAGGTTACCGGCAACAAGTTCCTCGACAAGAAGTACTACCACCACTCCGGCTACCCGGGGGGGATCAAAGAGGCTTCTTTTGAGGAGCTCCTGCAGCGCAGGCCCGAAGCGATCATCGAGAATGCCGTCCGCGGCATGCTCCCGAAGGGACCGCTCGGCCGTGCCATGTTCCGTAAACTCAAGGTGTACGCTGGTGAGTCGCATCTCCATGCCGCTCAGCAGCCTCAGGTTCTCAAGTTTTAAGGAGCATTAGACAATGGCTGCAAATCAGTATTACGGCACCGGCCGCCGCAAGGAGTCCACTGCTCGCGTGTTCGTTAAACAGGGCACCGGCAAGCTGGAGATCAATGGCAAATCGCTGGAGCAGTACTTCGGCCGTCCCACCTCTCGCATGGTGGTGACCCAGCCTCTGGAGCTGCTTGAGTTAACCGACAAGCTTGACATCTACGTGACTGTTTCAGGCGGCGGTATCACCGGCCAGGCCGGCGCAATCCGTCTGGGCATCACCCGCGCCCTGATGCAGTACGACGAGACTTTCCGCCCTGCGCTGCGCAAGGCCGGCTTCGTCACCCGTGATGCCCGTGCTGTTGAGCGTAAGAAGGTCGGCCTGCACAAGGCCCGCAAGCGCCCGCAGTACAGCAAGCGTTAAGCGCTTCGGCAACAATTTTCAGAGAGACCGGGGTTCAGACTCCGGTCTTTTTTTGTCTCAGGCCAGTTGTTTTCGGGATTTACTGTAAATTTGCAGTAAAAAGCGATTTTGCAGCATTGACCTTCCCTATGACATCACACCAAGGCTGGCTGGAACCGCCGGGCCAGTCCTGCAGACTCGTTCTCTTGATCTCTGCGCTCTCACGGCTTAAACGATATATTGGCGTTTGCTGAGCTGAGCGATCGCGGGTTATAAAGACGAAGAAAGCCGGTTTCACAAGAAACCGGCTTCATAACAATGGGGCGGATCAGGAGTTGGCCTTTAAGACCTTCTCGTAGATGTCGCGCATCTCCTCGCGGGTGAGATCCCTGGGGTTGTTGCCCAGGAGCCTTGTGACCTTGGAGGCGCCGTCGATGAGATCGTCTATGACATCGAAAGTCACGCCTTTGGCTTTGAGATCGCAATGGATGTTCAGATCGGAGTTGAGGGCGTAGAGCTCTTTGACAAAGAGATCGGCGCATTCCTCATCGCTCCTGCCCGCGCAGGGCAGTTCCATCGCTTTGGCCATGACGGCGTATTTCTCAATGCAGTCAGGCTTGTTCACTTCCATCACATAGGGCATGAGGATGGCGTTGGCCAGCCCGTGCGGGATGTGGTAGCGGCCGCCCAGCGGATAGGAAAGCGCGTGGATGGCGGTGGTGGACGATGAAGCGATCGCGATGCCGCCGAACGTGGAAGCCACCTGCATGAGCTCGCGCGCTTTGAGATCCGACGGCGTCTTGTAGCAGCGGCGCAACGCCTTTTCCACCAGCTTGATCCCGTGCAGCGAGAACGACTCGGAGAGCAGGTTGTTCTTCTTGGAGATGTAGCACTCCATGAGGTGGCACAGCGCGTCGATGCCGGTGTTGGCGGTGATGTGCGCAGGCAGGCCGGCGGTCATGGAAGGATCGAGCAGCGCCACGTCTGAGATCATGAGATCGGTGACGATGCCGACCTTTAACTGCTCCTCAGGGACGAGCACGATGGCGTTCGGCGTGGCCTCAGAGCCGGTGCCGGCAGTAGTAGGGACCATGATAGTCGGCACGCCGCGGACTGATGGCTTTTTGCCTTTGACCATCTCGCGCAGTGTCACTTTGTTCGTGAGCATGAGCGAGACGAGCTTTGAGGTGTCCATGGCCGAGCCGCCGCCGATGGCGACTATAGCGTCGCACTGGTGCGCTTTGGCCTGCTCAAAGATCTTTTCAACCTGTTCTACCGACGGCTCAGGCGGCACGTCGTGCACCACGGAGACCTTAATGCCGGCTGCGGCCAGGGACTCCTCGGCGCCCTTGGTCAGGCCAAGCCTGTAGACGCCGTCGTCAGTGACGATCACGGCGGCTTTTGCGCCAAAAGATTTGACGATCTCAGGGAGCTCTTTGAGCGAGCCCTCTCCTGAGACGATCTTGCGTATAGAACCTAACTGGTAAGACATTCAATAAACTCCTTCTCAGAGGCCGTCAGTCATAAAGCTTGAACACGTCGAGCAGGGCCTGATCGATTTCCTTGCTCTCGATGTTGGACGGCGCGCGGGCCGGGCCGACATTGAAGCCTTTGAGCTGGGCGGCGCGTTTGACAACGGAATTCGGGTTGCCCATCTGCATGACATTGCGGAAAGCGCGGATCTTGCGCTGCGCGGCGTTGGCCGCCTCGAAATCGCCTTTCTTGAAGAGGTCATAGATGGAAGCCATGAGCTCCGGGAAGACGTTGGAGCAGCCGGAGATGGCGCCCGCGCCGCCGGCCTTGAGGGTCCAAAGGATCAGCGAGTCGGAGCCGGCTAACACCTGGAGACGGTTGTCGGTGTTCTCGATGTACTTGAGGGTGTTGTCAAAGTTGCCGGAGCTGTCTTTGATGCCGATTACGTTAGGGCAGCGCTCGGCGATGGTTTTTGCGGTCTTGTAGTCGATGTTGTTGCCGGTGCGCGCGGGAATGTTGTAGAGCAGGATCGGCAGATCGGTGGCGGCGGCGACGGCGGAGTAGTGGCGGATCAGATCCGGCTGCTTGATGGCGGTGAAGTACGGGGAGATCACGGAGAGGCAGTCAACGCCTTTGATCTTGGAAACCTCGCGGGTAAGCTCGACGGTCTCCTTAGTGGTTACGCAGCCGGTGCCTGCGTAAACCGGGACGCGGCCGTCCACAGCTTCGACGGCGGCTTCAATGATCTCAAGCTTCTCTTTAAACGAGAATGCGTAAAACTCGCCGTTGGTTCCCAGGGCGAAAATGCCGTGGACGCCTGATTTGATCAGGTGATCTATAAACTCCTGATAAGCTTTTTTGTTGAAGTTCTCGTGCTCATCGAGGGCGGTAAGCACGGGGGTGATCACGCCGTAAGCTTTAAAAGCCATGTTAAAAACTCCTAAAGAGGGATCTGTTTGATTGTCAGTTCGTTAAAAGGTCTTTGAATTTCGTGTCAGCCATCTTGGCGCCGATGGTCAGGGCGGCGGTCATGGACTCGCTGTCCGCGATGCCCTTGCCGGCGATCTCAAAGGCGGTGCCGTGATCTACGGAAGTCCTGATGATCGGCAAGCCGACGGTGATGTTGACGCCTGAGGAGAAGCCCAGGACTTTTAGCGGGATGTGGCCTTGATCGTGATACATGACCACGACGATGTCGAACTCTCCGCGGTTGGCCGCGCGGTGGAACACCGTGTCCGGGGCGATCGGCCCCTGCACGTTTATGCCTTCGCTCTGCGCCTGCTGCACGGCAGGCAGGATCTCCTGCGCGTCCTCCCAGCCAAAGAGACCGCCTTCGCCGCAGTGGGGGTTAAGCCCGGCAACCGCGATGCGGGGGTTCTCAAAGCCCATAAGCTTTAAGGTCTCGTCGGCAAGGTGGATGACCTTGAGCACGCGGTCTTTCTTGACCGCGTCGCACGCCTGGCGCAGCGAAATGTGGGTGGAAACATGGATGACGCGCAGTTTCGGGCTGTCGAGCATCATAGAGTAGTCTTTTGTATGGGTGAGCGTGGCGAGGATCTCGGTGTGGCCCGGGCAGTTGCACCCGCCCAAATGCAGCGCTTCCTTGTTCAGCGGCGCTGTGACGATGGCGTGGATCTTATGAGCCATGGCGTCTTTGACGGCGCGCTCGATAAAGAGGTAGGCGCCTTTGCCGCATACGGCGCTGACTTTGCCAAAAGGAATATCCGCGGGGATGCAGTTTAAGTCGATCACTTCAAGGCGCGAAGGTGAAGGGTCAGCCTCATCCGGATCGTTTATCACGCGGATTTCGGTTTTGGAGCCGATGATCGCCGCGGCGCGTCTGAGCTGGCCTGCGTCACCGTAAACGACGGGCCTTGCCGTCTCGTACAGCTTCGGATCAGCGCAGGCTTTTACGGTGATTTCAGAGCCGATGCCGGCGGCATCGCCCATGGTGATGCCAAGTACGGGCTTTTTCATATTGGTTTCCTCCGATGCTGGCGTAAGATAGCTTAGCAAGGTGATTGTCACATAATCATATTGTGATTATATATAATCATAAAACTAAAAATTTGAGCGTTATCACACAACGGAAAAGCTTTTAAAAGAGGGCCAGGCACAGGCGGAAGAAGGAAAGAGCTTTAGTTGCAACCAGCCGCTTCAAGGGTGCGGGTGCTACTTAAAAACAGCTGATGGCGCCTGCTGATTGCAAGCAGTCACAGACAGGCGGCGGAGGATTGTCTTGCGCCCGCTGTGTCTGCAACTTGAGCGGGCAGTGATTGCCGCGGGATCAGGGCGCGGCGGAGCTTTTAAACGAGCTTGAGGCTGACGCCGGCGTTGCGGACCTTTTCAGCATCCTCGCCGCCCAAATCGCTGTCGGTGATAATGAGATCGGCCTGGCTGAGCCTGCCTACCTCAAAAAGCTGGCTGTTGCCGTATTTGCTCGAATCGGCAACGAGCACGGTCTTGGTCGCCTGCTTGAGCAGATCGGCCTTGAGCCGGGCTTTTTCAATGGTCGGAGCCGTGATCCCCATCCTGAGATCCCAGGCGTTGCAGGAGATAAAGGTGACAGTCGGATGGATGCGCAGCAGCACCTCGCGGGCCAGATCGCCGATGCAGGACTGGGAACTCCAGTCGACAGTGCCGCCGGTGAGCGAGAGATCGATGTTGCGGTGCGGTGCCAGCAGGATGCCGATATTCAGATCGGTGGTGATGACTTTAAGCGGCATTTCGCAGATCCGGCTGGCGATCTCAATGGTGGTGGTGCCGGCATCGAGCAGCACGGAATCACCGGGGTGCACGAGTTTTACGGCTTCCTCGGCGATCCTGATCTTTTGCTCATGGTGAAGCGTGCGTTTTTCCGAGGTCGTAGGCTGGCGCGAGCCTGAGGATTTCAAAGAGACGGAGCCGCGGACGCGGTAGATCCGGCCTTCATCGTCGAGCCTTACGAGATCGCGGCGGATGGTGGCCGGGGAAGCGCCGGTCGCCGCTACCAGCTCATTTACCGTCACCATGCTCCTCGTGCCCAGGTAATCGAGGATCTGCTGCTGGCGCTTTGAAATCACAGTAAAGCTTTTGGAGCCGACGGAGGCGCCGGCCGTCTGCGGATCGTTCATTTCTGCCTCGGAATTTCCAACAAAGAGATTATAGCAACATGGTGATTATTCTTTGAGCATAACCCCGGCTGCTTTGCTCGGTCAATTGATTTGACGTGATTGTAATCACATTGCAGCTAATTTAGATTATTTATAATCACATCACGATTATTTATCATCATGCTAAAGCGGAGCCAAATATGAAACTCGTGATCGTCGCCGATGATCTCACCGGATCATCAGACAGCGCGGTGCAGTTTGCCGCGCTGGGCTTAAAAACCTGTGTCAGCCTGCCGGGGGCGGATCTCGAGTCCCTCCAAGACTTGGAGGTGCTGGTGTGCGACACCGAGAGCCGCGATATCGCCATGGCTGATGCCGTAAACGCGGTGTCTGAGGTCACGGGAAGGCTTAAAAAGCTGTTCCCTGAGGCTTCTTTTTACAAGAAAACCGATTCGACGCTCCGCGGCCACCCGGGCGCGGAGACCGCGGCCATGCTGGAGCGCTGCGGCGCGGATTTCGCGCTCTTCGCGCCGGCCTTTATCAAAAACGGACGCACGACGGTGCAGGGCTGCCAGCTGCTGCACGGGGTAAAGCTAGAGGACACCGAAATGGCGCGCATCCCCAAAAGCCCGGTGTCCAAGTCCTATATCCCGGACATCTTAGGCGATGAAAGCACGCTAAAAAGCGCGGTGATCCCGCTGGAGATCCTGAAAAAAGGCAAAGGTGCGGTGTCTGAGGCAATGCAGGCGGCGCTTGCCAGGGGAGCCAAAATCCTCATCACGGACGCCACCTCAGAGGAGCACCTGGAGCTGGCAGCCTTGTGCGCCGCGAAACTCGGGCGGGTGCTGTGGTGCGGCTCGGCGGGCCTGGCGCGCGCGATCGCCCCTGAATTTGCCCAAGGCGGAGCCAAGGCTGAGAACGCGGCGCCGCATGCCCAAAACGTGCTGGTTTTGGCAGGCTCGATCAGCGCCAGTACCCGCGCCCAGACCAAAGCGCTGGCTGAGGGCGCGCTTACGGAGCTTTTTCGGGTAAATCCCGAGGCAGCGGTCAGCGATCCTGAACAGGCCGCCGAGGCCGACGCGCGCGCGATCCAGGGGAGAAAACTGCGCGGCACGCTTACGGTAAGCGGCGCTTATGAAGAGCAGGATGTTGAAAAAAGCGCCGCGGCTGCCAAAGCGCTGGGGATCAGCTTTTTTGAGGCAGGGGAGCGCATGGCCCGCTACATGGCAAAGGCGGCAAAGATGCTCTCAGGCAGCGCTGACGCTTTTGTGCTTACCGGCGGCGACACCGCCATCCACGCCTGCCGCGCCATGGGAGCGCAGGTGCTGGAAGTTCTATGCGAGGTCGAGCCCGGGATCCCGCTGACCCGCATCGCCTCGGGGCCGCAGCGCGGCAAGTACGCGGTGACGAAGGCCGGAGCCTTCGGCACACAGGAGGCTTTTGTAAAAGCGGTGAAGCTTCTCCAAGGCAAAGCCTGAACCCCGGGCCTTTGCCAAAACGCCCTGTTATGATGTCCCCATGACGGACATCAAAAGCAAAGAGGCGCGCAGCGCCAACATGCGCGCGGTAAAGGGCAAGGACACCGCCCCTGAGATCTTTGTGCGCAAGCTCATGTGGCATGCAGGGATCCGTTATTTCAAAAATTACCGCGCGCTCCCTGGCAAGCCTGACGCCTATCTGCCGCGCTGGCGTGTCGCCGTGTTCGTCAACGGCTGCTTCTGGCACCGCCACCCCGGCTGCCCTCAGGCGACTACCCCTAAGGATCACCGCGAGTTTTGGCTCAAAAAGTTCGCGAGGACAAGGCAGCGCGATGTCGAGGAGCGCCTCGCGCTCAACAACCGGGGGATCCGGGTGCTGACAGTGTGGGAGTGCAGCGTAAAGCGCGCGCAGCGCAGCGCTGAGGAGGCCGAAAAGCTCCTGGAGGATATTGAGAAATTTCTGCGCGGCAGCGACAGCGCGGCCGATCTTTGAGCAGGCCCCAAAGCGCCGCACTTCGAGCGCCGTCATGCAAAGTTCCTTTCAGGGGTTATATAATTTTTGCACTGCAAAAAGAGGAACAGGTGTTATGCCCCATATCGTCAGCTTTAAGCCGTTTTTATTTAACGCTTACTATGACTGGTATCTCAAGTGCGGTTTCACGCCGCACCTGCTTATCGACGCCAATGTCGACGGCGTGCAGGTGCCGCGCCAGTACGTGCGCGAGGGCCAGATCGTGCTGTCCATTGCCCCGGGCGCCATCGCCGATTTCCATGCCGGATCGCGCGCGGTGTTCTTCAAGGCCATGTTCTCAGGCCGCAGCGAGGATATCGTGATCCCCTACAAAGCCATGACGGAGCTCATCGCCCGCGAGCAGGATCTGGCGCTGCCTTTGGCGCAGGCGCTTGAGGCCTTTGACGTTGCCGACAAGATCTCAGGCGGCGCCGTTGACGATGATGACGAAGAGGGCGCCGAAGAGCCGGAGTTCTCCGAGGACAGCGAAGAGAGCGAGGACAGCTCCGTGTCCTTTGACGAGGACAAGCCGGATGCCGCGGATGTGAGCTCAGAGAGCGATGACGCGGCCGGTTTTGAGTTTGTCAGCGACGATGAGGGCGCAGACGATCCTCAAAAATAACCGGCTTTTTTGCAAAGCACAAACAAACCGGGGCGCCGCATTGCGGCGCCCCGGCGGTTTTAACGGGGAAAGATCAGTTCCTGACCTTGCCCAGTTCCACCCACAGCGGGGCGCACTCTATAAGCCCGTCCTCTCCGAGGCTGATGTCGCCCGAGAGGCCGTGGAGCACATCCTTGCTGTCGCGGGCAAGCTCCGGCATGAGCTCTGCGAGCGCCACGGCGTCATAGCCTGCGGCAAAGACGCGCTGAGCCTGGGCGTCGGCCTTGGGCACGGCTTTCATCAGGCTGTCCTTTAAGGCGCTGTCAGAGAGCAGCCACGGCATGTCGCCGAGCACGGCGCCCTTAAGCGCCAGCTGCTGGCCTGAATTGTTAAAGCCCTCAAAGCTGCCGTCGGTGAGGTAGACCTTAAGCGCGGCCGGCAGCCCTGCCTTGACCGCCACGGCATCGGCGGCCGAGCCTGCCACGTAGGCGGCGTCCGCGTCCTGCGGCACGCAGGCTTTCGCGGCCTGGGCGGCGTTCTCAGGCTGTGAAACCGGGCACTGCGCGACATTGCCCTTAAAGCCTTTGACAAAGGCCGAGGCGGCGCGCGCAGGGGCGCGGCCTGGCGTGTAGACGACCGCCGGCTTCTTTACGCCGTCGGCGCGGGCCTTGGCCGCAGCCAGGGCGCCTTCGTAGTCAGGCCCCAGATCGAAATGCCACTGGGACTGGGCGCGCGCGCCTTCGGGGGTGTTGAGCACGATCGAAGGGATGCCGGTGTTCAGCGCGTTGAGCGCGGCCACATCCGGCTTGAGCAGCGGTCCGATGATGAGCGCCGTGCCGTCGGCCTTAAGTTTGGCGGCAATGGAATCCACCGATTCGGCGGCCGTGTCGTAGAACGTGACGCGGTAGCGCGAATGGCGGTTCTGCAGCCCGGCCATCACGCCGTATTTGGCAGGCAGGCCGACGGAGCGCGCAAAGCGGCCGCTCAGCGGCAGCAGCACGGCCACCTTGGCGTCGGCGGGCACGCTGATGACGCCTGAGACGTTCGCAGGCTTCGCATCCTCAAAGGCCTCGGCCTGGGGCTCCTGAGCCGTGGCGGCGCTCTGCCGGTCCGCCGTATCCTCCTGCGGCACCTGGGCGGCCGCCCCGGCAGTCCCCTCAGCGTCTATGAGGGCGACGAGCGGGTGATCGGGGTATTTTTGGCGGAACTGCGAGAAGAGCTTGTCTTTGGCGTCCTGTGACGAGGAGCCGTCGATGAGCGCGTACTCAAAATAGCCTTTGTCCAAAGTGTTCTGGGCGGAGGCGGCGTGCGCGGAGAGCACGGCCGGGGAGAGCGTTGACAGCAGCGCGGTGTTGCGGCGCAGCACCGTGAGGCGATCCTCGCCTGAGGTCAGGCTCGCCAGCGCGCGGCCGCTCATATAGGCGGCCTCGGCGTAAGAGGTTTTCTTCGTTTTGGTGTAGGCCTTCTCGTTTGCCGAGAAATTGAGCAGGTAGTAATAGCGGGCGGCGCCTTCGGGGAAGGCGGCGGCGTTGACCTTCGAGAGCGTGGCGGCCGCGGCGGCGGGGTTGCCGGATCTTGAGAGCAGCAGGCCCTCAATGACCTTGATCTCATCGCGCTCCAGCGGGGTCTCGGCGCTCTGGTTCAACTCATCAAGCGTCTTGCGCGCGTCATCGGCGGCCCCTGATGAGATCTGCGCGCGGGCAAGGAGGATCAGCGCGTTGAAGCGGCCGCTGTCTGAGGACTTGCCGGCAAGCTCTTCGTAGGCCGCGGGCGTCTCATTGAGCGGGCCGAAGGCCTGGGCGGATGTGGCCTGCTGGCTCTGCTCCAGCGTTCCGCAGCCTGAAAGCGCCAGCGTGCAGGCGGCAAGGGCCGCGCACAGGCAGACGCTTAATTTTGATTTTCTGGTTTTCAAGATCTTGTTCCCGAATTTAAGCCCCGGAGGGGATCCTCGGGGCGTGTCTTGCTTTGGGCATTTTACCATTACAAGAGGGCGGAGCCGTGCAATTTGGCACAGGCCCGAAAACGGCGGAAAATAGGCCGCAGCAAAGCAAAAAGGAGAGTGCGAAAAATGCTGAAGAGCGCCCTGTATATAGTTCCCACCCCTATAGGCAACCTCGAGGACATCACGCTGCGCGCCGTCAGGGTGCTCAAAGAGGCCACGCTCATCGCAGCCGAGGACACGCGGCACTCAAAGCTGCTGCTCGATCACCTCGGGGTGAGCGGGGCAAAGCTCGTGTCCTGCTATGACCAGGTCGAGGAACAGAAAGCCGCGCTCATCATCGACGAGGTGCGCCGCGGCGGCAGCGTGGCGCTGATCTCCGATGCCGGCTCCCCGCTTATCAATGACCCTGGCTATCGCGTCGTCAGGCAGTGCGCGCTCTCGGGCGTGAAAGTCGTGCCGCTGCCCGGGCCTTGCGCGCTCATCACGGCGCTGGAGGCCGCGGCGCTGCCTACGGATCGCTTCGAGTTCCGCGGTTTCTTTCCGGTAAAGGACAAAGAGCTGCGCGACACGGTAAAGGAGCTTGAAAACGCGCGCGGCACCACGGTGTTCTATGAGACGCCGCGGCGCATCCTCGCAACCTGCGAGGTGCTCGCGGAACTCCTCCCGGAGCACCCGGTGGCGCTGTGCCGCGAGATGACTAAAGCCTTTGAATCTTTCTACCGCATGCAGGCCAAAGAGCTGCCGGCTTTTTTAAAAGCCGATCCCGATCGCTGCCGCGGCGAGTTCGCCGTGGCCGTCGGGGCGGCGGAGAGCCGCGCCGACACGGGCATCCCGGAGGCGGTGCGCACTGCCGCGGAGGAACTGCTCTCAAACAACTCGGCCAAAACCGTGTCGCAGGTGCTCTCCGATCTCACCGGGCTGCGGCGCAAGGAACTCTACGCCCTGGCCTGCGCGCTCAAGGACGCGCGCGGCGCGTGATATAATCTGCGCGGGTCAGCCGGACAGCCGCTGCCGGACTCGCGTGCTTTGGCATACGGTCTCCGGGGGAGGAAAGTCCGAGCTCCGCAGGACAGGGTGCCAGGTAACGCCTGGGGGATGCCGCAAGGCGTCAACGAACAGCGCCACAGAAAACAGACCGCCTGCAAAGGCAAGGGTGAAAAGGTGCGGCAAGAGCGCACCGCCCGGGCAGCAATGTTCCGGGGCAGGGCAAGCTCCACCCGGAGCAAGATCAAATAGGCCTCCTGTGACGTGGTCCGCGTCGGGGGCGGGTTGATTGCTTGAACCCGGGAGCGATCCCGGGTCTAGAGGAATGGCTGTCGCTGCTTTGCAGAACAGAACTCGGCTTACAGGCTGGCCCGCACTGAAGCTCTCCTTTGCATTTCCTGATGCTCCTCCTTACGTGTTAATCTTGCAAAAGCCTTAAGGCTTGATCCTCAGTTTTGCAAATCAGGTAAACGCTATGCATTTTCTCTTGTTAAACGGAGCCGGCGTGTTCGGCTCGTCAAAAGGCCGGCTTAACGCCTCGCTCGTGCAGCTTGCCAAAGAGACCCTCGAGGGCCTCGGGCATGAGACCGAGCAGACCGAGATCGAAAAAAGCTTTGATCCTGCTCAAGAGGCGCAGAAGATCCTGCGCTCAGACGTCATCATCCTGCACCTCCCGATGTGGTGGATGGGCGAGCCCTGGTTTGTGAAGAAATACATAGACGAGGTGTTCTCCGCAGGCGGGGCCACCGGCAAATTCCTCACAGGCGACGGGCGCCATCGCACCGATCCCAAACACGGCTACGGCACCGGCGGGCTGCTTAAAGACAAAAAGTTCCTGCTCTGCGTCACCTGCAACGCCCCGCGCGAGGCTTTTGAAGAGCCGGAGCAGTTCTTTGAGGGGCAGGGGGTCAGAGGGATCTTCCTGCACCTGTACAAGGCCTTTGAGTTCATCGGCATCAAAGGCCTCCCGCCCTTCCTCGCAGATGACTGCATGAAGAACCCCGACTATGCGGCCTATGTCGCAAAATATCAGCAAAAGCTCAAAGAGCTCTTTGGAAAGTAACTAAGGCCTGCTGCGATCAGGCTCTCATCTTGATTAATGCGGCGCCCTCTCTGGCGCCGTTTTCTTAAAAATCCTTCTTAAATCAGCAAAATATCCTGCAAACGTCTGCGCGATTAATCCTGCGTTTTCCTTGCATTCAAAAAGGCGATTTTGTACACTTTTCGCTATAAAGTGGGAAATTGTGGATCATTGCGGCATACAGGGGATAAAGATGGCGGGAACCATGCTTCTCAGCGGCAGCAGCGAGCTGTCCGTTGACGAGAAAGGCAGGTTTGCCATGCCCGCGCGCTGCCGGCAGCCGCTCTCGGAGCACTGCGGCGGTGTGCTGGTCTTCACCCGCTCGCTTACCGATCGCTGCCTGTGGATCTACCCCCAAAAAGAATGGGAGGAGACCGTAAGCGCCTTAGGCGCGCTGCCCTCGGTCACGGACGCGCTCTGCCGCACGGTGCAGCGCGTGGTGCTCGGCAGCGCCGTAAGCCTGAAGCCTGACTCGCAGTGGCGCTATGTGCTCCCGCCCGAGCTTCGGGAGGCGGCAGGCCTTAAAGGCCGCGCCATGCTCATCGGCTTTAACCGCAAGTTCGAGCTGTGGTCGTGCGAGGAGCTCGAAGCGCAGCGCCGCCGCGATGAGGAGCTTTTAAAGCGCAGCCTGGGCAGCTTTGGCGATCACCAAGGCCTCGGAGATCTGCGGCTGTGACGGAATACGCGCATGTCCCGGTGCTGTTAAACGAGGTACTCGAGGGGCTTGAGATTAAGCCTGCGGGCATCTACCTTGACGCGACGTTCGGCCGCGGCGGGCACTCGAGAGCGATCTTAGAGCGCCTGGGGCCGCAAGGCAGGCTCTACGCGCTGGACCGGGATCCCGAGGCCGTGGCTGCGGGGCAGGCTTTGGAGGCTGAGGATCCGCGCTTTAAGATCCGCCACGCCCGCTTCTCGCAGCTAAAACAGGAGTGCGAGAGCCTGGGGATCCTCGGCAAGACCGACGGGATCCTCATGGATATAGGGGTGTCGTCGCCGCAGCTTGACGACGCCTCGCGCGGCTTCTCGTTTGAGCACGACGGCCCTTTGGACATGCGCATGGATCCGGGGGCGGCGCCGGATGCGGCGACGATCGTGAACACCTGGGATCGCAAGGCCCTGACGGCGATCTTCAGGGAGTACGGCGAAGAGCGTTTTGCGGCAAAAGCCGCGGCGGCCATCGTGCGCGACCGCGAGCGCGAGCCCTTTAAGACGACGGGGCAGCTTGCGGCGCTGTTAAACCGGGTGATCCCAGGGCATGAGGCGCACAAGAACAAAGCGACGCGCTGTTTTCAGGCGCTGCGCATTGCCGTAAACGGCGAGCTCGACGAGCTCAGGGCGGCGCTTGAGGCGAGCGCGGAGGTGTTATCCGACGGCGGCAGGCTGTGCGTGATCACTTTCCACTCGCTTGAAGACCGCATCGCCAAGAATTTTATAAAAGAAGCATCCGCAGGCGCGCAGCTCCCCAAGGGGCTGCCGGTGACCTGCGAGGTGACAGAAAAATTGCGCCTTGCTACAGCAACACTGGAGCCGGTGGGCAGGATCGTCAAAGCCTCCGCACAAGAGCTTGCGGTCAATGCCCGTTCGAGAAGCGCCACCCTGAGGGTGGCCAGACGGCTTAAGAGACAATAAAAATGCAAAGTGCAGCTGCCCGCGAACTCAGCTTCGAGGAAGAAGAGGAGAGCGGCGCGGAGGTTCCCGCAGGCGCGGAAAAAAGCGCCGACCCCAAAGCGGAGCCTCAGGTAGTGACCTTAAAGGGTGCCGACGAGGCGCCCCAGCCCTTGTTCGTCCCCGGAATGTACCGGCGGCCGCGCGCCCCGGCGCTGCTGCCGACGATCTTAGGCGATCTTTGGCACAACGCCCTCGTCGTGATCCTGGCGCTGGCCGTGTGCGCCCTGGCCCTTGGAAAGGTCTACCAGGTGCAAAAGACGCGCTCGCTTACGGCAGAGCTTAACGAGATCGCCGAGCACAACGACGAGCTCTCCAACGAATGGCTGGCGCTCTTGGCCAAAAAGCAGGCTTTGGAAAAGCAGTCGGTGATCCGCACGGCCGCCATGGAACGCCTGTCCATGATCCAGCCTAAGACCGAGGCGGAAGTCGTGATCCGGCTTGACCGCTGATGCTGCAGGAACCCCAGGGGCGGCGCGAGCGCCGCATCTTTAAGGCGGGCACGACGCGCATGCTCGTCGTCTACCTGTTTTTATTCGGCTGCGCCGCTTTCCTGTTCTCAAGACTGTGGTGGATCCAGGTGCTCCACCCCGAGCGCCTCATAGCCGAAGGCAACGCCCGCGTCATGCGCAGCTACCAGTTTGAGCCGCCGCGCGGCCTTATCACCGATCGCTTCGGCAAGATCCTCGCGATCTCCGTGCCGGTAAAGACCGTCGACGCCGATCCCAAGCTCCTCCGCGACAGCGGCGTCTATCAAGACGAGGCGCGCATGCAGAAGATCGCCTCGCTCCTGGGCATCGGCTTTACCGAGCTTAAAGACAAACTCAGCGATCCCGATCGCCGCTTTGTCCATTTAAAGCGCTATTTCAGCGAAAAAGACGCGCCGGCGTTAAAGGCGGCAGGCGGCGAGGGGCTGCTGCTGCATGACAGCTACATGCGCACCTATCCCACGGGCGCGGAGAACGCGCCATTGGTGGGGATCTTAAACAGCGAGGGCGTCGGCGTTTACGGCATAGAGCAGAGCTTTAACCGCTACCTCACCTCAAGCGCCTCCTCGCGCATGGCCAACAAAGACCGCTATGATCGCATCATCGAAAACCTTAAAGTCGTGCGCTCAGGCTACGCCGGCGGCAACCTCATGCTCAGCATCGACGGCAGATTGCAGTCCTACGCCTACGAACGCCTCTCCGAGGCCTTAAAGGAGAATGACGCCGACTCGGCCACGCTTGTGCTCACGGACGTGCGCACCGGCGAGATCCTCTCCATGGTCTCCTGTCCCTCGTTTGATCCGAACAACCGCTCGTCCTTTGACAGCGCGAACGCCCGCGATCGCGCCGTGACGGACATCTTTGAGCCCGGATCCACCATCAAGCCCATCGTGGCTTTGGCGGCGCTTGAAAACCGCACCGCAGGCTGGAGCATCGTCTATGACACCCGGCCGTTTAAGGTCGACGGCAAACTGGTGCGCGACAGCCACGCCATGGAAAGCGGCACGCTCAGCGACATCATCAAATACTCCTCAAACACCGGCATGGCGCACATCTCGCTGGAGACCGGGCCTAAAAAAAGCGTGGAGATGCTGCGCCGCTTCGGTTTTGGCTCGCGCACGGAGTCGGGGATCATCGGCGAGAACGACGGCAGGCTCAATGATCAGCGCCGCTTCTGGTCGGACATCGATATCGCAACGCTGGGCTTTGGCTACGGCATCGCCGTGACGAACCTGCAGCTGGCCTCGGCCTACGCGACGCTGGCCTCAGGCGGCGCGCGGCGCCCGGTGTCGATCCTCAGGCTTTCAAAGCCTCCGAAGGCGACCCAGGCGGCGAACGCCACGGAAGTGGCGCGCATGCAAAAGGCGCTTGAGACCGTCGTGGCCGAGGGCACCGGCGGCAAGGCCGCCATCAGCCGCTACCGCGTAGGCGGCAAGACCGGCACGGCCAAGATCGCCGTGGCAGGCGGCTACGGCAACAGCTACATCGGCACATTCGCAGGCTTTGCGCCGTTATCCGATCCGCGCTTTGCGTTAGTCGTCGTCATGAAAAACCCCAAGGCCGGCAAATTCTACGGCGGCCTGGTCTCCGGGCCGGTGTTCCGCGACGTCATGTCAAGAGCGCTGCAACTGTATAATGTCCCACCTGACAGAACTCTCGATGAGAAAAACTGAATGCGTTTATTATCAGAAGTTTATCAATACACAGAAGCGGCACAAAACGCCGATGAGCCCGATGTTGAGTTAGCCGATCTCAGATCGGATTCACGCTCGTGCGGCAAAGGCGATGTCTACGTCCCGATGCGCGGGAACCGCTTTGACGGCTTTGATTTCATAAAACAGGCCCAGGACGCGGGCGCGGCGGCCGTGCTGGCCGTGTCGGTGTACCCGACGGCGCAGCAGCTTCAAGGCGTCACGATCCCGGTTTTGACGCTGCCTGCCTCCAAAAAGCTCGCGGATTTTGCCTGCTGGTTTTACCGCGATCCCTCAAAGCGCCTGCGCCTCATCGGCGTGACCGGCACGAACGGCAAGAGCACGACGACGTGGATCATCGCCCAGCTGCTGACGGCCCTGGGGCACAAATGCGGCGTGCTCGGGACCTTGGGCAACGGCTTTCTGCCAAAGCTTGAGCACACGACGAACACGACGCTCGCCGCGCTTGATCTGCAGCGCACGCTTTCGCATATGTGCGATGAGAAGGCCGAATACGCGGCCATGGAAGTTTCTTCAATCGGCATCTGCGAGGGGCGCATCGACGGCGTGACGTTCGCCGCGCGCGCCTTTACGAACCTCACGCGCGATCACCTCGACTACCACCATACCATCGAGAACTATTACAGCGCCAAAAAACAGCTGTTTCTGGGCAAGAACGCCGTGTGCGCCGTCAATATCGCCGATCCCTACGGCAGGCGGCTCTCAGGCGAGCTTGAAGACCGCTCGGGCATGATCGCCTGGTCCGCGCGCTCAGACGCGCAGGCCGCGGCCTACGGCGCTTATTTGCAGTTATCTGACATCTCCTATGAAAAAGACGGGCTGCGCTTTAAGGCCAAGACCGCAAGCGAGGAGGAGACTTTAAGCTCCGCGCTGTTAGGCGGCTTTAACGCCGAAAACCTCGCCTGCGCGCTGGCCGTGCTCGTAAAGCTCGGCTTCAGCCTAAAGCAGCTGGCGCCGCTTTTGCCTAAAGTCAGGCCGGTCACCGGGCGCATGGAGCGCTTTCAGGGCGAGGGCAAACCCGCGCTCATCGTCGATTACGCCCACACGCCCGACGGCGTGGAGCAGGTGCTGCGCGCGGCGCGCGAGCACCATCCGCGCGGCCTCGTGTGGGTCGTGTTAGGCTGCGGCGGCGATCGCGATACCGGCAAGCGCCCGATCATGGCTATCAAGGCCTCCGTGTTTGCCGATCGCGCCGTGTTCACCTCGGACAACCCGCGCTCTGAAGATCCCGACGCGATCCTCCGCGACATGGCCTCAGGCGTGGCGCAGGCTGACAACTGCGTGTTCATCACCGACAGGCGCAAAGCCATAGAGTACGCCTTTGAGCACGCCGCCCCCGAGGACTGCATCGTCATCGCCGGCAAGGGCCATGAGGACTACCAGATCTTCAAAGATCGCACCATCCATTTCTCAGACCGCGAGATCGCAGCACAGCTTGCAGGGGTGAAACTTGATAAGTTTTAAGCTAAGCGCCCTGGCCTCCCTCGCAGGCGGAAGCGTGCAGGGGGCGGATACCACGGTAAACGCCGTGTCGACGGATTCACGAAAGTGCCGGGGCGCGCTGTTCGTGCCGCTCAAAGGCGAGCGCTTTGACGGGCATGATTTCATAGAAAAGGCTGTCGCAGGCGGCGCGGCCTGCATCGCTTCCGCGCGCGATCTTCCCGATCTTAAGATCCCGGTGTTGCGCTGTGAGGACACGTTAAGGCTTTTGGGCCTTGCAGGGAAGATCGTAAGGGCGGGCTGCCCTGCCAAAGTGGCCTCGCTTACGGGATCATGCGGCAAGACCACGGTTAAAGAGCTTACGGCCGCGATCTTAAGCCGCTGCGGCAAAACGGCGGCCACGCAGGGCAATTTCAACAACGACGTCGGCGTGCCGCTGACGCTTTTAAATCTGGAGCGCGATACGCAGTACGCCGTCATCGAGCAGGGCGCGAGCCACCCGCATGACATCAGCCGCACCTGCGAATTCGTGCAGGCTGACACCGCGCTTATCAACAACGCCGGCTCCGCCCATATCGAGGGCTTTGGCTCAAAAGAAGGCGTGTATCTTGGAAAAAGCGAGATCTTAGATGATGTGCTAGGCCGCGGCGGAGCGGGCGCCGTGCCCTCTGACAGCCCGTGGACTGAGCGCTGGCGCAGCGACTTTGCCTCTTATTTTGCAAAAGGGAAGCTGTTTACCTTCGGCACTCACCCAGGCGATCTCGCGCAGGTCACAGACATCAAAACCTCAGAGGGCGGCGTGGGCTTTGAGCTGCGCGCGCAGGGCAAAGCCTTTGCCGCGCATTTGCCGCTTTTGGGCGCGCACAACGCGCTAAACGCCGCGGCCGCCTGCGCGCTCGCGCTTTTGACGGGGGCCTCGTTTGAGAGCTTAAAGCCGGGGCTTGAGAGCGCGCGCGCCGTCAAGGGGCGGCTGTACCTTACGCGCTATAAAAATTTCACGCTGGTCGATGACGCCTACAACGCCAGCTTCAACGCCGTGTGCGCCGCTTTAGGCGTGCTCTCAGGCCTTGAGGGCAGGCGCGTCATGATCTTAGGGGACATGGGGGAGCTTGGGGAAGAGAGCGAGGAGCTGCACACCCTTGCAGGGGCGCAGGCGCGGGGCAAAGCCGACGCCCTGTGGTGCCTGGGGCCTTTGACCAAAAGTTCGTGCAAGGCCTTTGGCGATGGCGCCGAGCACTTTGAGAGCCATGAGGCGCTCATTGAAAAATGCCAGGAGCTCATCGTCTCCGGGCAGCGCTGCTCCTTTGTCGTCAAAGGATCGCACGCTATGCGCATGGACACCGTCAGCGACGCTTTAAAGCGCCTTGGGGAGGAAGAGAAATGATCGTGATGCTCTCGGAGTGGCTGAGCTCCTACGTCGACGCATTCCGCGTTTTCAGCTATCTGACGTTCAGGGCGATCATGGCCCTGTTCACGGCTTTGGGGATCTCGCTGGCGTTAGGGCCGCGCGTCATCAACTGGCTGCACGTGCTGCACTTTGGCCAGCCGGTGCGCGATGACGGGCCGCAGACCCACCTGAAAAAGCAGGGCACCCCGACCATGGGCGGCGTGCTCATCATCGGGACGATCGCGGTGACGGTGCTGCTGTGGTGCCGCCTTGACAATGTCTACGTGTGGTACGCGCTCATCACGCTCATCGTGTACGCGGCCATCGGCTTTGCCGATGATTATCTCAAGGTGATCCGCCACGATCCGCACGGGCTGCGCGCCAAGTATAAATACTTCTGGCAGTCGGCCGCGGCGCTGGGCATAGCATGCGCCATCTACGGCACGGCCAAAAGCCCGGCTGAGACGACGCTCGTCGTGCCGTTTTTTAAAAACCTCATGCCGGACATCGGCTTTTTGATCATCCCGCTTGCCTACCTCGTGCTCACGGGCTCCTCTAACGCCGTGAACCTCACGGACGGCCTCGACGGCCTGGCGATCATCACGACCGTGACTGTGGCCGCGGGCTTAGGCATCGTGGCCTGGGCCACCTCTAACGTCAACATCGCCGAATACCTCTACATCCCTTATGTGCCTAAGGCCGCCGAACTTACCATGGTGTGCACGGCCATCGTGGGCGCGGGGCTCGGGTTTTTGTGGTACAACACCTACCCTGCGGAGATCTTTATGGGCGATGTCGGATCGCTGGCCTTAGGCGCGGGCCTCGGAGTGATCTCCGTGCTCATCCGTCAGGAGTTTTTGCTCGTGATCATGGGCGGCATCTTTGTCATGGAGACGGTGAGCGTGATCTTGCAGGTAGGCTCATTCAAGCTCACGGGGCGTCGCATCTTCAGGATGGCGCCTTTGCACCACCATTTTGAAAAAGGCGGCTGGCCTGAGCCGCGCGTCATGGCCCGTTTTTGGATCATCACGCTGGTGCTTGTGCTCATCGGGCTCATCACGCTGAAGCTGCGCTGAAAGGAGGCGCGTCATGAATTCGCGGTTAAACGGCAAAAGGATCGCAGTGCTCGGCATGGGCGTGTCGAACATCTCGGCGCTGCGCTATTTAAAGCGTCATGATTTAAAACAGCTTACCGTGTTTGACACCCGCACGGCGCCCCCGCGGCTCTCCGACGTCCCCCAGGGCGTCGACGTGCGCCTGGGACCTTGGGACGCGGAGCTTTTAAAGCAGTACGACCTCCTGGTCTTAGGCCCGGGCGTGAGCGTGTATACGCCTGAGGTCGCCGCCGCTGCAGAGCACGGCGCGCAGCTTACCGGCGATGTCGAGCTTTTTGCAGCCGAGGCCAAAGCCCCGGTGATCGGCATCACGGGCTCCAACGGCAAGTCCACGGTGACAACGCTCACCGCGCTCATGGCGCAAAAGGACGGGCTGCAGGCGCGCGCCGGCGCCAATATCGGCATCCCGGTGTTTGACGCCTTGGATGACGAGGCCGAGCTCTATGTGCTCGAGCTCTCCTCGTTTGAGCTGGAGACGACGTCGTCTTTAAAGCTCGTCTCAGGCACGATCCTCAATGTCTCGGAGGATCACCTGGATCGCTACCACGGCGACATCGAGGAGTACGCAAGGGCCAAACAGCGCATCTACGCTCATTGCGATCACATCATCGTAAACCGCGACGATCCGCGCACGCAGCCTCTCTCAGGTGCTCAGGTTTTTGCCTCTTTCGGGCTTGACGGGGCCGATTACGGCAGGATTGAAGAGAACGGCGAGACCTGGCTTGCGGTCAAAGGCGAGAAAATCATCCGCGCAGGCGAGCTGCACATCCGCGGCGTGCACAACGAGCTCAACGCCCTGTCGTGCATGGCGCTGTGCGATGCCGCGGGCATCTCCCGCAAAGCCCAGCTTGAGGCCCTGAGATCATTTGACGGCCTGCCGCACCGCTGCCAGTTCGTGCGTACGTTAAACGGAGTGTGCTATTACAACGACTCCAAGGCCACAAACGTCGCCTCGGCCCAGGCGGCCATCGAGGGGCTGCGCGGGGCGCATCCTGAGGGGATCATCCTGCTGGCAGGAGGCATGGGCAAAGGCCAGGATTTCACACCGCTTAAGCAGTATTTAGGCCGCGAGGTCAAAACCTGCCTGTGCTTTGGCAAAGACGCCGGGCAGATTTTGGCGCTGGACGGTCAAATCTGCCGCCCCTTTAAGACCATGAGCGAGGCGCTCAAGGCGGCGCGCAATCTTGCCCGCCCCGGGCAGGCCGTGCTGCTCTCGCCTGCCTGCGCCTCTTTTGACCAGTTCTCAGGCTTTGAAGATCGCGGCGCGCAGTTTGCAGACGAAGTGCGCGCCTTTGAGGAGGGCGCCTGAGTGGCAGTGATCCAGGCAAAACCGGGGGCGGGCTTTGACCGCGCGCTGCTGTGCGCGGCGGCGCTGCTCATCCTCATCAGCATCGTGCTCATAGGGTCGGCGTCCGTCATGGAGTCGCAGACGCTTTATGGCAGCGAGTTCTTCCTGCTCAAAAAGCATGTGATTTCCATAGGCGTGGCGCTGTGCGCCGCCACGGTGGCGGCCATGATCCCCACGCGGGTGTGGCAGTCGTGGTCCACGAGGCTTTTGCTCTTAAACCTCGCGCTGCTCATCGCCGTGCTCATCGTCGGGCGCAGCATCAACGGCGCCAGGCGCTGGATCAATCTGGGCGTGTTCAACTTGCAGCCGGCCGAATTCATGAAGCTGTGCTGGATCATCTATTTCTCCTCTTTTGCCTCGCGCAAGATCCTCGAGGTGCGCACCAAAGCACGCGGCTTTATCAAGCCGATGATCCTTTTGGCGGCCGTGGCGTTTTTCATCTTAAAAGAGCCTGACATGGGCTCTACCGTGGTGATCGCCTTAACCTGCATGGGGATCCTCTGGGTTGCGGGATCGAAGATCCTCTATTACGGCCTGTCCGTCGCGGCCCTGGGCGCCGCGGGCGTCATGCTCGTGGTGACGCAGAGCTACCGCATGGCGCGCATTACCGCGTTTTTGGATCCCTGGGCCGATCAGTTCGGCTCAGGCTACCAGCTCACGCAGTCGCTCATGGCCTTCGGCCGCGGCGGCCTTTTGGGGCAGGGCCTGGGCAACTCCATCCAGAAGCTCGGCTACCTGCCTGAGGCGCACACGGACTTCGTGACGGCCGTGCTCGGCGAGGAGTTCGGCTTTGCCGGCATGTGCGTCGTGATCCTGCTCGAGTTTTTCATCGCGCTCAAGGCGATCCGCCTGGGGTTTCGCATCTTAAAGAACGGCTCGGTATTCCAGGGGTTCCTCGCCTTCGGCATCGGCGTGCTTTTCTGCCTGCAGACGACCATCAACATCGGCGTGGCCTCAGGCGCGCTGCCGACGAAGGGCCTGACACTGCCGCTCGTTTCTTTTGGCGGCTCGTCCATGATCGTCTCCTGCGTGGCCGTGGCCGTGCTGCTGCGCATAGAATTTGAGCTCAGGCACCACCAGATAGATCTCGGATAGAAGGACAAAAAAATGGGCAAGCGCATCCTTATCATGGCAGGCGGCACCGGCGGGCACGTGTTCCCGGCGATCGCCATCGCCCGGGAACTTCAGGCGCAGGGCGATGAGATCCTGTGGCTGGGCAGCCGCGGGCGCATGGAGGAGCAGCTCGTGCCCAAAAACGGCTTTCCCATCGAGTACATCAAGGTGCACGGCGTGAGGCGCAACGGGCTTAAGACGAAGCTCACGGCGCCTTTTATGGTGCTGCGCGCCGTGTGCGAGGCCCGCAGGATCGTAAAGCGCTTTAAGCCTGACGCGGCGCTGGGCATGGGCGGCTACGCCTCAGGCCCGGGGGGCGTGGCCGCCTGGCTTTCAGGGGTGCCGGTGATCCTCCATGAGCAAAACGCGGCCGCGGGGCTGACAAACCGCCTGCTCTCAAAGCTTGCATGCAGGATCATGCTCGGTTTCCCGGGCGCTTTTGCAGGCCCTAAAGTCACGGTGACCGGCAACCCGGTGCGCCCTGAGATCGTGGCGCTGCATGCTGAGCAAAAACCGCCGCGCCGCGGCGCGCTGCGCGTGCTGGTAGTCGGCGGCTCTTTGGGCGCGCGGGCGCTTAACGGGCTCGTGCCCGCGGCCGCGAAGCTTTTCGATAAAGATGAGATCGAGGTTACGCACCAGTGCGGGGCGGGCAACAGCGCGGCCGTGCGCGCGGCATACGCGGGCGCGCATGTAAAATATGAGGCCGAGGATTTTATAGATGACATGGCAGGGGCGTACCGCAGCCATGATCTCATCATCTGCCGCGCCGGTGCCGGCACGGTCTCCGAGGCCGCCTGCGCCGGGATCCCGGCGATCTTTGTGCCGCTGCCCTCGGCCGTTGACGATCACCAGACGAAAAACGCGGTTTTTTTGCAAAAACAGGGCGCCGCGCTCGTCTGCCCGCAGTCTGAGCTCACGCCGGAGAGCCTGGCAGCGCGCATCCGCGGACTTTTAAAGCCCGGCGTGCTCGAACAGATGCGCAAGGCGGCGCTATCCTGCGCCATCACCGACGCGGCAGCGAAGGCCGCGGCGATCGTCCATGAGAGCATAAAGGACTGAAGGATTTTTTAAATGGCTTTGAACACAGAAAAATTTGCCGTGCCGCTCATGCACAAGATCCGCCGTATCCACTTTGTGGGCATAGGCGGGGCCGGTATGTGCGGCATCGCCGAGGTGCTGCGCAACGAAGGCTACGCCGTGTCGGGATCGGACATCGCCGCCTCGGCCAATACGAAGAGGCTTGAGGCTTTGGGCTGCGACATCCGCATCGGGCACAGGGCCGAGAACGTTGAGGGCGCCTCGGTCGTCGTCGTGTCGTCGGCCATCCATGAGGGCAACCCGGAGGTCGAGGCCGCGCGCGCCATGCACGTGCCGGTCGTGCGCCGCGCTGAAATGTTAGGCGAGCTCATGCGCTACCGCTACGGCATCGCCGTGTGCGGCACGCACGGCAAGACGACGACGACGAGCCTCATCGCCTCCATCTACGCCGAGGCCGGGCTCGATCCGACTTTTGTCATCGGCGGCCTGCTCAACAGCGCCGGCACGAACGCGCGCCTGGGCCAGGGGCGCTACCTCATCGCCGAGGCCGACGAGTCCGACGCCTCGTTTTTGCACCTCCAGCCCATGCTCACGGTCGTCACGAACATCGAGCCTGATCATTTAGGCACCTACGGCGGCGATTTTGGCAGGCTGCGCGACACGTTCGTGGAGTTTTTGCACAACCTGCCTTTTTACGGCGTGGCCGTCGTGTGCGCTGACGATGAGAACATCCGCCGGATCATCCCGCAGATCGGGCGCGCCGTCGTCACTTACGGCACAAGCGAGGAGGCGGACTTCCGCGTCACGGACTTTAAAGAGCGGGGCATGGGCTCGACGTTCACCGTCGTGCGCAAGCACGCGGCGCCGCTTGAGATCTCGCTGCCGATCCCGGGGCTGCACATGGCCAAGAACGCCGCGGCCGCCGCGGCCGTGGCCGCGGAGGAGGGGATCGCGGATGAGGTGATCGTAAGGGCTTTGGGCGCTTTCCGCGGTGTCGGCCGGCGCTTCCAGTGCTACGGCGATCTGAAAACTCCCAAAGGCACGGTGACGCTTGTTGACGACTACGGCCATCACCCCACCGAGGTGAACGCCACCATCGAGGCGGCGCGCCAGGCCTTCCCGGGCAGAAGGCTGTTCATGATCTTCCAGCCGCACCGCTACACCCGCACCCGCGATCTCTACGAGGATTTTGTGAGGGTGCTGCAAAAGCCCGACGCGCTCGTGCTCTTGGAGGTGTACCCCGCTGGCGAGGAGCCGATCCCCGGGGCCGACGCGCGGCACCTGTGCCGCTCGGTGCGCGCCCAGGGAAAGGTGGAGCCGGCCTATGCCGAGCAGGCCTCGGAGATCCCCGATCTCGTGGAGAAACTCGTCGAGGACGGCGATGTCGTGCTCACGCAGGGCGCCGGCAACGTGACGGCCGTGGCCCGCGCGCTCGCGCAGCGCTGGGGCGGCAAGGCTTAAGGCGCAGGCAAAGCTCAGGAAAGAAAAGTGCAGCTCAAACGCCAGTCCCGCGGACATCTGATAGCCGGCGTGGTCTTTTTGGCCGCCGTGGGCTTTTTGCTGTACAACTTCAATTCCGTGCTCTCGGCGTTTTTGGAGAGCGGCAAGGCCCTGCCGGTGCGCGCCGTGCAGGTCGACGGCGCGCTGACGCACATGACGCGCCGCGGCATCGCCGATGCCGTGGGCCGCATCGCCGGCGGGCGCAATATCGCAGCCGTCGACGCCGGTGCCGTGCGCGATCGCATCTTAGAGGATCCGTGGGCTGCCAAAGCGTCCGTGCGCAAAAAGATGCCCGACACGATCATCGTCTCGGTCGTCGAGCATGTGCCGGCGGCGTACTGGAACGACAAAGGCCTGTATGATGCGCGTCAGATGGCGGTGTTCTACCCGGATCTGCGCGGGTTTAACGAGCCTTTGGTGCGGCTGGGGGCGTTTCGCGACAACCTTGCCCCTGAGGTTTACGAGAGCGCCGTGGCCTTTATCAAGGCGCTTTCCGGGAGCAATCTGCAGATGGTGGCGCTTTACCTCGATCAGGTAAGGTGCTATACACTTACGCTGTCAGACGGCACGCGGCTTATCTTAGGCCGCGGCCGCGAGCGCGGCGAGCAGCGGCTGCGGCGCTTTGTCGCGGCGCTGCCTGACAGCGGGATCAGGCTTGAGGACGTGAGCTACGTGGATCTGCGCTATGACGTCGGGTTCGCGGTCGGGCCAAAACATAATTCCGGAGAAGGCGCAGGAGAGACAAGTGTTCAGCATATTTCAGAATGACCGCAGCCAAAGGCCGCAGCAGAGCGCTCCGGACAGCGGCAACGTCATTTTCGTCTTTGACATCGGATCGGCGAACGTGCGCCTGGCGGCAGGCCAGGTGTCCCCCGATCTGCAAGTGAAGATCCTAGGCTACTGCGAAAAACCCTCCCAGGGCGTAAGCCGCGGCGCCGTCACGGACATAGAAAAGTTAAGCGCCGTGCTCGCGCAGCTTGTCGACGAGTTCTCAAACCGCTACAGCTTCAATTTAAGATCGTGCCTCGTCGGCGTGCCTGGCGTCTTTATCAAATCCTCAAACGAGGCGGGGTCGTCAACGGTGCAAAACGGGATCGTCTCCGAGGCCGACAAGGTGCGCGCCATCGAGAACGCCCGCGCGGCCGTCAACATCGCCGAGAGCGATTTCCGCATCATCCACACCATCCAGCAAAAGTACATCACCGAGACTTCAAACGAGGTGGAAAACCCCGTGGGCCAGTACGCCCGCCGCCTGCAGGTCTCCGTGCACATCATTGGCCTCAGGCGTGCGCACGAGCTTAACGTGCGCCATGTGCTCGAGCGCCTGGCCTCGGATTTTCGCGCCTCGGATTTCGTGTTCTCCGGCATCGCCGCCTCGGATGCCGTGCTCAAAGAGGGCGACAAGGAGATCGGCGTGTGCCTTATCAACATCGGCGCCGGCACCGTCGATGTGGCCGTCTATGACAGCAAGCGCCTGCTTTTGACTTTCGGTTTTGACGACGGCGGCAACACCATCACCTGGAACATCGCCAAGTCCTTTGGCGTGCCGCTGAGCCTTGCCGAGCAGATCAAGCGCTACGGCAACGCCGATCCGCGCTACCTCACAGAGCAGGAATTAAACGTCGACGCCGTGAAGATCGAAAGCGGCGAGCCCGGCGAGGAGCGCGTCGTGAGGATCAGCGAGATCTCCTACATCATCAACAAATGCCTGAACAACATCTTCAGGCGCATCAGCGACACGATCCAGCGCATGGTGAACGACGGCTCCGTGGGCGAGGGCATGCGCCAGGTCAACATGGCTGCAGGCTTTGTGTTAACCGGCGGCGTGGCGCGCACCCGCGACATCGACAAAGTGCTGCAGGACAACATGCAGTACGGCACGAGCAATTTCGGCCAGGAGCCGGCCTCCGTGAAGATCTGCGTCGGCATCCCGCGCGGCGTGAGCGCCGCGGACGAGGAGACGGCCCGCCTCATGGCTGATCCTGACAAGGCTGTCGTCGTAGGGCTGATCCGCTCAGGCTACCGCATCAGCGTCGAGCGCCAGACTCAAGGGCGGCGCGAGGAAGAGAAAAAGGGCGGCGTGACCGGCGCGGCGCGGCGCGTGTGGGAGTGGCTGCGCAGCGAGATGTAACGCCAAGCGCCGGTTCATTGCGTGACGCACTGCGTAAATTACCGTGCATTTTGAACGCCGCGGCTGTTTTTTCCGCCGCGGTGCGTATAATGGCATAACAGGAAAGCATTTTCCGCGCACTGGCGCGGCGGGCATATGCCTGATTATCAGAGAGAATTAAAATGAGTGATTTTCGCGTAGAGTCAGTATCAGACAGCACCCAGGATTCAGGGATCCAGCCCTCAACCCACTGCAAGATCCGCGTGCTGGGCATCGGCGGCGGCGGCGGCAACTCGCTGCAGCACATGATCAACGAAAGTCTCTCGGGCGTTGAGTTCATCGCCATCAACACCGACTCCCAGGCACTGGCCAAGACGACGGCCCCGCTCAAAGTGCAGATCGGCGTCAAGCTGACCGGCGGGCTGGGCGCAGGCTGCGATCCTAACAAAGGCCGCAAAGCCGCCGAGGAGAGCAAGGAAGATATCAAGAAGCTCCTCATGGGCTCTGACATGGTGTTCATCACCGCCGGCATGGGCGGCGGCACCGGCACCGGCGCCGCTCCGATCATCGCCGAGATCGCCCGCGAGACCGGCGCGCTGACCGTGGCCGTCGTCACTAAGCCTTTCCGCTTTGAAGGCAAGCGCCACATGGTGAACGCCGAGAGCGGCATCACCGAACTCTCCAAGCATGTCGATTCGCTGATCGTCATCGACAACGACAAGCTCTTAAAGAACCTCGGCGCCAACATCTCGATCGTCAACGCCTTCAACGAGGCCAATGACGTGCTGTTAAACGCCGTCAAGGGCATCACTGATTCCATCACGAACACCGGCTACATCAACCTCGACTTCGCCGATGTCCAGACCGTGATGCGCGGCCGCGGCCACGCCATGATCGGCAACGGCGTCGGCCAGGGCGCCAACTTCGTGGAGGACGCCGTCGAGCGCGCCATCCACTCGCCGCTCATCGAGCCGGTGGACATCTCCTCGGCCGCGGGCCTGCTCGTGAACGTGCGCACGAACCCGAACTTCCCGATCGCCAAGTGGCAGGATGTCTGCGACGCCGTGCAGGCTTACGCCGACGAAGAGGCCGACTGCAAGTTCGGCCTGACGTTCGACGAGGCTCTGGGCGAGGACGAGATCGCCATTACCATCCTGATCACGGGCATCAGCGCCTCCGACACGAACCTGCCGGAGAACGCCGCCCGCACCGGCAGGCTTTCCAATGACATCAACCGCCCGAACGTCCAGCGCATCCGCGAGAAAGGCTTCTTTGACGCCACCCGCCGCGCCCCGGATCCGCGCGTGCAGCCTGCGCAGGTTCAGCCTCAGGCTCCGAAATCGCCGTTCACCGTGACCCCGACCCAGGGGCGCGTTGAGAGCGTGAGCTTAGGCAACACCTCGATCCCGTCGGCCGCCGCCGGCTTCAGCGCCCAGAACGATCCGGTGCAGGCGCCCTCCGAGCTCCCTTTAGGCGGCTCCAAGAGCGATGATGACTCCGGGCTTTGGGATCTCCCGCCGATCCTGCGCAACAAGTCCGAATAAACTGTAAATCTCCAATGAAAATGCCCGCGCCGCGGGCATTTTTTATGGCCGCAAGGCGCCTTTTAATCACTGTTCTGAAATTCCGTCCGCCTAAAGTCTGATCTCTTAAGGCCTGGGGCGCGCTGTTTTCCTGCGGTTTGGGCCTGCCTGCTCCTGGTCTCCCTCATGGCAAGGCGCTTTGCCGCCAGCAGCCCCGTTGATCTCTTGTAAGTGATCGCCATATTATAC
>DKSD01000046.1 GCA_002473165.1 Succinatimonas sp. UBA7265
TCTAATTTAGGCTGGAATTAAGGCTCAGGAAATAACAGCTGATGTCCCGCCCTACCGCCGCTTTTGCCGCCCCCGTAAGCGTGGCCGCGTCGACAATGAGCCTTGCCCCGTCATCCTGCGCCTGCAGCAGCGCGTCGGCAAGCACGAGGCGCCCCTCGCAGTCGGTGTTGCCGATCTCAACGCGCGTGCCGTCAGGATAAGTGATGACATCTCCCGGCACCATCGAGGCGGAAGTTACCAGATTTTGCGCGCAGGGCAGATAAACCCGGATGTGGAGTCTCGTGCCGCAGGCAATGGCATACGCCAGCGCCGCAGCCACGTTCACCGCGCCGGTTTTGTCGGTGCGCATGTCGTCCATCCAATGATCAGGCTTGAGGTTATAGCCGCCGCTGTCAAAAGTAATGCCTTTGCCAACCAGGGCAACCAGAGGTTCTTCAGAATTGCTGCCCTCAGGGAGGAAATCAATTATGCCCATGCAGGCTAGGCTGCCTTTTCCCACCGCCTTTAAGCCCGCATAACGATCAAATTCCTGCTGTTCAGGAGTCACAATGGTAAGTCCGGCCGTGCCGCCGTGGCGTGCGGCGGCCTGTTCGACCCAGGTGAAAGCGGTGCGCACCGTCTCCTCAGGATCCGCATCGCGCGAACCGGTGTCGGCAAGCTCGCGGGCTGCGGTGACAATCTCAAAAAGCTCAGAGCAGTGAGCGCAGACTTTTTTCTCCAGCCCCAGCGCCGCCTCGATGTCCTGTCCGCTGCCGTTGTACAGCGCCCTTAAAAACAGTACCACGCAGTCAGCGATCGGAACGTTCTGCGGAATATATGATGTAAAATTAGTGCAAAAGATCCTGAAAAGTCCGGCACTTGCCAGCTGCCGCGCCGCCGCCATCAGCGGCATGGCGTCATAGTCATTGCCATACTCCACATACACTCCGACATGGTTCGCCCCAAGCGGCACCACTTTCGTGCTTTCGGTGTACGGATATGTTAGTTTTCCTTCGAAAAATTCAACTTGAACCAAATCTTTGGGGATCTTTTGCCCCTTCGCATAAAGCCTGAGTTTCACGCGGCCGCTCCTTCATCTGTGGTGATTTGACCTCAATCTTAACCTGTATCAGGTCGCAGGGATCCTGGCCGGGCGCGCAAAGCAGCGCCACGCGGCGTGAAAGCACAAAAAATCCCCGCTGCGGCGGGGAAAATTTTATGATTTAAAAGAAGATCTCAGTGCAGTCTGAGCTTTGGCAGCTTTGATTTAAGCTCGGCGATCGCCCGGTCAATTTCCTCGCCGGTGGTAAAACGGCCCAGTGAGAGCCGCAGCGAGGCGCGCGCCAGGGCATCGGAATGCCCGATGGCCTTGAGGATGTATGAGGGCTTGAGTTCTGCGGACGAGCAGGCCGATCCGGTCGAGGCGGCAATCCCTGACAGTTCCGGGAGCAGTTTGGCCCCGTCAATCCCCGCAAAGCTCACCGAGAGGATCCCGGGCACATGGTGCTCGGCGCTGCCGTTAATGATCGCCCCGGGGATCGCGGCTATGGCATCGCACAGCCTTTGCCTTAACGCGTTCATGCGCCGGGCGTCCTCGGCGCCTTCTTTTTTTAAGATCGCAAAGGCCTCGCCCATGCCGGCGGCCTCGTGCGTCGGCACCGTGCCGCCGCGCAGGCCCTTCTCCTGCCCGCCCCCGAAGATCTGCGGGTACAGCGGCACATTCTGGCTGCGCGACACAAACAGCGCGCCGACGCCTTTGGGGCCGCAGACTTTCTCCGAGGTCAGCGTGGCCATGGAGACGTCGGAGCGGTCAAAATCCGTCTTGACGTAGCCGGCGCTCTGGGCGGTGTCCGTGTGGAAAAAAGCGCCGCGGGAGCGGGTGTACGAGGCCAGCGCATGCACATCGCACACCGAGCCTAACACGCTGTTGGCCTGGGCAATGCTCACTAAGAACGTGTCATCGTCAAAGGCCTGTTCCAAAAGCGGCAGATCGGTGATCCCGTCGCGGCGCGGCGTGAGGTAGGTGACGCGATAGCCCTCTTTTTCAAGCTCCTCGCAGGCCTCAAGCACCGCCTTGTGCTCTATGGCCGAGGTGATGATGTGCCGCCTTTGATCGCCTTGGAGCCGCAGCGCTTTGGCAAGCCCGAAGATCGCCAGGTTGTTGCTCTCGGTGGCCCCTGAGGTGAAGTAAATCTCCAAAGGCGAGGCGCCTACGAGATCGGCCACCTGGCAGCGGGCGTTCTCCACGGCCTCGGCGGCCTCCCAGCCGTAAACATGGCCGGTGGCGTGAGGGTTGGCGAACGTGCCGTCTATGGAGAGCGCGCGCACCATGGCTTTGATGACCCGCGGATCCGTGGGGGTGGCCGCGGCGTAATCGAGGTAGACCGGGCGCGGTTTCTTTGACTCAGGCATGCTCATTACTCGTGGATGTGGGTGACGGCCATGGCAAAGACCTTTTCGACATGCAGATCGTTTAGCGCGTAAAAGACGCGCTTGCCGTCGCGCTTAACGCGCACGAGCTTGTTTAAGCGCATGTTCGTAAGCTGGTGGGACACGGCCGATTTCGTAAGGCCCAGCAAGGAGGCCAGATCGGAGACGCACAGCCACTCGTGGTGCTCGAGCGCGTCGACGATGCTGATGCGGGTGGGATCGGCCAGCGCTTTGAAGAACTCGCTGATCATCTCCACGTCATCCTGGGGCAGCATTTTGGAGTTCAGCTGCTCAAGTTCCTCACAGCTTAAGGAATCGTCCTTGTCGCCTTTTATAGCCATGGTGATCCTCCTAAAAGGGAGCGGGTTCGCCGGCTGCGCGCCCGTAAGGCAGGCCGTGTTTTTTCTTAAGATAGCGGATCTCGCGCAGGGCGTAACGGTACTCGAGGAAGGCATAGCGGTGCGTGGCCGCTGAGAGCTCGAAATAGCCCAAAGCCTGCGCGTCCAGGCCATCAAGCTGCTTAAGCTTGCCCTGGTAGAAATACGCCTCGCAAAGGTGATCGGCGTAATCCTCGGGCCTGTCTGCGTAGGTCTTTAGATCCGCGAAAAACTCTTTCTCCGTGATCTCGCCGGTGTAAAGCCTCACGATCTGAAAGCCCCAGTTATCCTTTACGGCTTTTTCAGGGGTGCGCGCAAAGCGTTTTTTGAGGTTTTCGCGCGCCTGCTCTTCCCCGTGCAGCGCGCGCTCGCACAGGTAGAGCCACAGCTGCCGGTAAGGATCGCCGCGATCGGCGCGGTAGAACACCTCAAAATCAGGGAGCGCCACCTGCGGGCGGCCTGCGTAATAGAGCACGATGCCGCGGTTGAAGTTCACATAGGAATCCGAGGCGTCAAGCTCCAGGCCGGAGTCAAAGGCGTCCAGCGCTTCCTGGATGCGCCCGTCTTCTGAGAAATAGATCCCTATGAAGTTGTAAGGGGCGGCAAACGAGCGGTTTTCCACGACGGCGTTCATGAACATGCTGCGGGCCGTGGCCTCAAGCCCGAGCCTGTCATAGATGATCCCGAGCTCGTAGAAGATCTCGGCGCGCTCGCGGTGCGTGCGCGCCTTGGTGTCAAGCAGCTGCGAGACGTTAAACAGCAGCTGCTGATCGCGCTCTGACGAGCCGTAGAAAGGCTGCGGGAAGAGCACGTACTCAGGCGGCACCGCAAACGGGCCGTCCAAGGGCGCCTGCGCAGGCTGCGGCTCCCGGGTCTGCGAGCAAGCGCTCAGGCCGAAAATGAGCACAAGGCCCAGGGCGCTTGCTGCGCCCAGGGCCCTGAAAACACGGAGCATGCTGCTCACGGGTAAGTCCTTTGTCAGTCCATGGACTCGACGATGTCGGTTTCTTTCTTCTCAACCTTTCTGGGGATGAGGTTCTGGCGGGTGATGCCCAGCAGCAGCGTCCAGGTCGAAGCGACGTAGATGGACGTGAACGTGCCGAACACGATACCGACGAACAGCGCCAGCGAGAAACCGTAAATCATCGAGCCGCCGAAAATCATCAGCGAGACCACCGTGATCAGGGTCGTGCCTGAGGTGACGATGGTTCTCGACAGCGTCTGCGTCAGCGAGATGTCGAACATGCGCTCCATGGCGACAGTGCGCGGCAGGCGCGTCGCGTTCTCGCGCACGCGGTCGAACACCACGATCTTGTCGTTGAGCGAGTAGCCGACGACGGTGAGCACTGCGGCCAGCACCGTCAGGTCATACTCTATCTGGAAGAACGAGAACACGCCCATCACCACGATGACATCGTAGGTAAGGGAGATCACGGCGCCCGTCGCCATGCGCCACTCAAAGCGGAAGGCGATGTAAGCCAGAATGGCGATCATCGACACGACGATGGCGAGGATGCCGGATTCGACGAGTTCTGCGCCGACGGCCGGGCCGACGTACTCGGAGCGGGTGATCTTGACCTCAGGATCTATGGTCCTCGAGGCCGAGGCCACCTCGTTCGTGACGGTCTGCTGGTTTATGCCTTCTTTAGGGGCGATGCGGACCATGACGTCGCGGGAGGATCCGGAGTACTGTGCCGAGCCTTCTATGCCCTGTTTGGCGTAGGCATCGCGCACCGCGGCCAGATCGACTTCATGGGAGAATTCGGTCTCCACGATCACGCCGCCCGTGAAATCCAGGCCCCAGTTAAGGCCCTTGGTGCACATCGAGACGATCGAAGCTATGACCAGGCCCAGGCAGACAAGTTCGATGAAGATCTTGATCTTCATGAAGGGGATGACCACCCCTTCCTTGATAAACTGCATCATTTAATTTATCTGTCTCCCGTCAAATGCTCAGGCTCTTGAGGTTGGCGCGGCCGCCCCAGATCCAGTTGACGATGGCACGGCAGGCCGTGACCGCCGTAAACATGGACGAGGCCAGGCCGATCATCAGCACGAGGGCGAAGCCCTTGACTGAGCCGGTGCCCACCATAAAGAGGATGAGACCGGTGATAAACGTCGTGATGTTCGAGTCGGCGATCGTCACGAACGCGCGCGCATAGCCTTCGTTTATGGCAGCCTGGATGGGCCTGCCGGCACGGATCTCCTCACGGATGCGTTCGTAGATCAGCACGTTGGCGTCAACTGCCATGCCCAGCGTCAGCACCATGCCGGCGATGCCCGGCAGCGTCATGGTGGCGCCCGGGATCAGCGACATAATGCCTACCAGGAGCACGAGGTTGAACAGCAGCGCCAGATCGGCGATGAAGCCGAAAGCCTTGTAGTAAATGATCATGAACACGACGAGGAAGAACACGCCGTAGAGCATGGCCTTCATGCCGTTGTCGATGTTCTGCTGGCCCAGGGACGGTCCGATGGTGCGCTCCTCAACGATCTGGATCGGGGCGATCAGGGCGCCGGCGCGCAGCAGCAGCGCCAGATTGTGGGCTTCTTTTACCGAATCGATGCCGGTGATGCGGAAGCTTGACCCGAGGCGGGTCTGGATCGTCGCGACGTTGATGATCTGCTCAACCTTGCGGAACTTGGGCTTGTAACCCTTGTCACCGGGTTTTAAGGCGTTGGGATCATCGCTCTGGACGACCTTGTACTCGATGAAGTTCGTGGCCATAGGCTTGCCGACGTTGTCTTTCGTGAAGGCGGACATGATGTTGCCGCCGCGCGAATCCAGCGATATGTTGACCTGCGGGCGGCCGTTTTCGTCAGAGCTTGAGGAAGCGTCCACGATGTGATCGCCCGTTAAGATCACCTGCTTGCTCACGACTACCGGATAGTGACGGGCGTCATAGAGCACCTCGGTGCCGGCGGGCACATGTCCCTCGGCGGCCGCGGCCACATCGGCCGTGTTGTCCACAAGACGGAATTCCAATGTGGCGGTGGCGCCTAAGATCTCTTTGGCGCGGGCCGTATCCTGAATGCCCGGGAGCTCAACTACGACGCGGTCGGCACCCTGGCGCTGCACCAGCGGCTCAGCCACGCCGAGCTCGTTTACACGGTTGCGGATGATGTTGATGTTCTGATCAACGGCGTTCGTGCGCACCTCGGAGAGTTTCTGCGGCGTCATGGTGGCACGGATCAGGTAGCGTCCGTCCTGTTCGCCTGCCTGGAACTTAAAGTCCTTGTGGCGGTCGGAAAGCAGCGACATGGCTTTGTCGCGGGTGTCTTCGTCGCGGAAGGAGACGACGACGCTGTCGCCTTCGGCTTTGGCGCCGGAGAGGCGGATGCTGTTGTTGCGCAGCTCAGTGCGGAAGTCGTTGACGAGCTGATCGGTCATCTTCTTCATGGCAGCTTCCATGTCCACTTCCATAAGGAAGTGCACGCCGCCGCGCAGATCGAGGCCGAGCTTTAAGGGGTGCATGCCCAAAGAGCGCATCCACGCAGGGGTTGCCGGAGCCAGGTTCAGTGCGGTCACATAGCTGTCGCCTAAGGCTTCATTGACCGTCTCGCGGGACATCAGCTGTTCTTCGGTGTTCTTAAAGCGCACGAGCAGCTGGCCGTTTTCGAGATCATACTGGGCATGGATGTTCTTGGCTTCCAGGGCCTGCTGTACTTTAGCCTGGGCCTTGGCGTCCACATCGAGGCCGTGCGTGCCGGAAATCTGCAGCGCCGGATCCTCGCCGTAAAGGTTGGGGAGAGCATAAAAAGCGCCGATCGCGATGATCAGCACCACCATAATGTTCTTCCACAAAGGAAACTTGTTAAGCACTTTTAAACTCTGCAAAGGAGCGCCGCGCTAAAGCGCGGCGCGGGTAAAACAGAGAAAACCCGGTTTAGGCTTTCTGTTCTTCGGTCTTGTCCTCGGAAGCGCCCTGCAGTTTCTTCTCAACGGCAGGCGGGAGCTCAGTCTTTTTCTCCTCGGCTTTCTTCTCGTTCTTTGCAGCGCCTTTAGGGGCGGATTTCTTATCAACGGCCACGGCCAGCAGCGTGCCCTTGGGCAGCACGGCCACGACATAATTGCGCTTCATCTGCAGCACGGTGCCTTCGCAGACTTCGACGAGCACGTACTCGCGGTTGTCCGGCAGCTTGATGATGCGGCCGGCGATGCCGCCGTTCGTGAGGACTTCATCTCCGACAGCCAGGTTGTCCAGGAGTTTCTGCATCTCTTTGCGCTTTTTGTTGTTCGGGCGCATGATGAAGAAGTACACGGCGATCATGCACACTGCCAGCACGATGATCATGCTGAAATCGCCGCCTGCCTGCGGTGCGGCAGCGCCTTCCGCGTAAGCTGTTGAAATAAGTTCCATTTTCTTAACCTTGTAATTGTGATGCCCAAGCTGGGGGCAAAAATTTCCGACTAGCTAATATATCACAGAAGTGTGAGCCAGGACGCAATTCGGAGCAGCCCCGCCGCGGCCGCAAAACCGCGCCGGCAAAAGGGGAAACCAGGTCAGCTGAGGACAGTCTGCAAGGTTTTTTGAAAGGAAAATTCCATGATTTTAAAAGGCGGCCTCAGGCCGCCTTGTTCACCATGAGGTCATTTATGAGCACTTGCCGCATTCAGGCTGTCCCCAGACTTTGTAAAACTCCTGCGCGAACTCCTCTAAGCGATCCTCATCTATGGCCTTGCGGATCTGTTCCATGAGGTGTTCATAGAACCACAGGTTATGCAGCGTGTTCAGGTGGGCGCCCAAAAGCTCGCCGCATTTATCCAAATGATGCAGGTAGGCCTTTGAGTAATGCGTGCAGGTGTAACAGCCGCACTCAGGATCCAAGGGCGAGATGTCGTCCGTGTATTTGGCGTTGCGGATCCTCACGACGCCCTGCGAGGTGAAGAGATGGCCGTTACGGGCGTTGCGCGAGGGCATGACGCAGTCGAACATGTCCACGCCGCGCAGCACGCCCTGCAGCAGATCCATGGGCGTGCCGACGCCCATGAGGTAGCGCGGGTGATCCCCGGGCATGAGCGGCGTGATGTGATCGAGCTCGCCGTACATCAGCTCTTTGCTCTCGCCTACCGCCAGCCCGCCGATGGCGTAGCCGTCAAAGCCGATCTTCACCAGGCCCTCAAGCGAACGCTCGCGGAGCGCTTTGTCCGTACCGCCCTGGACGATGCCAAAAAGATTATTGGGGTTTTTAAGGCGGTCGAACTCGTCGCGGCTGCGCTGCGCCCAGCGCAGCGACAGCTCCATGGCGCGCTCCATCTCCGCGCGCGGCGCCGGCAGGCCGATGCACTCGTCAAACTGCATGACGATGTCGGAATTGAGCGCCGTCTGGATCTGCATGGAAACCTCAGGGGAGAGGAACAGCCTCGAGCCGTTGATGGGGTTTTGGAATTTCACGCCTTCTTCGGTGACCTTGCGGATCCCCGAGAGCGAGAACACCTGGAAACCGCCGGAGTCCGTGAGGATCGGCCCCTGCCAGTTCATAAAGCCGTGCAGGCCGCCGTGGGCGCGGATCACCTCGCACCCCGGGCGCAGCCACAGGTGGAATGTGTTGCCCAAAAGGATGTCGGCGCCCAGATCCTTTACCTGCTCAGGGCGCATGCCTTTGACAGTGCCCTGGGTGCCCACCGGCATGAAAGCCGGGGTGCGCACCACGCCGTGCGGGAGCTCCAGGATGCCGCTGCGGGCTCTGCCTGAGGTTTTTCTGACCGTAAATTTCATGCTGAGAGCTCTCCCAGGTTTTTGCTCAGACCTGAGCCGACGGCGGGAGATCCGCCGCGGCGTTCGGATTTTTGGTGATGAACATGCAGTCGCCGTAGCTGAAGAATTTGTAGCGCTCTGAGACAGCGTGGCGGTAGGCCTGCATGGTGTGGCGGTAGCCTGCGAACGCGGCCACGAGCATGATGAGCGTGGACTCAGGCAGGTGGAAGTTTGTGATCAGCGCATCGATGACGCGGTAGCGGTATCCGGGGTAGATGAAGATCGACGTATCTTTTGAGTACTCGGCTATCTCATCGGGGCAGCCGTTTTTCTCCGCCTCCTGCGCCGCGCTCTCGAGCGAGCGCACCGCCGTTGTGCCCACGGCGATCACCCGGCCTCCTGCCTTATGGGTGCTGATGACGTGGTCGGCCACTTCTTTTGAAAGGTGTACGAACTCGCTGTGCATCTGGTGGTCTTTGATGTCGTCCTCGCGCACCGGCTGGAACGTGCCGGCGCCCACGTGCAGCGTGCAGAACACCTCGCGCACGCCCATGGCGCGCAGCTCCTTAAGCTGCTTTTCATCAAAATGCAGCCCGGCCGTAGGCGCGGCCACCGCGCCCGGGACTTTGCTGTAGACCGTCTGGTAGCGCTCGCGGTCCAGCGCCGTGTCGGCGCGGTCTATGTACGGGGGCAGCGGGATGTGGCCGCAGCGGTTTAGCAGCTCGAGGATCGATGAGCCGTCGGCCGTCTCGATCATAAAGAGCTCGCCCTGCCGCCCGGTGATCCTGAGATCACAGCCGCCGTTTTCGATCTTTATAATTGCGCCGCTCTTGCAGGCCTTGGAGGCTTTCATATGCGAGAGCGCCGTGTTCAGCCCGGTGACGCGCTCGATGAGAAACTCCACGGCGCCGCCGGTTTCCTTTTTGCCGTAAAGGCGCGCCGGGATCACCTTCGTGTCGTTAAACACCAGGAGATCGCCTGGCTTTAAGTAATTTTTCAAATCGTAAAAATGCTGATCTGCAAAACTGCCGTCGCTGCCTTGCAGGCACAGCATGCGGCAGCCGGTGCGCTCCGCGCTCGGATACTCGGCGATGAGTTCGCGCGGCAGATCAAAATTAAAATCACTGCGAAGCATGAAAGCCTCCCAAAAAACTGAGGCCTATTCTAGCATTCCCATCATACCGCCTCGGAGGCCTGCGCCGGCCTGAAGATGCTGCCGAACAGGCCGAACACCGCGCCTGCGAGCTCCGAGGGGCTTTGGATGGTGACACTGCCCGGGATCAGCGTCTTGATGTACTCAAGGCGGATCCCGATGCCGTAAAACTCTATGTCCTCGGCCTTGCCTGCCTCCAGCGCTGTCTCCGCCTGCTTTACCGAATCGGGCATGCCGTCGGTGAGCACCATGACGATGCGGCGCTTGCACTCTGAGGCCTTGGCGCAGCGGATGGCGTGCCACAGCGTCTGCGCCAGCGGCGTGGAGCCGCGCGCTGTCTGATCAAAATAGGCCTGGCGCTGCGTGGCCCGCTCCCCTGCGTGCAGCGCCACCTCGATCTCCTTGCTGCGCCCGGGAAAGAACGAGCACATCGTCCTGATGCCGTCTATGCCCTCCAAGGCCAAAGCCAGCGACAGGGCGGAGCGGCAGGCGGCCTCGCAGCGCGACATCTCCGTGCCCCCGTCATAGGAGAGCATCGATCCCGAACAGTCCACGAGCAGGTGCACCGACGTCGAGTAGTCCAAAACCTCGACCTTGTCCAAAAAGATGTGCGTCTCACCCAAAGGCACGAGGCTGGCGCGCTGCGCGTTAATGCGAGTTCCCTTGAACGTGCTGCTGCCAAAAGCGTCGACGTAGGCGCGCACCCTGGCATGCAGCGCCCGGCGCAGCGGAATGGTGTCGGCGGCGCGCTTTATGAAATCCGCCCGCCCCGGCGCGCACTCGCCTACCTCAAAGAGCCCGAGATCATCGCGCGCGCTCATGCCGTCCTCGCTTAGCGATGAGACCAGCGACGAGTGCTCAGCGCCCGGGGCGACGCGCGCCATGCGGCTGTCGGTGGCCCGCTCAAACTCCTTGCACTCGGCTTTAAGCTCCGCGCAGGCCTCCGGGACGACCGGGCGTTTGCTTTTGGCCTGGTCCGCGCAGCGGGGCGGGCGCATCGAGAAGCCGTAAATTTCGCCGATATTGGGCTCCTGCACCCTCAGCTCGGATTTTTTGAACACGCCGTCTTTATTGATGATGTCGTAGATGGCGCGGACGATCCTGACGATCTCCGTGGTGTCGGCGGCTTTAAGCACCTTTAAACTTGCGCGCGCCACCGCGCGCAGCGAGCGGTGATCCATGCGTTTTCTTGCCTCCCGGAACACGAGGGCGGCGCGTGAGCGCAGCACGCGGTAGCGCTGGCAGTAGGAGCCGGTGTAAAAGAGGATGAAGGCCAGCAGGACCTGCAGCGAGGTGTGATCGTGCAGGTTTGCGGCATAGTCGCTCCACGAAGGATCGGCCGAGCGCAACAGTTCCATGTTCTCCCACACCCCGATAAATTTGGCGCCGATGAGCATCTCCACGCGCGCGTCCTCGAGGATGTTGATGAGGGTGTAGAAGAGGAAATTTTTGCGGTAGCGCGCCAGCGTTTTGAATTTCGTCCAGCGCACGTGCGCCGCCTCATGGGCAAGGTATCCGTAGGCCAGGCGGGACTTTATTGGATCATAAAGATCGAGCCTTGGGATGGTGATCGTGTGGCCGTTCGTGTACGCGCAGCTTCCCTGCATGCGCACGAGCACCCCGAAATGGCGGGAATAGTTGGTGACGATGATGGGCAGCGCCCCTTCAAGATTTTGCGGCATGGCATTGGCTCCTTAAAAAATCAAAAGCGCATTCTGGCAGATTTTTAAAAAACGCAATGCAGTTTTTCCGACATGTGCACGCCGTTTAGAACTTTTTGAAAACAGGAATAAAAATCGCGACAACTTGTACGACAACTCACAGATAATCCCAGGCGTTTTCCCCGGGGGTTTATGCAAAAGCCCTGAGGGCGCGGGCGTTTTTGGCAATTTCCGCCTGAGAGGTTAAAATTCAATAAATCAGGCAGGATGCAACAAATGGCCGGCACACTGAATTTTTCCAAGCTCTTTTCGTACAGGGAACAGCTCTCCCGCAGCAGCGTCTGGGGGCATCATTTCCTTTTCCTGAACCTCATCCTCTCCAGCGTCATCGGCTTTGTCTACTTCTACGCCGCCCCTGACACCGGATCGTTCCTCGGCTTCTTCTATCTTTTGTGCTCGTGGCTGGGGCAGATGTGCTTTTTGACGTTCGTCGTCTACCTGCTGCTGCTCTTCCCGCTCTCGTTTATCGGCTCATACCGGGCCTACCGTCCGCTGTGCGTGGTCATAGCGGTGTTGGGCGATGCGGTGCTGCTCTTTGACGTCAAGCTCTACCTCGCGGCCAAAGTCCACATCTCCGCCCCGGTATTCAGCCTGATGTTCAAGGATCTCGACTTCTACACCGGCCTTAACTACAACTTCATGTACATCGCGATCCCGGTTGTGATCGCGCTGCAGCTGCTCTTTGCCAGGCTCTCGACCCGCGAGCTGTACAAAACCCGCCGCAATTATTTCCCGGCCGTGTTCGGCACGCTGGCGCTGCTCGCGTTCGTGGCTTCGCACTCGCTGAGCGCCTGGGCCGACGCCAGCGGCTACCGCCAGATCACCGCCGCGCGCAATGTCTATCCTGCCCACTACCCGCTGACGGCCAGATCGTTCCTCCAAAGCCACGGCTGGGCCTCAGACGGAGGCAGAGCCGATCAGAGCGATCACAGCTACACCTATCCGCTCTCTGAGATCACCGTGGGCGAGATCACGCCGCGCAGCGTGGTGTTCATCTTCTTCGACGGGCTCTCCTACGCCGATCTCTCCACGGCGAACACGCCGGAGCTCATGAGGCTCAAAGCCGACTACATGAGCTTTGAAAACCACTATCTGCCCTACGATGACGAGAACGACAATTTCTTTGCCGCAACATTCGGCCTGCCTGCCCAGTACCGCGAACCGCTGCTTGAAAGGCGCACCTACCCGGTGACGCTCGAGCAGATGTACCGCAGCGAATATTCGGTAAAGGCGTTCTCCGATGAAAGCGAGATTGACAGCGCCCGCTCCGGGCTGCACCGCTCCGTGCGCTCGGTAAATTACACCCAGGCCTCCTCAGACGAGGAGGTGTTTGAAAAAGCCGCCGCGGCGCTCACGCAAGAGAGCGCGCAGCCGCGCAGCTTTGCCGCAAGCCTGCTGCTAAACGGTTTGGGGCAGGAAATGCCGGATAAAAAGCGCGCGCAAAGGCTGCGCGCCCTGGATCGGGCGCTGGGCGATTTCATTGGCGCGCTCAAAGACAGCGGCGTGCTCGATAAGACCTGGGTCTTCATCACCTCCTCGGAAGGCAGCCCGAGCCTGCTCTCTGAGGGTTCCGTGTTCTCGCGCGACTGCTCGCATGTGCCGCTCATCGTCATCCGCCCGGACGGCCAGAGCCGCGGCGTCAGCGTCAGTTCCATCACCTCGCATTTTGACCTCGCCCCGTCCGTGGGCGCGGAGATCCTCGGCATCACGACGCCGGCTTCTGAATACTCCTTAGGCGAGGACATCTTTGCGAACCTGCGCGATCGCGAGTTCATCGCCACGGTGCACAAAAACGATCTGATCTTGATTGGCCAGAGATCCGTCTCCATATATAAGAAAAACGGTAACGCCTACATTGAAAGCGACGGAACGCAGAAGCCCATCAGCCCGAACCTTGAGCAGCTGATCGAGGCTTTGCGCCAGTTAAACCGCTTTACGAACTGAAAGATATTTTGGAGATGTGAGCATGCAGCTTACTGAACAGAACGCGCAGCAAATCCTCGTTGACGGCTCAAAGAACAAAGCCGTGTTTGTGTACTTCTACGCCAACGCCCCGCAGTGCGAGAGTACGAACAAGCTGGTAAAAGGCGCCATTCCCGACACCAATGAATACATCACGTTAGCCGAGGCCGATGTCACTACGGACGTCGGCCAGGCCATCGCCATGCAGCTGGGGCTGCAGGCGGTGCCGGCCCTCGTAGTCTTAAAGAACTCCCGCCCGGTCGATGCCCTGCAGGGCGCGGACATCGAGCCCAATCTCTCAAAGCTCATCGCCAAATACATGCCCTCACAGGCTGAGCTGCTTATAAAACAGGCCAGGGAGCTTGAGGCCAAGAGCGATCTAAGCGGCGCCTGCGCCAAGGCAGGCGAGGCCTATAAAGAGGATGAGAAGAACCTCGAGGTTAAGTTTTACTACGCGGGGCTGTGCATCAAGGCCAAGAACCTTGCCCGCGCCCACGAGCTTTTGGACAACCCCGGGCGCACGGAGGCCGAGTCGCAGGATTACAAGGATCTGATCTCCGCCCTGACGCTTGCAGAACAGGCAGCCGACTCCCCTGAACTGCACAAGCTCAAGGCCGAGCACGAGCAGGATCCCGAGGACAGCGCCAAAGCCGCGAAATACGCCGCGGCGCTCTCGGAGAGCGGCAAGCACAAAGAAGCTTTGGAACTGCTCTTTGGCTATCTCAAAAAAGATCTGGGAAATGCGGAGATCAAAAAGACCTTCATCGACATCCTCAACACCTTAAACGGCGATCCGCTGCAAAAGACCTACCGCGGCAGACTCTACGCGCTTATGTATTAAGGCTTAAAGGATTCAAAAGCCCGGGGCAGAGCCCCGGGCTTTTTCGTTCAGGATTTTTGCACCGCAGGAGATTTTTTGCCCTCAGGCTCCTGCCTGGGCCACTGCGTGATCAGCGTGGCGATGAAGCGGGCCAGCGGGATCGAGAAGAACACGCCCCAAAAGCCCCACAGCGTGCCAAAGACCATGATCGACAGCAAGATGGAGAAAGCATCAAGATCCATGGTTTTGGAGAAGAGCAGCGGAGTCAAAGCGTAGCTGTCGGCAAGCTGCAGCACGAGCCAGGCTGCCAAAAACCAGCCTAAGAAAGGCACGAAGCCAAACTGCACGGCGGCGATGAGCAGCACCGGCACGCCCACGAGCACGGCGCCCACATAAGGGATCACGACGCTAAAGCCCATGCACACGCCCAAAAGGGTGCCGTAATTTAACCCAAAAGCCCAAAAGAGCAGGCAGTTGGCGAGGGCCGAGATCGCGATGTGCATAAGCGATCCGTTGATATAGCTCTCAAGCTGGGAATTGAGCTTGGGCCACAGGACTTTGATGAGCACGGTGTTTGAAGGCAGCAGGTACTTCACCACCCGGCGCTGCAGCGCCTGTTTGTTCGCGAGCATCAGGAACATGAAGATCGGCACGATGATCATGTAGACCGCCCAGGACATGGCGTTGACAACCGAAGGCATGATCTGGTTTTTGAGGATCGAGGCGAGGTTGGCCATGATGAACACCCTGGCGCTGTGCACATAGTTTTTGAGCGTCTGCGGCGTGAGCATCGAAGGCCAGGGATCAGGCAGTGGCTCGACAAAGGTATAGAGTTTCTGGGCAACGGCCGCATCAAAGGTGTCGGCGTAAGCCTGCCCGGAGTTCTCTGGCACGGCGGCATCCTGCTGTCCTTGCTGCGCCGCAGGCGCTTCCTCGGCCTGCTGCGCCGTGTCCTGGCCGTAGAGCATGATGTTGTTGTAAAACTCCGTGCCCTGGTTTACCACGCGCGGGGCGAGGAACACGACGATGCCGGCCGCGATGCCGATGAAGGCGAGCATCGTTAAAGCGGCGGCCCACTTGCGCTTTAAATGAAAGCGCCGCTCCAAAAACCTCACAGCCCAGTCAAGGCAGTAGGCCAGGCACAGGGCAACGATGATCGGCCCGAAGAGCCACATGAACCAGTAGACGAGGATGAAGCAGGCGGCCAGCAGCAGCGCCAGCTCCACCGTGCCCGGGGCCGAAAAGTTGCGCCGGTACCAGGCGCGGAATATCGAAATCATTTGCACAAAACCCTGAATGCCATTGCCTACCTATTTTTCACCTCTTAAGAAAAAACACAAGTGAAACCGCGCCATGGGCGCATCTGTTATGGCCGTGTTTGCTAAGATCGCATCAGATTTTTCTGCTTTGCGGAGGCTTTCCATGCGTTTTCGTTCCTGGCTGTCAGGCTGCGCCCTTACCTTGCTGCTTGCGACTCCTGCCGCCGCGGATTACGCGCTGCCGGACATCGGCACGGCCGGAGTGCAGGGGCTGACGGTGGAGCGCGAGCGGCAGATAGGCGAGTATTTCCTAAGGCAGGCGCGCGGCGCGCTGCCTGTCGCAGGCGATCCGGTGATGAACGAATACCTCACGAGCATCGGCTCCAGGCTCGTGATGGCCGCCCGCGACGTGCGCTTCCCTTTCACGTTTTTGGTGGTCGTAAACCCTGAGCTCAACGCCGCGGCCTTTTTGGGCGGCGTCGTCCAGGTCAACACCGGGCTGTTCCACTACGCAGAAAACGAGGACGAGTTCGCCTCGGTGATCGCCCACGAAATCTCCCACGTGACCCAGCGCCACATCGCGCGCTTCATCGAAGATCAGAGCCAAAAGACCACGCTGACCACGGCCGGGCTCATCGGCGCCGTGGCCATGAGCATCATCAACCCCACAGTGGGACTGGCCGCACTCTCGACGACCATGGGCGTGTCAGCCCAGACGCGCATCAGCTTTACGCGCGAGAATGAAGCCGAGGCCGATCGCGCCGGCATAGATCTCTTAGCCCGCGCCGGCTTCAACCCCATGGCCATGGCCGACATGTTCGAGATCCTGCTGGCCAAACAAGGCAACATCAATCCGATGTACGCCATGCTCATAGATCACCCGCTCTCCGGAGTGCGCGTGTCCGAGGCGCGCAGCCGCGCCGCCCAGTTAGGCCGCCGCAGGAATTCTGTAAACCCCAACTATGATTTCGCGCGCGCCCGCGCGGACGTGAGATACATGGGGGTGAGGGATCTGAACGCGATGAAGCGGTCGCTGCTGGGCAACCCTTACGGGCGCTCGGCAAACTACCTCAATTACGCCCTGGCGCTCATCTGCTACGAGCAAGACAGCACCGCCGAGGCGCTCTCTTACCTCGACAAACTCAAGGGACAGCAGGACAACATCTTTGTGCTTGATCTCAGGACGGACATCGATCTGAAAAACGGCCGGGCCAAAGAGGCGGCCGCCAGGCTGCAGGAGCCCTACCGCCGCAGCCCTGACAACGAGGCTCTGGCGCTGAACCTGGCCAACGCGTTAAAAGAATCCGGACAGACAGCGTCGGCCATCAAAATCTTAAAGCGCTTTACGGAGCGCCACCCTGAGAATGTCACGGCGCTCTCGCTGCTCTCCGAGTGCTACAGCGCGCAGCGCGACCGCTGCAACGCCATGGTGACCACCGGTGAGCTCAATGCCTTAAAAGCCGCCTACCCTGAGGCTTTAGGCGCCTTTGACCGCGCGCTTTCAAGCTGCACGGGCCAGTACTCGAGGGACATAGTAAGAGCGCTTGTCAGCCAGGTGAGCGAACAGCGCCGCTTTGACGACGCCATCAAGGAGCAGATGCGCTAAAAAAGCCTGAGCCTCAGTCGAGGCCTAAGATCTTTTTTACAAAAGGCACAGTAAGGCTGTGCGGATCTTCAAGCTGGGCTGAATCAAGCCGATCGAGGATCGCCACGAGCTTTCTGAGATCGCGCCCGAAACGGCGCGTGAGGAAGGACGCGGCCGCCTGGGGCAGCTCAAAGCCGCGGGCGCGGGCGCGCAGCCTGAGCGCTTTTACGCAATCATCTTCCTGCAAAGCGCCAAGCGCAATGGTGATCCCGCTTCCCAGGCGGGTGTTGAGATCCCGCCTTAAAAAAGGGATCTGATCAAAAGAGGGCGTCGCCGACATGACGAGGCACCCATGCCTGCCGTCATACCAGCGGTTGTATAGCTCAAAGAGCGCCAGCTCCCACGCAGGATCGCCGGATGCCGCGTCCGCGTTGTCTATAAGCGCCACATAAGGCAAATCTATGTTTAGGAACTCCGGCGAGAAACAGCGCGCCAGGCGCAGATCTATGGAAAAGGCGCCGGGGTTTTCCTCAGAGAGCGCCGAGAGCAGATGGCTCTTGCCGCAGCCTGAGGGACCGCACACCAGGTAAAAGCCGCAGCCGTGATCGCGCGCCTGAGCGCGCAGGCTCTCAATCAAAGGGCCGGCTGCGCCCGCGACAAAAGTCGAGAAATCCCCCTGATCTTTAAGCTGCAGCGGCAGCGCCTCCTGGCGGGGTGCGTCCACGCTCAGTCCTCAACAAGCTGCGAAACGCGGCCGCGCCGGGCCGGTTTTGACGCGGCAGTTTTGGCGCCGGCGGCTGCGGGAGCGTGCATAACCGGCCTTGAGGTCTCGCTTGCATAAGAGGGCGCGCCCACCTTGCCGTCGCGCCCTGAGGCGGCCGGACCGGCGCTGCGGTTTAAGCGGTAGGTCCAGTCGCCCGTCTTTGAGAAGGTGCCTGAGTGCGAGAGCGTGCCATCGAGGATCGCCGGGGAAGCGCTTGTCGGCACTTCAAAGATCACGCCGTTCTCTGTCCAGGCGACGCTGTGCGCGGACGCCTCGTAGCCAAAAGTGATGAGCGAGGAGCGCACCGCGCTCAGATCGCTGATGTTATCCGCGCCGGTGATGAGGATCCTCACCTTGTCCTTGTCAGGCCCCAGCGCCAGAGAGTCCCCGGCGCTTGCAGGCGTCGCTTCGCCTTCCCTTTTTCCTGAGGCGGACTGGGCATCGGCGGCGCTCACGTTGTCCATGAGCACATGGGCGATGGCCGCGGCGGCCTGCTGCGCCGTCTCATCCAGAGTGCCCGAGTTTTCCGCCGCGCCCAGGCGCCTGCCGGCGTCATCGCAGACCGTCCATTTAAAACTCAGCTGTCCGCCGTCGTCTTTGACGGCTCCTGAGATAAAGAAAGCCGGGGCGTAGCGCTTCGAGCCTTTGGCCAGCGCTTCGTCGTTCTGCCCTAAGATCGCCTGGGCGTTCACGGCCTGGACGTCATCGAGATCCATCACCGGGAACATCAGGCTGTAACGGGCCTTGGAGGCGGCGTTGCTCAGCGCCACGGCAAAGGCGTCGGCCGAATTGCCGGCCACGATGCTGCCGTCGCTGACGTGCGCCAGCCACACGAGCACAGGATCTTTAAGCCCCGACCAGGTGGCCGAGCCTTTTGAGGAGAGCAGCTGCGAAAGCTTCTGAGAGTCAAAGCGCAGATTCAGCGTGTCGCCGTCGATGCTGATGCTCTCAAGCGCCCTCCCCGCCTCCGCAGCCGAAGCCGCGGCGGCCTTGTCCAAAGCCATGGACGCGGCGGCCTGCTCATAGCCGCTTACGATAGCGCTGTCGATGCCGCCTGAGAGCGGCGCCTGCAGATCCAGCGGGTTTTCATCAGCCAAGGCGGCGCACGCCGCCGCTGCCATGAACATCGGGATCAGACCGCGCATCATCATAAGTGCTCCTGCAGAAATTCTTGTTTAACAGGCCTGATTATATAACGGACTACGCACCCGTCCCTGAATGAAAGAGCGCTTCCCGATCTTTGCGGCCTCCTGTCTCAAAGCGCGCCTGACAGGCTAAAATAACGGCCATAGTTTTTTCCCTGCCCCGTGGAGGATTCATGGCTAAGTTAACCTATAAGGAAGCCGGTGTGGACATCGATGCCGGTGAGGAGCTCGTCGAGCGCATCAAGGCCCCGGTAAAGCGCACGAACCGCCCTGAGGTGATCGGCGGCCTGGGCGGCTTCGGCGCCCTGACCCGCGTGCCCTCGTCATACAAAAAACCGGTGCTCGTCACGGGCACCGACGGCGTCGGCACCAAACTGCGCCTGGCCATCGATTACAACCGCCACAGCACCGTGGGCCAGGATCTCGTGGCCATGTGCGTCAATGATCTGATCGTGCAGGGCGCCGAACCGCTGCTCTTCCTAGACTACTACGGCACCGGCAAGCTCGATGTCGACACGGCCGCCACGGTCGTCACCGGCATCGCCTACGGCTGCGAGCTCGCAGGCTGCGCGCTCGTCGGCGGCGAGACCGCGGAAATGCCCGGCATGTACTCGCAGGGCGACTACGATCTGGCAGGCTTTGCCGTGGGCGTGGTCGATGAGGACAAGATCATCGACGGCTCCAAGGTCAAAGTCGGCGACACGCTCATTGGCGTCGCCTCCTCAGGCCCGCACTCCAACGGTTTTTCGCTGATCCGCGCCGTGTTAAAGCAGTCAGGCACTGATCCTGCAATAACGAAGCTGCCCTCGGGGGCGAACCTGCTCGACGCGCTCATCGAGCCGACCCGCATCTACGTCAAGTCCGTGCTCAAGCTGCTCTCAGACGTCAAAGGCGTGCACGCCCTGGCGCACATCACCGGCGGCGGTTTCTGGGACAACATCCCCCGCGTGCTGCCTGAGGGCACCTGCGCCTCGGTCGACGGCAAATCCTGGACCCGTCCGGAGGTCTTTGACTGGATTGAAAAGACCGGCGGCATCTCCCGCCATGAAATGTTCCGCACCTTCAACTGCGGCGCGGGCATGGTGATCGCCGTCGACAGCGCCGAGGCCGATGCGGCCGTGGCCTCGCTTAAAGCCTCAGGCGAGAGCGCCTGGATCTTAGGCGAGATCACCCATGCCGGCAAAGACGGCGCCCAGGTTAAGATCTCAGGCGTCGGCGCCGAGGAATAACGCGCTTAGAGCAAGGGGCTGTTGCAGTTATTTGCAGCAGCCCTTTTTTTATGCGATAAAGCCGGGCGCTGCCCGAATGCTGTGACAGCCTGGTGCAGACGCCGAAAAATATTAACAGCGTATGCACATGATTTGTAATGTATATATGGAGGCGGTGGCATGACGACGATTTCATTTCGGACAGATCAAGCACTCAAAGAACAGGCTGTGAAAATTTATAAAGCGCTCGGCCTGAACCTGACGACCGCGCTGAATATGTTCCTGCGCCAGACCGTCATCCAGCAAAAATATCCGTGCAGTCTTGAACTCGAGATCGCACAGGATGCAAAAAGCACGTACGAACCGGGATTTTTTGCGCTGTTCGGTCAAGGGGCGGATTTAGGCTTTGATGAAGAACCGCAAGATGTCCCGCCGGAGGGTGTGCCGCTATAAAGTATTTTCCCGGCACGAACATCATCGTTTACGTACGCGCGAAACGGGAAATATCCCGTCCTCTTTCCGCATTTAGAACAAGTCCCCGCGATGGCTGAGAACGGCACACTCGTGACGCGCAACCCGCGGGGATTTTCCGCCATCGCCGGCCTTGACGCCGAAGGCTGGACGATCTGAACAAAAGCTATTTTGAGAAAAGCTCTGACTCTATGCCCCGGATCATGATGTGGATCACCATGGTGTGCACTTCCTGGATGCGATCGGCAAAGCCCTGATGGGGCACGATGATCGGCAGATCGCACAGCTCTTTGAGCGCCCCGCCGTCCTTGCCCAAAAGGCACACGGACTTCATGCCGCGTTTTTTGGCCGCCTTGCAGGCCTCGATGATGTTTTTGGAGTTTCCCGAGGTGGAAATGCCTAAAAAGACATCTCCGGGATTGCCCATGCCTTCGACAAAGCGGGAGAACACATAATCAAAGCCGTAATCGTTGCCCACGCAGGTCAGGTGGCTGGGATCGCACACCGCCACGGCCGGGCAGGCCGGGCGATCGCCGCGGTAACGCCCGGTAAGCTCTTCGGCAAAATGCTGCGCGTCGCACATGGAGCCGCCGTTGCCTGCGGAGATCACCTTGCCGCGCCCTTTAATTGACTCGACCATGATCTCAATGGCCTGCTCGATCTTTGAGGCCGTGTCAGGCAGGGCGATAAAAGCCTCAAGCACGCGCGAGGACTCTTTGAGATCATCTGTCACCTTAAATGAAAGCATGTTTGCTCCTTAAATCTGCTTATGCTTTAAATCCGTTGCGGCTATTTGCTCGGATCGGCAAGTTTTTTGGCAGCGATCGAGCGCGGATCGTCATCCTCGCATTTGCCCAGCACCCGATCCTCCCAGTGCTTCTGCAAGGCCGCGTCGCGGGCAAGGCACTCATCGAGGATCTGCCGCTCCTCAGGGCTGAACAGCCGCTGCATGACTTTCTCGCGCTCCTGGGCGAGCCTGCCTTTAAACGATTTGCCGCTCTCATCAAGCCCTTTGGTAAGGAAAGGGCTCTCAAATCCCGGTCCCCAGTCTGAACCGGCGATCGGGCTCTTGCCGTCCGGACCGTCTGAGATCTTGTGAGACTGCGAGAGCGAGACCAGCGAGGCGCGATGCACGAGCTCGCGCTCGCGCTCGGCTGCCATGAGCGGCAGCTTCGCCCCCTGCGGGCGCTTCCAGCGCTGCGAGGAGGCGGCGCGATCGCCAAAGCTCAGTTCTTCCTGCCCTCCGGTCATCGCCAGGAAAACCTCGGCAAGCAGCTCGGCGTCCAAAAGCGCTCCGTGGAGCGTGCGAGCGCTGGCGTCGATGTCAAATATGGAGCAGAGGTTGTCAAGGTTGACCTGGCGGCCGGGCACAAGCTTGCGCGCCAGGCTCACGGTGTCGATGACATGGGCCATGTCGGCGGTGCGCTCGCTCATGCCCAGAAGCAGCCATTCCTTGTCGAGGAACGAAGTGTCGAATTTGGCGTTGTGGATGAGCAGCTCCGAGCCGCGGATGAAATCAATGATCTGCGAGGCCACCTCGGCGAATTTGGGCTTGCCTTTAAGCTTTTCCCAGGTCCAGCCATGGATCTGCGCGGCCTCTTCGTCCACCGGTCGCTCAGGATCTACATAAAGCTGCAGCGTCCTGCCGGTGATCTGCCTGCCTAAGATCTCCACGCACCCCACTTCGATGATGCGGTGATCCCCGGGGGTGCCGTCATCGCCCTTTCCGGTCGTTTCAGTGTCAAGCGCGACGTATCTTTTGATGCCCATGGCAGTCTCCTCAAAACAGCCGTTATTTTAGCAAAGGCGGCACAGCATCCCCTGAAACAGGACTTGTTATACGCGTTTTTAAAAATTTAAAAAACGCGTATAGTGCTCTCAATGCCGCCTGACAGCGTGATCTGCGTCACTTTATGGCGCCGCAGACGTCAAAGATCGCCAAAACCTGCCACATCAGCCCTTTTTGCATGTTTTTTAAAATTATCAGATTGAATTTATGGCATTAAATAAAAATCTTTAGGATTTTTTATGCTGATTTTGCCCAATAACGGAGCGCTTGGCGCAGCAATGCGATTAATTTGTGGTTTTAATGCGGTTATTTTTGGAGTAACATATTGTTATTTAATTAAAAAGCAAACTAAATATCCTCTGCTATAATTAAAGTGTCTTTGAAAATTTCGGGCGAAGTTCCGAAATTTTTTGCTTTTGGCGCCCTGCGCCTCCCGGGCCGGAGGCCGGCCGGGTCCAAAAGCGCGCCACCTGGATCCGGCCCGCTTTTTTGAGATCAGCGTTTCATGAAAGAGGTCAGGCTGTATACCGACGGATCCTGCCTGGGCAACCCGGGCCCCGGCGGCTATGCCGCGGTGCTCGAGTACCGGGGGCGCGAAAGGCGGATCTCACAGGGCTTTCTCCTGACGACGAACAATCGCATGGAGCTGATGGCAGTCATTACGGGACTGCATGCCCTCAAGGAGCCGTGCAAGGTGGTCATCACCACCGACAGCCAGTACGTGAAGAACGGCATGACTGCATGGCTCCCAGGCTGGAAAAAACATAACTGGAAAACCAGCACGAAGCAGGCGGTCAAAAACCGCGATCTTTGGGAGAGCCTCGACATAGAGTGCTCGCGCCATGAGATCGAGTGGGACTGGGTGAAAGGCCACGCCGGACACCCGCAAAACGAGCTTTGCGACGAACTTGCAAGGCAGGCCGCCCTCGGAGACCAAAAAATACCTGATACAGGCTTTGTCTCCTAATCTGCGCTAACAAAAAAGCTTCAGGCTTCGGCCTTAAGCTGTACGGACAAACGATGATTAGAAAAACAATTTTACTTTGCATCAGCGCGCTCGCGGCGGCGGCGCTCAACCTCACCGCCTGCTCTTCAACCCAGGCCAATACCGCTGCGGCAACCCGCGCCGAGGCCGAAGCCCGCGCCATGCAGGAACGCATCCGCCTCGAGCAGCAGAAGTCCGTGTGGGATTCCGCGCTGACCGATGAATCGCGCTTTGCCATGAACATCAAGCCGACCGCGAGCGAAAAGCGCCTGGGGCAACAGTTCGCCCGCACCGTGGTGCGCAACCTTAAGACCTCGAAATTCTTTGTGCACTACCTGCTCTCCAAGCTCAAGGAGAACGACATGCCCGTGGAGCTTGCCGCCATCCCCATGGTGGAAAGCGGCCTCAACCCTACGGTAAGGGCCAACGGCGGAGCGCACGGCCCGTGGCAGTATAAGCGGGCCACCGGCAAGTCTGTCGGGCTTACGACCACGGAGAACTTCGATGAAATCTACGATTTCGTCGAATCGACCGACGCCTCAATCGAATACCTCAAGAAGCTCTACAAAGATCTGGGCAACTGGGATCTGGTGGTCGCCGCCTACAACCAGGGCGAATACGGCGTCAAACGCGCCGTTGACGCCGCCCGCGCCCGCGGCGCAAAGAGGATCTCGCTTGACAGCGTGAGGATCTCCAGGGGCGCGCGCAATTACATCGAGCGCTTCCACGCCTTTGCCGACATCCTCCACCACCCCTCCGATTACGGCGTAACGCTGCCTGAGGTCAAGAACCGCCCGGCCTTCAAGCGCGTTGAAGTCGCAGGCCGCATCTCCTCGATGCGCGAAGCCGCCGAACTCTCCGGCGTGGAGCTCTCCACGCTTAAGTTCTTAAACAACGGCTACCGCTCCGATCGCCTCTCGGTTTCAGGCGATCACGGGCTTTACGTTCCCGTCGAGCACGCTTCAAGGCTCGAACACGCGCTGCGCTCCTACGAATCAGGCAGCGCCAGCGCCTCCAACACCTCCGGCAGCACCGAGATCAAGGACACCGTAACCTCGACCTCGCGCGAGATGATGTAAGTCTTAACGCCGATTAAGCAAAGGCCGTGCATGCGGCCTTTGCTTTTTTCTGCCTTATCAGACAATAACATTTAATCTGTCTGCAGGCGCGCCTAATTCCACAGAGAACGGAACTGCCGGATCCTGCCTAAGCGCAAACAGGCAGGCTTTGCAGCTTAGTCCGCGCCGCCGCTTTGCGATTCCAGTTCGCCCAGCGACTTTAAGAATTCCTCCTCATAGATGATCCGCACTCCCAGTTCCTGCGCCTTCGTAAACTTCGAGCCGGGATCGGAGCCGCAGATCACGGCGTAGGTCTTCTTTGAGACCGAGCCTGAGACTTTCGCCCCCAGCGCGGTCAGGCGGTTTTTTGCGGCGTTGCGGTCCATGGAATCCAGCGTGCCCGTGATCACGTAGGTGCGCCCTGTAAGCGGGCTGTTTTGCGCGTTCTGCTCCGAGGCCTGCGCCACCGGAAGCAGCGTGATCCCCGCCGAGAACAGATCCCCCTGTGACAAAAGCTCGCCTATGATCTCCAGGTTGTGCTTTTCCCTGAAAAAATCCTGGATATGCTCGGCCACGACCACGCCGACGTCCGGCAGGTTCATCAGCGCGTTGAGATCGGCGCGCATGAGCTCGTCAAAGGTCTTAAAGTGCCTGGCAAGCGTCAGCGCCGTCGAGACTCCGACCTCGCGGATCCCCAGCGCGTAGATAAAGCGGTTCATCGGCACCTGGCGGGATTTTTCGATGGACGCCAGCAGCTTTTTGGCCGTCACCTGCCCCAGGTAGCGCGGCTTGCGCTCCTCGCTGCCAGGATCGAGCATCAGCGAGGCGAGATCATCGCAGCTTAAGCGATAGAGATCGGCGATGCTCTTTACCTTTTTGGAGGACACGAGCTCCTCGACGATGCGATCGCCAAAGCCCTCGATATCCATGGCATCGCGCGAAACAAAATGCAGCACCCCCTCGCGCAGCTGCGCCGGGCACACCAGCCCGCCGGTGCAGCGGGCCACCGCCTCGCCTTTAAGGCGCTCGATCTTTGAGCCGCACTCCGGGCAGATCTTCGGGAACACCACGGGCCTCACGGCGGCCGGATCGCGCCGCTCCTTCACCACGCCTGAAACCTGGGGGATCACGTCGCCGGCGCGGCGTACCACTACGATGTCGCCTACCATCAGGCCCAGTCGCCTGATCTCATCTTCGTTGTGCAGCGTGGCGTTGGAGACCGTGGCGCCGCCCACGTACACCGGCTTAAGCCTTGCCACCGGGGTGATGGCGCCGGTGCGCCCCACCTGGAACTCCACGTCAAGGAGTTTCGTCATCATCTCCTCAGGCGGGAATTTGTAGGCGATCGCCCAGCGCGGGTTCTTGGCGGTAAAGCCCATATCCTCCTGCGTCTTCAGTGAGTTGACCTTGAGCACGACACCGTCGATGTCGTAGTTAAGGCCGCTGCGGCGCCCTAAGATGTCCTGATAGAACTCGTTTAAGCCCTGGGCGCCGTACACCACTTTGACATTGGGGTTTACCGGCAGGCCCATGGCTTTTAAAGCCTGCAGCCTTGCATATTGCGTGTCGGGCAGTTCCCCGCCTGAGTACTCGCCCACGTAATAGGCGTTAAACGTCAGGGGACGTTTGGCGGTTATTTTGGGATCGAGCTGGCGCAGCGATCCCGCGGCCGCGTTGCGCGGGTTGGCAAAGACCTTGCCGCCGTTTTCGCGGGCGCGCTCGTTCCATTTTTCAAAGCCGTCGCGCGGCATAAAGACCTCGCCGCGCACGTCGAGGTACTCAGGGAAATTCCCCTCAAGGCGCAGCGGGATGGCCTTGATGGTGCGGGCGTTTGCCGTGATGTTCTCGCCGGTCTGCCCGTCGCCGCGGGTTGCGGCCTGCACCAGCACCCCTTTGCGGTAGATAAGCGAGCAGGCCAGGCCGTCGAGTTTGGGCTCGGCGCAGTACTCGGTGTTCGCGCTGTGCGTCGCCTCGCTGATGCGGCGGTCGAAATCGCGCAGCTCTTCGTCGTTGAAGATGTCGCCCATGGACATCAGCGGAACGCGGTGGCGCACGCTCTCAAAGGCCGTGACGGCCGCCCCGCCGACGCGCTGCGTCGGCGAATCCGCAGACACGAGCTCCGGGTTTGCCGCCTCCAGCGCCTCCAGCTCCCGGTAAAGCCGATCGTATTCGGCATCCGGCACCGCCGGGCTGTCATCGACGTAATAGGCGTGCGCCCAGCGGTTTAAGGTGTCAACCAGCTCGCGGTAGCGTTCCTGTCCTGCCATGTTCCGAATGCTCCTTAAAATTTAAAAAGCCGGGACGGGCTGTTCCCGCTCCGGCCTCAATTTCGTGATTTAAAGCTCAGGCGCCCTTGCCCTGATCTTCCCCGGCCGCGTCATAATCGGCGAATTCCTTCTCGCGCTGATCGAGCATCTCCGGAGTGTACGGGCGTCCGTTGTTATCCTGCAGCTCGCCGCCGAGCCGCGACTCAAAAAGTTCGGCCGCGCTGCGCATGGCGTGGAAATAGTCGCGGCTGATCCCGGGCGAGGGCACGTGCATGTAAAAGGCCAGGCTCTGGGTGGTATAGCCTTCCATCTTGTCGGGGAAGGCGTAAGGCTCTTTGAGCGTGCACAGCGCGAACACCACTTTCTCCGGGTGCTCGTTGCTCTCGGGGATCACATAGATATTGCGGCGGGGCGGGCGCGTGAAACAGAACTCTTTGCAGAGATCGGCGATGTCCTCGCCCTGGTACTCGCGCCCCTTGGCTGCAATGAGGTTGATCTCCGCCGTGTCCGGGATCTTGCGGACCATGCGGATGCGCGCGCCGGAGGCGTCCGCGGACGTGTCCTCATCGCCTGAAAAATCCGGAGCCTCGTCCTGGTGGACGCTGCTGTCCTGGATCTTAAAGCCGCCGGTGTACGCGGCCTCCTCGTCAGAAGGCATCTCCGGGGTGACAATTCGGACTTTTCCAAGGCCCGGGGCTTTTTCCAATGCCTGATCTTCCTTGCTGGTTTTGGAAAGCCTGCGGTTTGAGCTCTTGCCTGAGAACCACAGCCCGTGGATCACAAAGGCGATGACCGCCAGCGCGCCGACAATCAGGATGATCGCGCTTGAATCGTTTAATGACATCTGTATTCCTCAAAGCGTGCGGCCTGCCGCCGCGCCTGCTGAAACATCATTTTATCAGAACAGGGCGCTTCCGCCTGATGCAAGTTCTTGCCGATCAAAGATCTTTTCCATGTTTTTTACACTTCACCTTTACGCTATAAAATGAGGGAGTGCCGCCGCGGCACACTTGCATGCAAAGACAGGACTTAAGACATGGACACGAATCTCAATTCAGGACACATTACGGTCTCAACGGCGCTGACGAGCCTCGCCGAGGGCTTTAAGCTCGCCTTCTCCAAAGAATGCCGGCCCTATGTGCTGATCCCGATCCTGATAAACATCATCCTGCTCTCGCTCGCAGGCTGGGCGGCTTTCAGGTTCATCACCGGCTATATCTTCAGCTGGATAGACGCGCTGCCCTCGTTCCTGGCTTTTCTGGCCTATCTGCTCTCGTTTATCGCCGCCGCGCTCATCATCTTCCTCTCCTGCTATTTCTTCTCGACCGTGGCCACCATCATCGCCTCGCCGTTTTACGGGCTGCTGGCCGATCGCGCCGAAATGGCCATCCACGGGCAGCAGTCAGAGGACAGCGGCTTTGCCGGTGTGATCAAGGACATTCCCCGCTGCTTAAAGCGCGAGCTGCGCAAGCAGCTGTGGTACCTGCCCCTCGTGCTGCTGTGCGTCGTGATCATGCTCATCCCGGTCATCAACGTCATCTCGCCGGTGGCCTGGTTCATCTTAAACTCCTTCATGGGCTGCCTGCAGTACACCGATTACGCCTATGACAACCACAAAGTGCCTTTCGCGCAGATGAAAGGCGACGCCATGCGCCACGCCTTCCCTTCCTTTGCCTTTGGCGCCTGCATCGCCGTGCTGCTGGCAGTGCCCCTGGTCAACCTCTTTGTGCCGCCTGCCGCCGTGTGCGCCGGCACCCGCTATTACGTGCTGCTGCGCGATGAGCGCGCCGCCGCTGCCGTGCAGGAGGCCTGATCCATGTACACGCTCTCCGGCATCCCCGCCTCGCAGGGCATCGCGGCCGGCAAAGCCGTCGTGCTCACGCGCAGCGCCGGCAACCCCGACTTTGACCGCCCGTGGGCGCTCGATCCGGACGCGGAGATCCGCTTTTTCCGCAAGACGCTCAAGTTCTTCTCAGAGCGCCTGCGCCAGACGGCCAACCCCGCGCTGGATCAGCAGCGCGATCTCTACGGCGCGGCCGCAGGCTACCTGACCGCCCCTGACAACATCAGCAAAGTCACTGCGCTCATCCGCGGAGGAGACACCGCGCCTATGGCCGCGCGCACCGTGTTCATCGGCGGGCTTAAGGATTTTAAGTTCTCCTACGATCTCGACGATGAGAGCTCGACGGCCGAACTGCGCTCGCTCGAGCTGCTGCTGCGCGAATTCGTGCAGGCGCTGTTCATGCGCGGCATCACCATCACGGAACTCCCCGTGCTCACGGAGGATTCCGTGATCATCGCCAAGGCGCTCACCCCGGCGCAGCTGCTCACCTTGGACACCCGCTTTGTCAAAGGCGTGGTGCTCGAGCAGGGGCGCGCCTCGGGGCACCTGGCCATGGCGCTGCGCGAGCTCTCGATCCCCTCGGTGTTCGGCGCCTCCGGCATCACGGATATCAGCGGCGGCGTCAAGGTCATGGTGGACGGCAACACCGGCGTGGCCGTAGTCGATCCGCCCGATGAGACCTGTGAAGCGGCCATCGCCAGGCAGGGGCTCTTTGGCGATGCTCCCGATGACGATGACGAGGATCCGGGGATCACGATCGTCTGCTCCGTAGGCGCCACGAGCCGCGCGAACATCAGCTCCGTCTACACCCGCCACGGCTTAGGCCTTTTGCGTTCGGAATTTCTCTTCCTCTCCTGCGAACACGAGCCCACGGAGGAGGAGATGACCAAGGCTTTTGCCAAACTCTTTGCCCCGGTGCCGCAGGGGCGCCCGATCACGGCGCGCACCTTCGACTTTGCCGATGACAAAAAACCCAATTTTGAGATCCAGACGGACGCCCAGGGGGCGCTCAAAGGCTACGGCGCCGGCGTGAGCTCGGCGCTGCTTAAAAAAGAGATCCGCGCGCTGCTGCTGGCCTGCCCGGAAAAGCACGTGCGCATCGTCTTCCCGCTCGTCACGAGGCTCACGGAAGCCCGGCGCTTAAAAGAGCTTGCCTATGAGTGCGACAGCGAGCTTGCCCAGGAGAAAAAGCCGCACTCGGGCTTTGAGCTGGCGCTGATGATCGAGACCCCGGCGGCCGTGCTCTCGGCCCAGGCGTTCGCAGGCGAATTCTCCATGTTCATCATCGGCACGTCTTCGCTTGCCGAATACGCCTCGGCCCCCTGCCCGGCCGACACCTCGTTCACCCCGTCTCTGGCCAAACTCATCGCCATGGCCTGCAAAGCCGCGCACAGTTCGGAGATCCCGGTGGGCATCGCCGGGCGTTTTGCCTCGCGCATCGAGCTGCTGCCGCTGTTCTACCGTTTAGGCGTTTCTTATGTCACCGTGGACTCCTATGAGATCTCAGGCCTCAGGCAGGCGGTGGAGCGGCAGGATCAGGACGCGGTGCACCCGCACTTTGACGAGTCGCTGTATGAGAAGATCATGCGGATTTACCGCGGCCGCGAGATCGGCAGGCTCGTAAGCGAACTCAATGATTAAAAGGGAAGGCTTTCCATGTCGTTTTTAACCAAAATTTTCGGGAACAAAGCAGAAGATCTCAGCCATGACGAGGCCGATCTGGCGCTGGCCGCCCCGCTTTCAGGCTCCGTGGTGCCGCTGGAGGATGTCCCCGATCCGGTCATCAGCGAGAAGATCGCCGGCGACGGCATTGCCATAGATCCTGAGAGCAACACCGTGTGCTCGCCCTGCGACGGCACGGTCTGCAGGCTGCTCTCGTCGGGCACGGCCGTAGCCGTGCGCGCAGCGTGCGGGCTTGAGATCTACATCCGCGTGGGCTTTGGCACCGCGGGGCTGACCGGTCAGGGCTTTGAAGCCTTAAAAGCCGTAGGCGACAGCGTGAAGGCAGGCGATCCTCTGCTCTCTTTTGATCCCAGCGTCAACCTGCGCCAGCAGCAATCGGCGCTTACCACCATGATTGCCATTCGCTCAACGGCCGCCATCGAGCGTGTCACCTCGGCCTCAGGCAAAGTCTCCTCAGGCGATCCCTGCATGTGGATCTATTTAAAGCGCCCTGAAAACCAGGCCTGATCCGTTCAGTTCCTAAAGCGCATTTTTTCAGCGCGCAAAACTAAGGCCCTGCGATCTGACGATCGCAGGGCCTTTTAATCAGGCGCTTAAATTACAGCAGCGCGTCGATTTCCTCAACCGACTTCTTGGCATCGCCAAAGCACATGCTGGCGTTCTCCTTGAAGAACAGCGGGTTCTGCACACCGGCATAGCCCGGGTTCATCGAGCGCTTGAACACCACGACGTTATGGGCCTTCCAGACTTCGAGCACCGGCATGCCGGCGATCGGGCTTGAAGGATCCTCGGCGGCCGCCGGGTTCACGGTGTCGTTGGCGCCGATGACCAGCACGGTGTCCGTGTTCTCGAAGTCGTCATTGATCTCATCCATCTCGAACACGATGTCATAAGGCACCTTGGCCTCGGCCAGCAGCACGTTCATGTGCCCGGGCAGGCGGCCTGCGACCGGATGGATGGCGAAGCGGACAGTGATGCCGCGCTTTTGCAGTTTCTCAGTCAGCGTGGCGACAGCGTTCTGGGCCTGGGCGACAGCCATGCCGTAGCCCGGGGCGATGATCACGGAGGAGGAGTTCTTTAAGAGTTCGGCCACCTCGGCGGTCTTCATCTCGTGGTACTCGCCCATCTCCTCATCCTTCTTCTCCTGCGGTTTGTTGCCAAAGCCGCCGGCGATCACGGAGATGAACGAACGGTTCATGGCGCGGCACATGATGTAGGAAAGGATGGCGCCTGAAGAGCCGACGAGCGCGCCGGTGACGATCAGGAGATCATTGTCGAGCATGAAGCCGGAAGCCGCGGCCGCCCACCCTGAATAGGAGTTCAGCATGGAGATGACGACCGGCATGTCGGCGCCGCCGATGGCGACAACCAGGTTGACGCCAAAGGCCAGCGAGATGATGGTCATCAGCACCAGCGGCACTGCGGAGGCCTCAACGCCGCCGTTTAAGAACCAGATCATCAAAAGGAAGCACACGACCAGGGCGCCTAAGTTGATCCAGTGGTTGGCCGGCAGCACGAGCGGCGCGGACTTGAAGATGCGCAGCTTGTAGGTGCCGTTTAACTTGCCGTAGGCGATGATCGAGCCGGTGAAGGTCACGGCGCCGATGAACACGCCGATGAAGATCTCGCCTAAGTGGATGCCCAGCTCGCCCGCCTTGTTCATGATCTCGGCATTCGTGACACCGGCGGCGGCGTCAGGGGTGACACCCAGCTCGATGTAGGTGTTGATGCCGACTAACACCGCGGTCAGGCCGACGAAGCTGTGCAGGCAGGCGATCAGTTCCGGCATTTGGGTCATTTGGACCTTGCGGGCCACAAACAGACCGACGCAGGCGCCGATCACCATGGCGAACACGGTAAGCCCGATGGCCGCGGCGGTGAGTTTCGTGAAGGTTGCCAGAAGGGCGATCACCATGCCGGCGATGCCTGAGTAGCAGCCCATCTTGGCAGTTTCCTGCTTGGAGAGGCCGGCGAGGGCCATGATGAAGAGCAGTGCCGCCAGAATATAGGCGATGTAGGTTAAACCAGTAGCTTGAACCATTTTTTTAGTTACTCCCTAGCCCTTATTTGCCCTGTTTTTTGAACATGCCCAGCATGCGGCGCGTCACCGCGAAGCCGCCGAAGATGTTCACCGAGACGATCATGGTGCCGATAAAGGCCAGAATGCCGACGATCACGGAGCCGGAAACCAGCTGTTCCATGGCGCCGACGACGATAATGCCCGAAATGGCGTTCGTCACTGACATCAGCGGGGTGTGCAGCGAGTGGGTGACGTTCCAGACCACATAGTAGCCGACGACCACCGCGAGCACGAAGACCGTGAAGTGGGTCAGGAACTTCTGCGGGGCGTACAGGCCGATGAGCAGGAAGCACACCAGCGCCACGGCCACGCAGCCGATCTTAAACGCCGGGGAAACCTTGTGCTGCTCGATCTTCTTGGGAGCCTCGGCTTTCTTGGCCGGGGCCGCCGCGGAGACGCTGATCTTCGGAGGCGGGAACGTAACCTCGCCGTCGCGGGTCACGGTCATGTTGCGCAGCACGACATCGTCGAAGTTGATGTCGATCTTGCCGTCCTTGTTCTTGCACAGCAGCTTGGCGAGGTTCACGAGGTTCGTGGAATACAGCTGCGAGGACTGCGCCGGCAGGCGGGAGGCCAGATCGGTGTAGCCGATGATCTTCACGCCGTTGTCGGTCGTGAACACCTTGCCCGGCTGGGTGAGCTCGCAGTTGCCGCCGCCGGCGGCCGCCATATCGACGATCACGGAACCGGATTTCATCACCGCGACCATGTCTTTAGTGATGAGCAGCGGGGATTTCTTGCCCGGGATCGCGGCGGTAGTGATGACGATGTCGACATCCTTGCACTGCTTGGCGAACAGCTCCATCTCAGCTTTGATGTAGCCTTCGCTCATGACCTTGGCATAACCGTCGGACGAATCCTTGCCCTCTTCTTTGTAATCGAGCTTTAAGAACTCGCCGCCCATGGACTTAATCTGATCGGCGACCACCTCGCGGGTGTCGAACGCGCGGACGACAGCGCCCAGGGAATGGGCGCAGCCGATGGCGGCCAGGCCAGCGACGCCGGCGCCGATGACCAGCACTTTCGCAGGCGGAACTTTGCCGGCGGCGGTGACCTGGCCGGTGAAGAACCTGCCGAAAGCGTGGGCGGCTTCAATCACGGCGCGGTAGCCGGAAATGTTGGCGGTGGAGGACAGGGCATCCATAGACTGGGCGCGGGAAATTCTCGGCACCATGTCCATGGCCATGACGGTGACCTTTTTGGCGTTGAGCTTGTCGACGAGCTCCTTGTTCTGAGCCGGGCGGATGAACGACACCAGGACCTGGCCTTCTTTCATGTAGCCGATCTCGTCGTCGTTAGGGGCGTTCACCTTAAAGATGATGTCGCTGTTCCAGACCTGCTTGGGGGTCACGACTTTCGCGCCCGCGGCCTCATAGGCGGCATCGGCGAAGCTGGCGTCTGCGCCGGCGCCGCTCTGCACCTGAATTTCGAATCCGAGCTTAATGAGCTTGGTGACGGTATCAGGGGTTGCTGCAACCCTGGTCTCGCCGGCAAGGCTCTCCTTTGGAATACCTATCAGCATGGCTATGTCCTGTGTCCAATAGTTATAAGAAATAAGACTCTCGCAGATGTCTTGTTTAACTGTGTCATTTTAAGCCATTCGCCGCCCTGTCATGCCGCGCGCCGTTGCCTGATCGGATAAACGCAATACAGATCACATTTGCATAAACTACTTTTCTTGTGATTTGATTTAGTGCACGTTTTCTTACATAGCAGGATTTTTTACGCAAGCGGTTTCGGAAATTTGGGGTAAAAGGCAGGATATGCTGGGGAATTTTGCGAAAATCACGCCCTAAACCTCAGGGCGCGGGCCGCCGTCTCCCAGGGCGGCGCGGATGCTTGCAAGGCGCATGGTGTATGCGTCCTCTGCAGGGCCGCTGCTGTCGGCGCCGTAGTAGCCGCGCCTGAGCCCGACCTGTTCAAAGCCCAGGCTGCGGTACAGGTTCTGCGCGCGGATATTTGAAACGCGCACCTCGAGGAAGCACTCATCTGCCCCGCCGTACAGCGCCTCTGCGAGCGCGCAGCGCAGCAAAAACCGCCCAAGCCCCCGGCCCTGATACTCAGGATCTATGCCGATGGTGAGCAGATCGGTAGTCACCTTCGTGTTGTAGATGACCGCAAAGCCCTCGGAGATTTTCCCTGCGTACAGCACGATCACCTTGTAGGTGTCGGAAAAGCACTCTTTGAGCGACTGGGCGTTCCAGGGATTTTTCTGCGTGCGCTGCTCTATAAGCTCCAGCGCCTTTAAAAGACTCAGGCTGCTTTCGCTGACGCTTACGCAGCTTACCTCGCCATTTAAGCGGTAGCGCCTCATGCAAGGCGCGCCCCGAACCGCTGTTTTAAAAAGATCCAGACCGCCTCGCGCCCGTCATCGAGAAAAGCGCAGCGCCCCTCGCCACTTACCGGGGCGCGGGCGCGATCGCAGAGGATGCAGTCATAGGGAAGGTAGTGCAGCGCGCGATCATAGGGCTGCACGCTCAGGCCTTTTTGCCTGACAAATGCCTCAAGTTTTTGCAGGTAGGCAGCCTGTGAAGCCTCATCTATATAAAGATCCGCGCGCTTTTTCCTCAGATGCCAGTTCGGATACACGGGATCGCTTTCGGCGGCATTCCCCTGAGGCGGGAATTCCTCAGGCGGAGGCAGCGGAGCGAAATCCTCGGGAGCATCCTGCGGCGGCGCTGCAGGCGGGGCAAAGTCACGGCTGACTGCCTGAGGCTGCGGCGCCGGGGCGGCAGGCTGCTGCACAACCGACACGGCAGGAGCGTTTGCTGTCTGCCCCGCGCTTTGCAAAGGCGGCATCGGTGCGGCTTCCGCACTCGCGGGGACGGCGCTCTGCGGCTGCGTTGTTTGGACCGGAGCCGGCGCTGCGGCCTGGGGCGCGCTCTGCGCGCCCGGGCCTAACACGGGTTTTACCGCGCCCGGGCGCAGATCCCACAGCAGGATTTCATTTTCCGCAAGCATGCAGAGATCTCACTTGAAAGAGAGTTTTACAGCACTGTCTGAAAAGGGGGAAATTCACAGGATGGCAGGGGCGGAAAGGCTCGAACTCTCAACCGTCGGTTTTGGAGACCGCTGTTCTACCATTAGAACTACGCCCCTGTTGATGAATGCGCCTTATGATAATCAAAAGCCTTGGGGATGTAAACAGTTTTTTACAGCCGCCGCAGGCGCCGGGGCATGCGCTGTAATTTCAGCGCCTTGCTTCTCCCCTGCCGCGGTCGCATGCCAGACTTTTCTCAGGGAGCCGGCATTCAGAATTTTTTTCTTTAAAATTCAGCAGCTGCGGCGGCGTTTTCCCGGTCATTCCCGCTTTTGCGTATAATACGGCTTTCAGGAACACACAAGCCGCTCCTGAAGCAGAAGCGTCCCGTTCCGTACTGTTTCGCATTCAGTCACAAGGGACACACATGACAAATCCTCTCTTTCAAAAAGACATCATCTCGATCTCTGAATTCACCAAAGAGCACATCGAGCTGGTTCTGAAAACCGCCCGCGAGCTTAAAGCGCATCCGCGCAACGATCTGTTAAAAGACAAGCTCATCGGCGTGACGTTCTTTGAAGGCTCAACCCGCACCCGCCTCTCCTTTGAGACCGCGATCCACCGCTTAGGCGGCCAGGTCATCGGTTTCCCTGACGCTGCCAACACCTCTTTGGGTAAGAAAGGCGAGACGCTGATGGATTCCATCCGCATCATCACCTCTTATGTCGACGCCCTGGTGATCCGCCACAACCGCGAAGGCGCCGCCCGCCTGGCAGCCGACATCGCTCCGGTTCCCATCATCAACGCCGGCGACGGCGCCAACCAGCACCCGTCCCAGACCATGCTCGATCTCTTCAGCATCTATGAGACCCAGGGGCGCCTTGACCACATCAAGATCGCCTTTGTGGGCGATCTTAAGTACGGCCGCACCGTGCACTCGCTGGCAGAAGCCCTCTCGCTGTACAACGCCGAGATCTTCCTCGTCGCCCCTGAATCTTTGGCTATGCCGAAGTACATCCTCGACATCCTCGATGAGCGCGGCATCAAGTACTCGTTCTGCAAGACGCTCGAGGAAGTCATCCCGCAGGTTGACATCCTCTATATGACCCGCGTGCAGAAAGAGCGCTTTGACGAAACGGAATACCAGAACCTGCGCTCGAAGTTCATCCTGACCTCTGACATGCTGGACACGGCCTCCGAGAACATGAAGATCCTGCACCCGCTGCCGCGCATCGACGAGATCACCACCGATGTCGACTCAAACCCGCACGCCTACTATTTCAAACAGGCCGCCAACGGCGTTTTCGCCCGCGAGGCTCTGCTGGCCCTCGTTATGAACAAGGAGATCTGATATGACCGCTGAAAACCAAAAAGAACTCTCCAAGGGCAAGCTGATGGTTGAGGCCATCGCCAACGGCACCGTCATCGATCACATCGCCCCCGGCCAGGCCATCAACATCCTGCGCATGTTCAAGTTCCTCTCCCGCAACACCGAACTCACCGTAGGCTTCAACCTGCGCTCCGGTGCTTTGGGCAAAAAGGATCTCATCAAGATCGCCGATGTGACTTTCTCGCCCTCCCAGACCGAGCAGCTGGCCATCCTGGCTCCCAACGCCACGGTCAACGAGATCAAAGACTACAAGGTCGTGGACAAGTACAACCTGCGCCTGCCCCATGAGACTGTCGGCGACTTTGCCTGCCCTAACAGCAACTGCGTCACCCATATTGAGAAAGGCGCGACCCCGCGCTTTATCATCCGCACTGACAAAGACGGCACCGTGATGATGCGCTGTCACTATTGTGAGCGCGAGTTCAGCCGCGACACCGTGCTGCGCTACAACGGCCTGGAAAGCGCCGCTGACAAATAAAGCCGCCTAAACGGCAAAGCCCCCGGGATCGTCTGATCCCGGGGGCTTTTTGCTGCCTGAAATCAGATCTGCTTCATCTCCGGGCCGTCCAGCCTTTCAAGCTTAAAGACATTGATGGTGTCAGGATCGGGGCAGCAGAACACCGCCGTGCCCGGCGCCTGTCCGGGGATCTCTCCGCCGTAGCGCAGGATGTCGGCGTAGATGAAGGCCACATGCATGGCCATGGGGCAAAGCTGCCCGCGCTGGGTGTCAAAATCCCAGCTCTGGCCGACGCGGTGGCCGCGATGGCAGCCGTGCGCGCCTTTTCTTTCTACGAGAGTGATGCGGATCTGCGGACGTTTCATTTGGCGCTCCAGATATCCTCAAGCCAGCCTTTTAAGATCACCGCGTGGTTACACGTCGGCGATTTGGCCGCATACAGCAGCGTCACGTTGCGCTTTTCAAGCTCGGCTTTTACCTTTGAGGCAAAATCCTGCGCCTGGGCGTTGCCGTCAAGCTCCGTCCGGTAGGCCAGGCGGAATTCCTCAAAGTTCTCCTCCTTGTGGCCAAACCATTTGCGCAGCTCCGGTGTCGGGGTGATTTCTTTGGCCCACAAATCCAGGCAGGCTTTTTCCTTCTTGATCCCGCGCGGCCACAGCCGGTCCACCAGGACACGCATCCCGTCATCCTCGGCATGGGCGTCATATACGCGTTTAATCTTAAGCGCAAAAGCCATTTTTTCATTCTCCTAAAGCGTCATAAGCAGCGTGCCTGCGGTGATGAGGACCATGCCTAAAAAAGTCTTCACGGTAAAGGTCTCATGGAAGATCACCAGCGCCAGGATGATCGTAAGCACTGTCGAGAGCTTGTCCACCGGCACCACCTTTGAGACCTCGCCGAGCTCCAGCGCTTTGAAATAACACAGCCATGAGGCGCCGGTGGCCAGTCCCGAGAGGATGAGGAATGTCCAGCTGCGGGCGCTGATCCCGGCGATCCCGCCGCCCTGCCCTGTGGCAAATACGATGCCCCAGGCCAGCGCCAGCACGACCGCGGTGCGCACCGCCATGGCCAGATTGGAGTTCACGCCTTCAATCCCGGCTTTGGCCAGAATTGCCGTCAGCGCTGCAAAGAACGCGGACAGCAGCGCAAAGAGCAGCCACATTCTGTCACTTCCTCTCTTCAAAACCATCATCAGGCCTTCTCAAGCAGCACCAGCGTCTCCACGCCCGCCGTGTGCGGGAACATGTCAAAGCCCTGCACGCCCTTTACGGCAAAGCCCTGGGCGCGCAGCGCCGGGAGATCGCGCTCCAAAGCCTTAAGCGCGCAAAAGATCATCGCCAGCCTCACCGGGGCTTTGAGAGCGCCCAGGGCTTTGCAGTTATCCGCGCCTAAGCCGCGGCGCGCGGGATCGGCTATGACAGCGCGCACGCTGTCATCTGCAAGTGATTCGAGCACGTCCTTGAGATCGGCGGCGATAAAGCGCGCGTTGGCGATCCCGTTTAATTCCGCGTTTCCACGCGCCGCTTCAACCGCCTCTTTTACGATCTCAACCCCGATCGCCTGCTTAAACCTCGCGGCCAAAGGCAGCGTCATCGCTCCGGCCCCGCAGCACAGATCAAGCGCCGTCGCCTCCTGATCCTCGCCGCACCACTCAAGCGCCGCCTCATAAAGGCGCTGCGCCTGAGCAGGGTTTACCTGCAAAAAGGTCCTGGGGCCTGCCTTAAAGCGGTACGCACCGATCTTTGCTGTCACCTCGCGCTCTTTTGTAAGACAGGTCAGTTCGCCCTGCGATACAGCATTTCCCGGCGCGTCATGGCGCTGCAGCCAGCCTGAGGTGATCTCAAAGCGTTCGCCAAGAGCGCGGATTTTGTCCTCGGCGCCCCGGGGCAGCGCCCCGCGGTGGCTTAACACCGCAAGCCTTTCCCCTGCCCCGCAGTCGCGCAGCAGCAGGCTGCGCAGCGCCCCGCGCTTTTGAGCCTCGTCATACGCCTCAAGCCCGAGTTCTTCTGCAAGAGAGCACAGCGCCGCTGAGAAATCGCCAAACCACGCGCACTCGCGCAGGCAGCGCCCGGCTGGGCACACCTCGTGACTGCGCGCGCGGTAAAAGCCGTTTTTAAGCCCCTCTTTGGTATTGGCAAAATAGCGCACGGATTTAAAGCGGCTGACACCGCCTGGCGCAGGAATAACCTTCGGCACCCTGAGATCGCGGATCCCCGCGCGCTTTAAAGCTGAGGCTATGTCACCGCGCTTGCGCTCAAGCTGGGCTTCGTCTGTCAAAAGCCCCAGCGGGCAGCCGCCGCACTGCCCCTGCAGCGGGCAGATGTCAGAGGCGGCACGGCGCGCAGGCGAAGGCGTGAGCAGCTGCAAAAGCTTTGCAAGGCGGCAGCGCCCGCCCGGGACAAAAGGCGCTTGCAGTTCCAGCTCGCAGTAGTCGCCGCCCACAGCGCCGGGCACGAGGATCTGCTCGCCGTGCAATCGCAGCTCCCCCAGCCCCTCAGCAGTTACGGAGGCGATCTTTGCCTTCAGCTTCACATGTTCGTAACTTACCGCCATGCCGCGCCTTTTCGCTTGCTAAAATGGAAGTTAAATAAATTCGTTATTTGATAAGTTTGTACTAAGACTTAAGCACTAAAGTATATATTAAGCCGCGCAGTGAAGGTTTTTGCGCCGGCTGCATCCCTGTACAGGAGACTCATATGCGTTCTGCGCGTTTTCTTCCGCTGATCCCGGCAGCGGCGCTGGCGCTCGGCGGCTGCTCCAACCTCGCCGGCATCTCAAACATGAGCACTTACTACGACGGCACGATCACCGGCATCGAGGTCGTCGAGCTTGACGGCGACGATTCCGACTCCTCGCTGGGATCGCTGCTGGGAGGCATAGGCGGCGCGCTTTTGGGCAATTACCTTGACGATCACGGCTCCACCGGCACTATCGTCGGCGGCGTGCTGGGCGCGGCGGCAGGCAGCATGGCCGGCAGCGCCTTCAGCGGCGGCGAAGGGCTGAGGCTTGCCATAGATTCTGAAAACGGGCCGATGGCCATAGACGTGCCGTTTAACTGCAACCTCAGGCCCGGCCAGAGGGTGCGCATCATCGCCTACGAGGATTCAGGCGAGGTGCAGTATTACATGAACGGCTCGTTTCACACCATCACCGAGGACTCCCCGAGCCAGTGCCGCAATATCTACGATCAGTTCTGCAACGGCGTCGGTTACGATCCTTACGATCAAGGCGGCGGCAGCCACGTCAGCAACTATAACTACAATTACAACAGCAACAACGGCTCATCGAGCAGTTCCTACAGCTACAGCAGCTCTTACAGCAGTTCATCAAGCAGCAGCTGCGGCGGCTCATATGATGATGGCGGCTACTATGACGACGATGACGGTTATGACGACGGCAGTTCCTGCCAGGGAAGTTACTACGATGATTCAGGCTCATCCTGCCAGGGCAGTTATTACGATGACGACGACGACGGCTACCAGCAGTCATCCGACAGCGAAGACGACGGCCTGAACTTCAACATCTGAGGCCTGGTTTTAATACAGAAAACGGGATGCCGCAGCATTGCGGCATCCCGTGTTTTTTAAATTCCGGGGCTTAGGCCCTGAGGCTTACTCTTCCTCGTCACCGTCCATAATCGCCTCCTTTAAAAACTCCTGATGCTTGCAGTATACCCTTTGCGATGAGGGGAGAAGGCGACGCTGATGAGTGATTTTCTCAATGCCGCAGAAGCACAAAAGCCCTGCCCGCCTGAAGGCGGACAAGGCTTTTCGTGCTCAGGGATCAGGCCTTGTTCGGGGCGCTGATGATCTTGTTGCGCAGCTGCAGCGACACGTAGGAGAAGGCCACGGCGGCGATGAGCACCAGGCCTTTTACCACCTGCTGGACGTAGTCGTTGATATTGCACATCAGCATGCCCGTGGAGAGCACGCCCATGATGAGCACGCCGACGATCACGAGCGGCAGCTTGCCCTGGCCGCCTGCCAGGCTGATGCCGCCTAAAACGACCGCGGTGATCGCGTCCATCTCATAGCCCACGCCCGCAGCCGGCTGGCCGGAATTCGTGCGAGCCAGCAGCACCAGGCCGGCGATGCCGGAGAGGAAAGCGCAGAAGGCGTAGCAGAAGATCTTGACGCGGCTGATGTTGACGCCGGAGAGCCTGGAGGCTTCCTCGTTGCCGCCGACGCCGTACACATGGCGCCCGATCGGGGTGTAGCTTAGGATAAAGATGCCCAGTGCAAACACGATCACCATCAGGATCACCGGATCAGGGATCCCGAGGAAATATCCGCGGCCGAAAGCGCTCAGGCCCTTGCCAAAACCGTAGACCGGCAGGCCGCCGGTGATGAGGTAGCCCGCTCCGCGCAGCGAGGTCATGACGCCTAAAGTAGCGATAAGCGGGGACATCTTAAAGAACGCGACGAGCGCTCCCGAGAACAGCCCGTAGACGGTGGCCAGCAGCAGCGTCACCGCGATGGCAGCCGGGATCGGCCAGCCGGATTTGAGCATCAGCGCGCAGGTGAGCGATGAGATGCAGGCAATGGAGCCCACGGACAGATCGATGCCGGCCGTTAAGATCACGTAGGCCGCGCCCACCGAGATGATGCCGATGATCGACACCTGCCTTAAGATGGTCGTCACCGTCGAGAACGACAAAAAGTTCGATGAAGCGATGGAAAACACCGCGATCAGCAAAAACAGGATCAAGATGATCCCGTAGTCGAGCAGCCACAGCGCCAGACGATTGTTTCCTTTCATTTTTAAGCAGCTCCTTTTTTCCTGCCTAAGGCGGCTTTTTCCAATATCAGTTCCTGGGAGAATTCCTCACGCTGGAGCTCAGCCGTAATACGGCCGCCTGACATCACATAGATGCGCTGGGACATGCCTATAAGCTCCGGCATCTCCGAGCTGATCATGATGATGCTCTTGCCCTCGTCGGCAAGGCGGCACATCAGGCTGTAGATCTCCTGTTTGGCCGCCACGTCGATGCCGCGGGTCGGCTCATCGAAGATCAGCACTTCGCACTCCGTCGAGAGAATGCGCGCGAGCACGACTTTCTGCTGGTTGCCGCCTGAGAGATTGCGCACCAGCTGTTCCATGCTTGGGGTCTTCGTGCGCAGCTCGTTGATGTAGCGCTGCGTTTCGCTGTGCTCTTTCTTTGAGTCGATGACAAAGCCCAAACGCAGGTATTTGGGCAGCGAGCTGAACACGGTGTTCTCGCGCACCGTAAGTCCCAGCAGCACGCCCTGGGTCTTGCGATCCTCAGGGATTAGGCCCACGCCGCAGTCAAGCGCGTGGCGCGGCGATTTGGGCACATAGCGTTTGCCGTGCAGCAATATCTCGCCTCCGGTGACCGGATCGGCCCCGAAGATCGCGCGCGCCAGCTCGGTGCGCCCGGCGCCCACCAGGCCGCCAAAGCCGATGATCTCGCCCTTGTGCAGTTTGAAGCTCACATCGTGCACCGAAGCGTTCTCAAGGTTGCGGCACTCGAGCACGACCTCATCGGAGGTCTTTTGCGGAGAGGGGTAGTCATTTGAGATCTCGCGCCCGACCATCAGGGAGATGAGCTGCTTCATGGTGAGATCTTTGACGTCTTTTACCGTCACGAGCCTGCCGTCCATAAAGATGACGGCGCGATCGCACAGCTCAAACACTTCCTCGAGGCGATGGGAGATAAAGAGGATCGTGGTGTTGCGCTCGCGCAGCTTGCGGATCACGTTGAAGAAGATCGCCGTCTCCTTGAGCGTCAGCGAGGCGGTGGGCTCATCGAGGATGATGAACTTCGGATTGCGCGCCACCGCTTTTAAGATCTCGACGATCTGTTTGTAAGCCACGCCGATGTCGCAGACGCGCTTGCGCACGTCGATATCGATCTCCATGGAGGCGAACAGCTCCTGGGCCTTGCGGTACATCTCGCCAAGGTTTAGAAACATGCCTTTTTTAAGTTCGCGCCCGTAGAAGATGTTTTCGGCGATCGAAAGGTAAGGGATGAGGGAAAATTCCTGGTAAACCGCGGCTATGCCCATTTCCATGGAGCTTTGGGGATTGAGCCCGGAAACCGGATTGCCGTTATAGATGATCTCGCCTTGTGACGGGATCTCCGCCCCGGTGAGCATCTTGATGAAAGTGGATTTACCGGCGCCGTTTTCGCCGCACAGCGCGAGGACTTCGCCGCGCCTGATGTCCAGAGTGATGTCGTTCAGCGCGCAGACCTTCGCATAGTATTTCGAAAGGCCGCGCACCGAGATGATATTGTCCTGTTCTTGCATAAAAAAGCCCCTGCAGGCGGCCGGGGAAACCCCGGCCGCACTCGCTTTCAGAATGAACGCGGATCAGTAGGCAGGCTTGTACTTGCCTGAGAGCACGTCGGCCTTAGGGACCGGCACGTAAGGCAGGAAGACCTTCTTGGGATCGGCAGGGATGCCCTTCGTGGCCATCTCGTACATGATCTTGGCAGACTCGTAGCCGCCCTTGAACGGGAACAGATCCACGGTGCCGCGGTAGATGCTCTCAGGATCTTTGATGATCGCGAGCGCCTCGGCGGTGGCGTCGCCGGAGAACACGGCGCGGTCATCGCCGACCTTGTCGTTGGCGACCATGGCCTGGTAGCCGCCGATGCCGCCGGAGTCGTTAGAGCCGATCACGAGGTTGAGATCCGGGTGCTGCTGGAGCACGGCCTCGATGATCTTCATGCCGTTCTCCGGGTTGTCGCCGGCCTGGCGGGCAACGATCTGCATGGTCGGGCAGCCTTTCTTGACCGCGTCCTCAATGCCGTCGCCGCGGCGCTTCACGGCCTCGACGTTATCCTGGGTGATCAGGGCGACCTTGCCCTTGCAGCCTAATTTCTCTTTGGCCCACTGCATGGCCTGGGTGCCGATGGCCTGACCGTAGTTGTACTCATCCATGCCGTAGATCAGGTTCGAGTTAGGGACGGTCTGAGCGATGGAGCCGGTGACGATCCCGGCTTTCTTGGCATCGTTGTAGGTGTCAAGCAGCGCATTGGCATCTATGGCGGTGCAGAAGATCGCGTCGTACTTGTCGTTGATCATGTTCTCGATGTCGGAGACCTGCTTGTCAACGCGGTACTGAGCATCGATGGAGATGCACTGGATTCCCAGCTCCTTGCAGGCTTTCTCCATGCCCAGCTTCACGCCTACGAACCAGGGGTTGGCAAGCTGCGGGACTGAGAATCCCATCTTGAACTCTGAAGCATCCTTGGCCTGCGCCATGGTGGATGCTGCAAGCACCGCGACGCCTAAAACGGCGACCGCCATCTTTGAAAGTCTCATCTGTGACTCCTGTATGTTTGTATGTCTTATAAATGTGAGCCGGTTTAACGTTTGGGCAAACCGGGCGCTCCTCACGGAGCCTTTTAATCTTAGGTCAGGATCCGCGTATCCGTAAGCGTTATCGTAACGTTAAACACCCGAAAGCGCTTTCAATTCCCACTTAATGCCAGATCTGTGAAAACGATCAAAAATTTCAGATTTATCTGTAAGTAAATTCTGCGACCCATGCCTTTACAGTTCGGCATTGCAGAACAGAAAAGCCAAAATATACCGCAAACGCTTGCAGTAAACATCAGCCAAAACTTAGGCACATCAATGGCAGGAGCAATTTCTACAGCAGGATTTCACCATCAGGTTCAAAAAGACCGCAGATCACCTTTTCTGATATACAGGACATAAAAACAGCGGGATTTAAGAAACACCGCCGGCTTTGAGCGCGATGCCGGAGAAAAAGCATCAGCATGCCCGAAAGGCTTGCCAGGCACCCGCTGTAAATTTACGCAAACGTTTTATTTGCAGGTCTGTGTTTGCTGTCTGCAAATTAAACGCGCGGACGATCGTTCTTTCCAAAAAATTTGAAGAAGAAAATTTTATCTTTATTACTAAATAGAATTTGCTTTTTTAAATCTATGCTGTATTCTTAAGCATAAATTTATTTTTCAGGAGTCATTACATCATGGCAGAAGAAACTTTTGATGAAGTTCAGGGCAGCGGCAAAGAGACGAAGCGCGAGAAATTCCACCGCATCGCCACGAAGCGCGTGCAGAACACCGCCAACCAGATCCGCCTCATCGGCAACCTTTCGGCAAGGGTGAACTACGACTACACCGCCGAAGACGTCAAGAAGATCTTCGAGTACCTGCGCCACTGCCTCGATGAAGCCGAGGGCAAGTTCAGCGCCAAGAAAGAAGAGAGCGACTCATTCTCGTTCTAAGCAAACTCTTTTTCTGCAGGCACGCTCAGGCGTGCCTGTTTTTTATCCGGAAATCTGCGGATCCGTCTTCGTTAAATTCGTGATCCCCCAAAGTTTCCCACAGGGGTGTTGCATAACTTGATTTTAAATTTCAATAAATTATTTTAAGTTCGCAAGATTTTGCCGTTTTTTTTCCACAGCTAACCCTCACGCTTTTTGCGGATCCCCACAGCTTTTCGGCGCCGACGCATTAAGGCGGGGGAAACCGTAGCGCAGGCGCCGAACCTGGGCATCAATAACGCAAAAGGCGCTGCCGCACAGCTTGCGGATTTACCCGCCCAAACATTGCATTGTAGGTAA
>DKSD01000051.1 GCA_002473165.1 Succinatimonas sp. UBA7265
TGTAACTTTTTGGGAAATTCACAATATAGCAAAAAGTAATACTATATCTGGATCTGATACAGGATATGAAACATTTAACTCAAATTCAATTGCATCTTATTACCCAGCAAACTTCAGCATTCAATATCCTAGAGGATGGAAAACAGAAGTTGATAACTCTGGAAATCCTCCTCAAGTACTGTTTAAAGGCCCAGAAGATAATTTTGCTTTTTTGTTAAGTGTAATGGATATACCGGTAAACGGATATAATAAGATTATGAGCCTAAAAGATTTGTCACAGTCGGAGTTGTTGAATTTCTTTAGAAAAATGTTCTTAAAGGAGAATTTGGTAGCAGTTAATACAAAAACTTTTACTATTAATAAGTTACTTGTTTATGGGGTAGCTTTTGACACAAGAAAAGGTCACGGAACTTATACTAAGGCTGAGTCTATTTTTATCCCTTTGCTATATGGCAATAAAGCGAAATTAGTTATGTTATCTTGTGCCGCAGGCGGCAACACCTCTGAGGAAGCTAATAGTATTTATAATCTCGAGTCGAATACTAATCAATGCTTGCATTATTGGTATAGTATTCTGTTGAAATAAATGTTGTTTATAAATTATCTTTTTGCTATTTTGCTTTGCTTTTACTAAACCATATAACAGAAGAACAATTTATTATTAAAAATTCAAGAATATTTCTATTTTTTTGAGTTTAATTAAAATATTTAATTAAAGATGTATTATTTTTCTTAATTATTTTATTATTTTTTTTGTGTCAAACTTGTTTTATTGAAATAACTTTATTTTTGGAAGTTTAAACTTAAATTTCCTATATTCTTAACTTTATTTTTTACGTTCGTCTGTGCAGTATCTTTAACCTCGCTATTGCCAGATGCTTTTACCTCGGCACTTTGGGACTGCATAATCGCATGGAGCTTCTCCTTTCTAAACCTTTGTGGTTCAGCCGCAACCTCATGGATTTGGAGTAGCGCTTGCGATCCGGGTGAGAGCGCAATGAAATCATGCTTAGCGCTGCGGAGACGATCATTTTCCTTGTTTGCTTTGCGCAGAGTTTCAATAGTTGCTTTAGTCCTTACATTTCTATACTTGCCTTGTAACGCTATCAGCTGTTGCGATCGCTGCTGAACTGACGTCTTCTGGAGCGTTTCAGCCTAAGAGCGACATGGCCATCTGCGGCAGGCTGTTGGCTTGGGTCAGCATGGACGAGGCGGCTTACTGGACGATGCTCTGGGCGGAGAGGTTGGATGCCTCCTCGGCGTAGTCCGTGTCGAGGATGCGGCTGCGAACATCAGACTCGTTATTCATGATTTTTGTCGGGTTGCTCATGGTCGAGGACGGGCGGATCTTGAAGGCGCTGAAATCGCTCGCTTCGATGAGCACCTTATCGATGGAAGCCGCGCCGTCAGGGGTGACCTTGTTCGAGGCGTTGCTGCCGGTGATGCATGCGGCTTTGATCAAAATTTAAGCGAATACTTTTTTGCGCGATTAGGTTATCTGCAAAAATGTTGATGTCCTGCCAAGGCGCTTACTTTGGATCATCTCTCGTAATATCTTGTGCTATCAAGTTTTTTTGCCTTGGATTTGGAAATATTCTGACAGGCTGTTTACAGGCCAGGAAACTTCATGATCGCAAAGGGGAAATATGATGCGGATGCGTAATATCAAACGTGAAGGCAGCGTCTTTTCTATGGACTGCTATGTTGACGATGAGACTGAACCTGAGTATAAGAAGGAATTTTTTTTAAAATTTGATGTGGAAACCGGTGAATTCCTTTCTGATATGACCGGGGTGGATGATTATTATGCGGATCATGCTCTGTTCAGAATACGTTTTTTGTTGTCTGCTCATGAGCCAATCCCCTCTGATCTCAGTTACGTGTGGTACTGACAATTTTTGATCCAGGTGCTTCTGCCGCGGGGCAGATGCCTGCCTGGCTGCGGTACAGGCGATCGTTCCTGCCTTGTACTGCGGGTCGTCACCGCCGCTGTATTTCCTGTCGCCGGCTTTGATGTTCCTGACAAGCTTGAAACTGTTGTTTTCGGCGGTGCCGGGCATCCGTTGTCGCAGACGAGGTGTTCGTGCCGCAGGGCTCCTGAACTTACAGCGAGCGGATGCGTTGCAGCATCGTCGCCATCTCGTCCATGGCGCCTCAGGCAGCCCTAGGGATAGCTCCTTGATTCTGGCTTCCTTCAGGCAGGGTGGTTTTCTTTTACGCGCTGATTTGCTACCATGCGGCGTTTTGTTAACGTTTACACAGGAAGAACCCAATGCCCGGATTTACCCGCCGCCTGCTCTCAGGCCTGGCCGCATTTCAAAAGAAGCCCGAACCCAAAACTTTTTCCAATGATGCCGTCTTTTCCGTGCGCCCCAACGGCGGGCGCATCTATCCTTTCTATTCAGCGTCCTCGATCCTCAGCGAGTATGCCTCCATCGCGGACGCCGTGCGCTCTGAATCCGAACTTGGCGCCGAGGTTTGGAACAAGCACGCGCAGCCGCTTATAGAGCGCTTTGTGAGGATCGCCGGGGCGCTGCCTGCCTCAGAGGCCGTGCACGATCCTGACGCCTCAGGGCTTACGCGCCACACGCTGCTGGTGGCGCGCGATGCCATGAAATCTTTGCGCGAGACCTGGGACGGGAAGAATATCCCCGCCGAGCGGGCTGAGGCGCTTTGTCTGCTCCTCATGGCGCTGATGCACGATCTCGGCAAATGCCTTACGGATTTTGTGCTGCGCTCGGAGAGCGGCGAGATCTGGGAACCGATTAGAGAAGATCTTGAAGATTTCAGGGTGCGCACCCGTTCAGCTCATTACGAGCTGCAGTTTGTGCCCGGGCGCTCTGACAGCCACAGCAGCCTGTGGCCCGCCGTGATGACGCTGCTGTTGTCAGGCGATCCGTCGGTGCTTTGCTACGTGCGCAGCAGGATCGCGCTTGAGGAGGCCATGCCTGAGTCTTCCTCGATGTGGAAGCTCGTGACCCAGGCCGATCAGATCGCGGCGCACGAGGCCTTAAGCCGCGGCGGGGCGCACGCCGATGTCACCGATCTGCTGCGCGCGCGGCTGGGCGAGGAGCTCATGAGCGGCAGGATCCCGTATAACACCAAGGACAGCGGGGCGGTGGTGACCGATCAGGGCGTGCTGCTGGAGCAGGGATCCGCGATCTACCGCCGTCAGTTTGAACTGGCGCGGCAGCTGCTGAGCTCAGGCGAGGATGATGAAAGCCTTAATTCCTCAAGACAGTTCCTGACGTCATCAGGGTTCTTCAAAATGCAATCGGCAAAGCGCCTGGCTTCCTGGTACCGGGTCTTCTGCAATGACGGCCTGTGCTGGGTGCGCGCCGTGCTCGTGCCCATGAAGCTGCCTGAGAGCATCAAGCGGGTGGCGGCCGCCTCGGATCTGGGCGCCGTGCCTTATGAGATCAAGCGCGTGCTTGACATCTTCGGAGAGTGCGATCGCCCCAAGCGCCGCCTGGTGTTCTTTCACCTGAAGAAAGGCCAGGAGTTCCGTTTAGGGCAGCTTGAGTGCTCGGATGCCGATCCGGTCTCGATGCGCTATCTCAAAAACTCCGGCGAGCAGGGCGGGGGCGCGGAGCTCAAATCCTCTGAAGCCCAAAAGTAGACAACAATGCCAGTCGAAACGGTCGGAGAGGCGGTTTTGGGCTGAGATCTGAGACAGGCTAAAAAGGCTCTTCTGTTATATCGA
>DKSD01000049.1 GCA_002473165.1 Succinatimonas sp. UBA7265
TCTCCTTTTGTGCTTTTTACGGAGAAACTATACCCTCTGTCAGATGACCTTAGATCCTCATTTCCCACTTTTAATGGCGAATAGCCCTTTTTTATGGGCGCGGGATTAGAACAGCGAGTGGAGCGCGTCGTAGATCTGCTGTGCCAGATCGCGCGAGATCCCCGGCACTTTTGAAAGTTCGTCGACGCCGGCGCGCATGATTTCGCGCCGCCCGCCCAAATGGCGCAGCAGCGCCTGGCGGCGCTTGGGCCCAATGCCCGGTATGTCCTCGAGCGCGCTGTGAGTGCGGGCTTTGAGGCGGCGCCCGCGGTGGCCGGTGATCGCGAAGCGGTGCGATTCGTCGCGGATGTGCAGCACCAGCTGCAGCGCCGGATCTTCAAGCGAGAGATGGTACTCCTCATGGCTGTAACCGCGGATCAGCGTCTCCAGGCCTTCCTTGCGTCCCTCGCCTTTGGTCACGGCCACGAGCAGCGGCGGCTCGGCCTGCGCCTGCGCGAAGATGTCGCCTATCACTTCCTCGGCCTGTTTGAGCTGCCCGTAACCGCCGTCGATGAACACGATGTCGGGGATGACGCCTTCTTTGGGATCGCGATAGCGGCGGGTGAGCACCTGGTGCATGGCCGCGAAATCGTCGCCGGGGGTGATGCCTTCGATGTTAAAGCGGCGGTAGCGCTGGCGATCGGGGCCGTCGCGGTTGAAGTTCACGCACGAGGCCACGGTAAGCTCTCCCATGGTATGCGAGATGTCAAAGCATTCCATGCATTTCACCCCGCTTACCCCGAGCACGCGCTCGAGATCCTCGATGCGGGTTTTCGCGGTGGCAGACGAGGCCAGGCGCGAGGTCAGGGAGGCCTCGGCGTTCGCTTTGGCCAGGCGCAGGTATTTGGCGCGATCCGTGCGCACCTCCGTGAGGATCTTCACCTCGCGGCCGCTCATGTCTGTAAGCGCTTTGGAGAGCAGTTCCTGATCTTCGACGCTGGCGTCCGTGATGATCTCGCGCGGGAACATCTGGCCGCGGTTGGAGCTCAGGTAAAACTGGGTGAGGAAAGCGTCGAGCACCTCGGATGAGGAGTCGGAATCCGTGATCTTAGGGTAGTAGGAGCGGGTGCCGATAATGCGGCCGTGCCGGATAAACAGCACGTGCACGCAGGCCGTGCCCTCGCGCACGGCGTGGGCCACAACATCGATGTCGGTCATGACATCGCCTGAGATCGAGTTCTGTTCCTGGACGCGGCGCAGCGCGAGCATCTGATCGCGCACTTTCGCCGCATCCTCAAAGCGCATGGCGTCAGAGAGCTTTTGCATGCGATCGGAGAGCGAATTTAACAGATCCTGATCGCGCCCTTTTAAAAACATCCTGACGTTTTCCACCTGGCGGGTGTAGTTTTCCTCGGCCTCAGGCGTCATGGCCACACACGGGGCCAGGCACTTGCCGATCTGCGCCATGAGGCAGGGGCGGGAGCGGTGCTCATAGACATTGTCGGCGCACTGGCGGATCGGAAAGAGTTTTTGCAAAAGCTTTAAGCTCTCGTGCACGGCGGTCGCGTCAGGGAAAGGCCCGAAGTATTCGCCCTGGATGCGCCTTGAGCCGCGGTGCATGTACAGCCCCGGGTGGCGGTGGGCCGTCAGCAGCAGGTAGGGGTAGGACTTGTCATCGCGCAGCAGAATGTTGTAGCGCGGCTGGAATTTCTTGATGAGCTCGTTCTCGAGGATCAGCGCTTCGCTTTCGGAAAAAGTGACGGTGAACTCGATGTGGTGGATGTGGCGGATGAGCGCCGAGGTTTTGAGGTTTACCTGCTTTAAAAAATACTGGGAAAGCCGTTTTTTGAGCGATTTGGCCTTGCCGACGTAAATCACCGTGTTCTCATCGCCGTACATGCGGTAAGACCCAGGGCGGTCGGGGACCGTCTTCAAAAACGAGCGGTAATCAAAGGAAATGTCGGGCATTGGTGAAAACAGCAGTTCAATAAGCTAAGGCTGATTATAGACGCTGTTTCAGTTCCAAACAGGCGCGGATGAGAAGCTTTGAGCAGATGCGGAGAGTTTGCAAAATTTGCTGAATTATTTCCGCACCGGCATATGTGGATATCGCGCAATTCAGTCGCTTTTTTTAATGCCTTCAAAATACAGAAAAAGCATACAGCCCAATATTCCCAGATAACCAAAAATTATAATAAAAAGCGCATAGAAAAAATTGTCACTCATTTTCGGCCTCGGTCAGCTTTTTAATCGCAGCGCGGCTCATCCAATATGCCATTACAGACATTACTGCGTTGATTGCCAGGAAAAGTCCCATAAGGATACATTGTTCTTTTGTGTATTTTCCCAAATTCATTAACGTTAAAAAACCTGCGATCATAAACGTGGCAACGAATACAAGGCCAATATCTCTGAATAATTTTTCGTAACTCTTGTAGTAAAGCTCACGGCCGGTCATGTTATCTTCCTTTCACCTGAAACAACACTCATTGGATTTATATTACTATTATACTTCATAATAAGACTAAAATATAGACATTATTTGTTATTTTAATAAAATGACACTTAAACTCTTAATTAAACAAATAATGTTATTTGATTATATCTGCTTACTTTTAACCGGCGGGTCCATGGTTCATAAGAGTCGCTGGCAGATCTTTTCTACGGCTTACTCATACCGTCAATATTTTTGATTTATGGAAAAATCAGAACAACAGGCCAAAAAAAAACCTCCCTTGCAGGGAGGTTTTGCTGTGATTTGGGGTGGGTTAGAACTTGAACCTGCTGACGAGATCGACGAGATCCTGCAGCTGCTCAACGGACTGGTTGACCTGGCCAGTAATATCGTTGACCACGGCTGCCAAACCCTGCGAGGACTTCGTGATGCCCTGCATGTTCGTGGAGATCTCGGAAGTGGCAGTAGTCTGCTCTTCGGCGGCGGTAGCGATGTGGGTGATCTGGCCGTTGACATCGTTCATCTGCGAGCTGATGTTATGCAGCAGCTCTTCGATGGAACCGGTCTCGCCTGCCAGGGCATCCATGTTGGCCACTGAAGATTGCATGGCCTCGTTGGCGGAGTTGGCGTCCGTCTGGATCTGGGCGACCATCTTGGTGATCTCCTGGGTCGAGGTGGAGGTCCTCGATGCCAGGGCGCGCACTTCGTCGGCCACAACGGCGAAGCCCTTGCCGGCCTCGCCGGCGCGGGCGGCCTCGATGGCGGCGTTCAGAGCCAGCAGGTTCGTCTGGTTGGCGATGTCGTCAATGGTCTCGACGATGGTGCCGACCTTCTGGGCCTGATCGACCAGAGCCTGAACCTGCTCGGCGTCCTGCTTGGACTTGGTAACCTGGTTGTGGATGCCGTCCAGGGCGCCCTGGACTTTGGCAACACCCTGCTGGGTGATGTTGTTGGTGTTGTCGGCGGCGCTCGCGGCGGTCTCGCAGTTCTTGGCGATGTCGCCGGTGGTGGAAACCATCTCGTCGGCCGCGGCGGCGACGGTGATCGAACGGTTCTGGGAGTCCTGAGCGCTCTCGCCCATGGCATCTGAGGCCGTCTTAATGGAGTTCATGGTCTCGTGCAGGGCGTCGGTCACATTGTGCACGGTGCTGATGGAATCACGCAGCTGGATGCGCATGTTTTCCAAAGCGTGCAGCAGGGAGCCGAACTCGTCGGTGCGGTCTGATTCAATGACATTGGACAGATCGCCTTTGGCCAGCTGGGCGGACTCGCTTACCGCGTACCTTAAGACCTTCACGAAGGCATCGGAGAGCAGCAGGCCCACGATGATGCCGAAGACGATGGTGCCGGCGGTCACGCAGCCGATCACGATGGCCGGGGTGTTGGAGCTTAAGGAGCGGACGCTGGTGTTAACCTTGTCAAGCTCTGCTTTTGTAACCTCGGAGAGCAGGTTTTCAGCGCCGTCGATGGCGGGATAAACCTTCTCGGTGAAGACTTTGCGGGAGTCGACGCTGTAGCCTTTGTCGAGGAACGGATACATCTCATCGGTGTAGTAGGAGATGAACGTCCTGACGGAGTCCTGCACGGCCTTGACTTTGGGGTTGTCGCTGACAGTGGCAAGTTTGGCGGTGTCCTTGTTCAGCGCGTCGATCATCTTCTGGGTTTCTTCGGCGGCTTCCGGGGTGAAATTGATGAGGGCGGCGTTGAAGGTGAAGATCTTCGCGCGGAACTTGTTCATGTCCTCGATGGTCTGCTGCAGAGCCGCGTACTCGTTGCTCAGCATGCTGTCCACGGAATCCGCGACTTTTTTGTTCTTAAGCACGCCGGTTAAGGCCGTGGCGGAAATCACGCAGGTGAATAAGATGATGAGCAAAAACGCGCTGAGCAGTTTTGCTTTGACCGGCAGAGACTTATACCATCCCATAAAGACCAAACCCCAATTACACGATAAACACGCCGCGGTGACGGGCAACCCCGATCATCCGGCTTGGCTGTGAAAATCTCCGGAACTTCCGGATCCTTTAATTATTTCGGCGTCTGCCTGAAAAACTTTTCCGCAAGGGAAAGCGACAGTCCCGACAGCATCCAATTTTATCGCAAAAAGCCGCGTTTTCCTGTTAACTCAGAGCCATACCAGAACCTTTGTTGATTTTTGTGATGTAACAGCAATGACTGCGTCAGAAACTTTTTAAATCCCTGGCGGCCGGGAAAAAGCAAAGGTCAGGGAGTCTATGCATGAAAAAGCTCGGCCGCGTCATGCGCGGCCGGGCTTTGGTTCATACACGCTGTCAGTGGGACATCACGTATTTGACGAACTTGAGCTTGGTGGCGTCATCGGCCTTGCTGTAGAGATCGACGAGCTCCCTGAAGCTCACGGAGCCTTTGGCGCCGCCCTTTGAGGAGGTGCTCATCGTCAGTTCCTGATCGGCAGACAGGCCCGGATCTTCCATCGTGGTGTTCGTGACCAGGGCATCAGAGCGCTCGTTTGTGGCCTGTATGGTCGGCGCGCCGTAGGAGGTCATGCCGATGCCGCGCTTGCCGCCCTCAACATATGCGGGGGCGTAGAGGCGGTTGAGGCTCATGAGTTCCTGGCGGTAGTCGCGGCCTAACACGAAGCCGTTTTCCGAGGTCATGATGAAGTAAGAGGCGTCGGCCTTGGACACCGGCTTGCCGTCCTGATCGACGAGGTTGATCAGCTGGCGCAGCGAATAGCTCTCTGCGGCGCTTACGGATGAAGGGATCTGATAGTCAAAGGTCATGATCTGGTTGGGCTTGAGATTCATGATGTCGATGACGATCGGGTTTGAAGACTGAACGAGCCTGGCATCGGAGCTGTTGCCGAAGGTATCTTTGAAGAGCACCACGATCTGATGGCGGCCCGGCGTCAGGGTGACCGTGCGGGTCATGCGGCTGTAATCAGGGGATGACTCGGCGCCGTCCACCATTTCCAGGGTGTAGTGAATAGGAACCTTAAACCCGCTGTCCGCGAAGGCGCAGGATGCGGCGAACGCCATAAAGGCGGCGGCGCCATATTTCACAAACTTGATGAGATTCATAAAAATCCTTCAGTCTTTCAATTGTTATTTCGCAAGATCGCATTTGATCCGCAAGGCTTGAACCATGCTGATTATAGCGCCTGATATTTAGAAACTGTAACGCGCTCCGGCGACAAAGCGGTTTTCGCCTAACGCGTGATCCTTGATCCAGGAGTCAGGGTAGAGTCTCTCAGGGTTTGCCCCCAGATCCAGCTGAGCTTCAGCAAACACTTTAAAAGCGGGAGCCGGGCTGTAGCTTATCCCAAGATTTAAATCCTCGATCACGGAGGCGTCGCGCCACTGCTGGGCGCTCCATCCTCCGCGCAGCGTCACGCCGCAATCAAAGCTGTAGGCAAACGCCGTTTCATAGGTATAGATATGGTGGGGCAGCCCCTTGTAGCGGGTGACGTTGTACAAAAAGCCCGCGTAAAAGCCGCGGCCTAAGGTGCCGTAGGAGATTGCGATGCCCTTGTTCACCTTGTAGCTCGGGTGGTGGTTTAGGCCGTAAGCTTTGGGATCAGCGCTCTTTACGACGCGGTTTTGGGCTTTGTCGTACATCTCACCGAAGAAAGACGTCATGGTCTCTTTGCAGCCTTCATAGGAGAAATCGGTGTAATCGGCGCCGTAGGCGACGGTGATCCCGTTGCTTAAGCGTGTCGCAAACGAAAAGGCGTAACCCGAGTCCACATCGAAAGTGTCGTTGACGCTGTCTGAGGCCGTCTGCAAAGAAAGCCTGAAATCCCAGCCCATGGCCGAGAGCGAGTACATTACGCGCCCTGAGGCGGTGTCGCCGAACAGGTAGTAATCGTTCGTATTGAGATCGAGCGCGTCATAGATGTCGGTGGCGCCGGCCACGGCGGTGTAGGCGCTGTCGCCGCGGCCTGCAATAAGGGTGCCGTACTGCTGGGCGTTGATGCCGGCGTAGAGGTAGCGCACGTGCACGCTCCCGTCGGCGCTCTCTCCGATCGGCAGTTCAAGCTCGCTTAGGCCAATGCCGCTTACCGAGTCGCTCAGGCGGCTGCGCCCTGCGATGCCAAAACGGGCGGCGCCTGCCACCGTGTTGTCGCCTGAGGCGGAGGCGTCGCGCAGCGTGCCGCGCTGCGAGCGGATGGCGTGATCGTTCATGAACATCGCTTCGGCGCGGCCGAAGATGTCAAGCTGCGTGCCGTCTTTGTCGTACACGGGGGCTGCCTGCGCGCAGCAGGCAGCGGTGACCGCGGCTGCGGCCAGACTTAAAGAGAGGATCTTGCGTGACATGCTAATTCGCTTATTGTGGTGAGCCTAATCTTTCACGGGCGGCGCTTAAAATGTCGCCCGGGGCTTTTGCGATCAAATCCGCTCCCCAGAGCGAAATGTCGCCGCATTCGTTTTGCCCGTAGCCCCATTGTACAGCACACGAAAGACAGCCCGCGCCTCGCGCGGCCGTGACGTCGTCTATAAAATCTCCGGCGTACAGGGCATTCTCAGGCCGCACGCCAAGAGCTTCCAGCGCTGTCAAAAGCGGCTGCGGATCAGGTTTGGAGCGCTGTGTGCTGTCGCCGCCTAGCACGCAGGAGAAGGCTTTTGTAAAAGGAAAAGCCGCAAACAGCGCTTTGATCATGCGTACATATTTATTGGATATGACAGCTAAGGAGAAGCCCTCTGACTGAAGCTGCCCAATTAGCTCCGGGATCCCCGGAAAAGGCTTTGTCAGGTTGCTGGCGTGCGCGGTGTAGCAGGAGGAGAATTCCTGATAGGCCTTGGCGCCGGGCTCGGTGACAGCCCACTCGTCTTTGGGAATGCGCAGCCGCAGCATGGCGCGCATGCCCGAGGTCACTTTCGTGCGCATCAGTTTTTCATCAAGCGGAGCATAGCCGCAGGAGACGAGCGCGTGGTTGCATGCGGCCATGATGTCAGGCGCCGTGTCAAACAGCGTGCCGTCAAGGTCAAAGAGCACGGCTTTCTTTGTCATGATATTCGGATCTCCCCCGGTGTTTTATCTGGCGCTGCGCGCCTGCGGACTGTCATTGATGCGAGCGCCTCGCGCAACTATAATACATAAGGTTTGACATATGGCGCCGCGATGCGTCGCCGTTAATTTTCATCTCCTTATGGAGGCTCAGCAATGGCAGCTGACAAATCGATTTCGGATTTTGAGCGCGATGTGGAGTTCATTAAGTCCACGGTCAAAACCATTCCCGATTACCCTAAGCCCGGGATCATGTTCCGCGATGTGACGTCGCTGTGCACCGATCGCCGCGCCTTTGGCCTTACCATCAGCCTCCTGAAAAAGGTTTATATCGACAAGTCCATAGACAAGGTCGTATCAGCCGAGGCCCGCGGCTTCGTGTTCGGCGCTCCGCTGGCGGCCGCCTTAGGAGCCGGTTTTGTCATGGTGCGCAAACCCGGCAAGCTGCCGCGCAAGACCATAGAGGAGTCCTATGAGCTGGAGTACGGCACGAACAAGCTGCAGATCCACGCCGACTCCTTTAAGACCGGCGAGCGCGTGCTGCTGCTTGACGATCTGCTGGCCACCGGCGGCACCATGGACGCCATGGTGAGGATGGTGCAGCGTCTGGGAGCCGAAGTCGTCGGCTGCGCTTTTGTCATCGAGCTTGAGGGCCTGCCCGGGCGCAAGCTGCTTGAGGACAAGTACGGCATCGATGTTTACTCCCTGGTGACCTTCCCGGATCACTGATTTAATAAACGCAAGGCGTAAAACAGCGATGGAACAGCAGAACGAATATCAGGCTCTGGCGCGCAAGTACCGCCCGCAGGGCTTTGATGACGTCGTAGGGCAGAAAGCCGTGATCAGCGCGCTTTCCAACACCCTTGATTCCGGCCGCGTCCATCACGCCTACCTGCTTACCGGCACCCGCGGCATCGGCAAGACCACGATCGCCAGGATCATGGCCAAGTGCCTTGAGTGCGAGCACGGCATGAGCTCGCACCCCTGCGGGGAGTGCGAGACCTGCCGCGAGATCGCCGAGGGCACGTTCCCTGATGTCATCGAGATCGATGCGGCGTCGCAGACCAAGGTCGACGACACGCGCCAGCTGCTCGAGAACACCCGCTATCCCCCGATGCGCGGGCGTTACAAGATCTACATCATCGACGAAGTCCACATGCTGACGGCCAGCAGCTTCAACGCGCTGCTCAAGACGCTTGAGGAGCCGCCTGCATATGTGAAGTTCATCCTGGCCACCACCGATCCCCTTAAGATCCCGGCCACGGTGCTCTCGCGCTGTCTGAAATTCCAGCTCATGGCGCTTACGAAAGACGAGATCCGCGAGCAGATCGAGAAGATCGCAGGCCGCGAGGGGATCCCCTGTGAAAGCGAGGCGGCGGCGCTGTTGGCTGCGGCCGCGCGCGGCAGCATGCGTGACGCCCTGTCGCTTTGCGATCAGGCCGCGGCTTTGGGCGGCGGCTCCATAAAGCGCGACAGCGTGCTCGCCATGCTCGGCACGGCAGGCGACGAGCTTACCGAAAAGATGCTCTCGATGCTCTGCGGCAGTGAGGTGCAGCTGCCGGCGCTGCTCGATGAGGTGCGCCGTGTCAGCCCCAATTACCGCAACATGCTGGACGCGCTCGTCGTGACCTTCCACGATCTGGCGCTCTTCCAGTTCACGGGCAGGCAGCATTTAAACCTGTTCTCCACGCCGCTTTCGTTGCTGGAAAAATACGGCGCCCGTTTTGATCCCAAGGCGCTGCAGCTCTACTACCAGATCGCCATCGAAGGCGTGAGCGAACTCTCCGCAGCCCCTGACGCGGCCGCTGTTTTTGACATGACGCTGCTGCGCCTTTTGGCCTTTACCCCCGAAAAAAAAAAGATTGGATAGGTGAGGCTCAGGCCGTCAGCGTTGCCTGGCCGCAGCCACAAAGCCTGAATGCTCCCGCATCCGCGCTGCCTTTAAATCAAATCACCCGCCCTGAGGCCTTACCCTTAAATCCTCAGGCGCCTGCGCCGGTTTCTGCTCAAAGCGCAGACACCCTGGCGCCAGTTTCAGCGCCTGCTTTTGAAGCTCAGATCGCTGAAGTTTCCGCGCCCTCTCCCGCAGCCCAAGTCTCAGGATCTCCGGCTGCGGCTGCCGAAGCTCAGATCTCAGGCGCTTCTGCGCCGGCCGTTGATGCTCAGATCTCTGAACCTGCCGCAACCCAAATCTCAGAAACGCCCGCTCCTGCCGCTGAAGCTGAGCCCGCCGCGGCAGCCCCGGCGCAGAGGCAGCCTCAGGCTGTTTCGGGGGCGGTCAATTCCGCGGCCGCGCCTCTGGGCGCCAGGCCTGCCGGATCGCCGCTTGATTCGCTGATCTCCGCCATCGGCAACCTGCGCGATCTCGCGCAGGACGGGGAGCGCAGCGGCCGCAAGGCGAACTCGCTCGAGGTTAAAGAAGAGGCTCCGGCCAAGGTTTTCGTGGCCCCGGATCTTACAGATCTGCCCAAAGTCGAGCCCTTGCCAGACAGCATGCTCGAGCTGGCCTCGGATTGTTTTAAATATATGGACTTCCTGCATACTGCCGCCGCCGCGCAGCAGCCTGATCTCAGTCAGGAAGATTCCTTAAACACCCAGTCGCGCCTTGATGAGACCCGCGAGCTGGTGAACGAAGTGGCGCAGCAGGCTGTGAAGTCAGGCGCAGCCGAGGCTGATTACCGTCCGGTCAAAGTCACCGTTGAAGAGGATGCCGGCCGCGACGGGGATCCGTTTGCAGGCGGCGACGCTTCCGCCCTGCAGCGGGCAGGGGAGGGAAGCGGAGCGCCGCTTACCCCTCAGGAGATCGCCGCGCTCTCGCAGGCTGCCGAGGAAGACCGTCGCGCAGGGCAGGAAAATGAGCCTGCCGGGGTGCGCGAGGGCGCCGTGCCGCAGCCTGAAACGGCAGCCTCGGTGCCTCCTGCAGATCCTGTCGTCTCAGAGCTTTCCTCTCCTTCAGCTGACGGCGTCAGCGTGGATTATGTTGAAGGTCAGCGCCCGGGCGAGAGCGCGGCGGAAATGCTCGCGCGCGTCCAGGAGGCGGCGCGCCGGCAGCTTGAGGCTGAGGACGCGGCAGAGCAGCGGCAGGGCGCTGCTGCCGCCCCTGAAAGCGCGAACGCTCCGGGCCCGGTGCCACCCGCGATCCCTGAAGCGCCGCAGTCCACCGCAGCGGCGCCTGAAGCTGTCTTCGTAAACCCGGTTTCCGCGTCTCAGAGCCCTGCGCCTGTGCAGATCACACCTGTCATGCCGCTGCCGCCTGAAAACGCTCCTGCCCCGGTTTCCGCGGGCGCCGCTGCACCGGCTTCGGGTTCCCAGGTTAAAGTCAGGCTGGTGGCCGATCCTTTTGACGGCGATCTCTCTGAGACACAGTGCCTGCTCGATCCGGGGGCGGCCTTTAACCCTGAGGCGCTGATGCAGTCATCTTCAGCTGTTTCTGAGGATCCTGAGGGCGGGCATCAGACTCCTCCTCTTTATATCAGCCCGCAGCTTAAGGCGCTGATGGATGGCGTGCCTGCTCCGGCGCCGCAGCCGGCGTCCGCACCGGAGGCTCCGGCACAGGCTTCGCAGATCGCAGCGCCGCTGCCGCAAAATCCGCCCGTCGCGCCGCAGGACGCGTCCTTGGCAGGCGGGGCGGAGGATGCCTCCGAGCCTGCTGATGAGGATGATGAGGAGGAATTGAGCGCGCCTGCCGAAGAGATCCCCGCGCCTCCTCCTGCCTTGGATGAAGAGCCGGATCTGCCCTCCGGCGGCGCGGTATCGGCGCCGCAGCCGCGTGACGGCAATCCCGAGCAGATCCCCTCTGCCGAGCGCGCCGAACTGGCGCGGCTTGAGGAGAGCGATCCCCAGCGCCTGGAGCGCCCGCTCATGGCCGAGGATTTCTATCCAGAGGTTGCCAAAACGGATCCCTGGTTTAAGGAGATCCGCGCCGCCGGTTACACGGAAGGCCCGGCTTACGCGGCGCTCTGCCATTGCGTAAGACGTATCGATCCCCAGGATCCGCACCGCTGGATCCTGGTGATGAGCGATCACTATCAGATGTTCATCCTTGATCCGGATTTCGCGCACAACCTCGCCACCCGCTTCAGTTTTGCCCGCGGCGGATTCCCGCTTGAGATCAGCGTGCAGGCATTTTCTGGGCTGCCTGAGAACTGCCCTGCGGATCTGGCGCAAAAGGCGTTGCAGCGCGCCATTATGCAGGCCCGCGCGGAACTTGCCGCGAACAAGGCTTTCATGCAGCTGGTGGAGCTGGCCGGCGCGGACTTTGCCCGCGTTCCCGTGACCGTGTTTAAGACGGAACCTGCCAAAAAAGGCCCAAAAAAACCGGAATGATCCGTGTTTAAAACGCCTAAATCAGCCTTGTCCAAAGAAAATCATAACTTAATTTATTTTAATATCAGTAGGTTAAATATTTTAGGTCAAAACAGTTGTTGTTATAACAAAAACAGTGCTATCATGAGCCTGTCGATAGAACATTAACTGTTACATCCTATAGGAGTACAACATGAAAGTCGCAGTTATCGCAGCCAACGGCAAACAGGGTCAGCTCATCGTCAAAGAGGCGCTCGGGCGCGGCCTGGATGTCACCGCTATCGTCAGGCATGAGAACAAGTCAGAGGCCAAAAAGGTTATTCAAAAAGACATCCTGAATCTCACCGCCGCAGACTTGGCTCCGTTTGATGTCGTGGTTGACGCTTTTGGCGCTTACGCTCCGGATCTGCTTCCGCTTCACACCAAGACCTCGCAGCATCTGTGCGATCTGCTCTCAGGCACCTCAAAGCGCCTGTTAATTGTCGGCGGCGCCGGATCGCTTTACATGAACAAGGAGCATACGCTGCAGCTGGTGCAGACCCCGGATTTCCCGGCTGAATACCGTCCGCTGGCCCAGGCCCAGACCGATGAGCTTGCGCAGCTGCGCAAGCGCAATGATGTGAACTGGACGTTTGTGAGCCCGGCCGCGGTCTTCGATCCTGAAGGGGCGCGCACCGGCAAGTACACGCTCGCAGGCGAGGAGTTCACTTTAAGCCCGCAGGGCGACAGCGTGATCAGCTATGCCGACTATGCCATCGGCTTTGTCGATGAGATCGTCAAAGGCGCGCACTTAAAGCAGCGCATCAGCCTGGTCCGCGCCTGAGCTTAAATAAGGAACGCGGCCTCAGGCCGCGTTTTGAAGCGAAATTCAATTGCATTTGCAGAAGGATCCCATGAAGAAATTTATTTTGGCCGCAGCTTTGTCATTTGCCTGCATGGGCGCCCAGGCCGGCACGTTCCAGACCTTGGACTTTGACGGTTTTAAAGTGCACATCTATGCCTCAGGCGATGTCTTGAATGACGCCAGCTTTATCATCGAGGGCCAAGACGCGCTGGTAACTGCCGAACAGCCGCTGTTTAAGAAGGACGCAGCCGAGTTTGCTGACAAAGTCAAAGAGCTCGGGAAACCCGTGGCTGCTGTGATCTCAGATTACCATCTGGGTGCCAAGGATTCCGGGCCGTCAGCGGTTCCCGAGGGCATGGACAGCTTTATGAAGACCGGCGTCTACGCGCAGATGATGGAAGGTTTTAAGAAAAACTGGGGCAAGGACATGGTGGAGCTCGATCCCCTGACCAACGCCCGCCAGCTGCCTTTTGACCAGGATCTTGAGATCGCGGGCGTAAAGCTGCGTCTCATTCATGGCCCTAAGAACGATTTCCCGGGCGCGGACATCCTCGTGGGAGGCAAAGTGCTGTTAACCCACTGGGCTCCGGGCTGCGGCCACATCAGCCCGCTGGAGGCCGGCTCTTTCAAAGCCGTCGGTCAGGCGCTTGACAACTTAAACGAGCAGGCCAAGACCGGCGCTGTTTATTTCGCAGGCGGCCACGGCGGCCTGGCGCAGCCCGGCGCTTTTGAGTTCAAGCGCGCCTATCTTGAGAACCTGCTGAGCCTTGAGAAGACGCATTTTAACGCGGCCGCACTGCAGCGCGTGCTCGAGGAGCGTTATCCCGGCATGCAGGGCGCCGCCGAGATCGCCAAAGCTTTGGCAAAATAAAGTTTCGGCTTAATGCGGACGATCAGGGCTCTAAAGTCTTGATCGTCTGCTTTACGGAGGGCTGAATGCAATTTTCCACGCGATTTAGCATGGCCGTGCACATCCTTACTGCAACTGATCATTTCAAAGGACAGCTCATCACCGGCGATTTCCTTGCCGGAACGATCGGCGCCAATCCCGTCGAGGTGCGGCGCGTGATCGCGCTTTTGCGCAAGGCCGGCCTCATCAGCGTGCGCCGCGGCGAAGGCGGGGCGGCGCTGACGCGGCCTTTGTCTGAGATCAGCTTTTATGACGTGTATGAGGCCACGGAGATGACCGGAAGCAAAGATCTCTTTCGCATCCATGAACACCCCTGCGAGAACTGCGAACTGGGACGCAACATCACGGCCGTGCTCAGTAAAGAGCTCTCGCAGGTGCAGGCGCAGTTTGAGGATTCGCTTAAAAAGATCAGCGTAGCCGATACTGAAAAGGGCATAGAAGAGCTTATCAGGCAGGAGGGCGCCTAAGCGGCGTTTAAAGCCCGGCGGAATTTCGCTGTCTGGGCGTTTAGGCTCAGAAAAAACAGGGCGCGGAGAACTTCTTCGCGCCCTTTTTCCGTTTAAGCATGCCCCAAAAAGATCCGATCCCGCGCAGGTGCCCGGCGTTTTCCCGCGGCCGGAGTTTTTGGCTGATTTGAAATAAAGCAATTTTTCTGAAAAATGCCGCTGAAAAGGCCAATTTGTTCTGATATACCGGAAATTAACTGATTAAGAAATTTTTAATCCTGAGTGCTATGGCAGTTTTACTACAAAAATATTATTAACTATCAATATATTGATTTATAAAAAACCTGCTGTCTATGATGCTGAATCTCAGGCCTGAGCGCAAGATTTTGTAAATGTTAAGCAGATCACGCTTGACATCCGTTAAAAGCCGCCCGATTATAAAAGCACGAAAGGAAATTGATCCTTTCGCGCAGTTTACAGGTACGTTATGGAAAACAAGCTTAAGTCACTGCTGAAAGGGCGCCGCTCTTCAGTATTCAGCTTCGGTAACTCTCAGTTCCCGGACTTTTCCTCTGTGTCCGCTTCATCGTGCCGCTGCCCCCTCTCTTGCATGTGCCTTTGCATGCGAATGCCGCTCTGAGGCATTTATTTCCTTTGCTCCGTCTCTGACGGGTTTTAACTGCTGATTTTGCCCATAGAGGGGTTTCCGTACCCGGAGATCCGTTATGGACAGTATTCAAGATCTATCTTTTTTGGAGATTAGTTATGAAAAAATTCGCTTTAACCACAGCCGTATTGTCTTTAGCCGCCGGCCTGTTCCTGGGCACCCCGGCCGCTTCCGCCGCTGACAGCGCCATCCCGCAGACGATCAAATTCGGCTTTGCCCCCGGCCCTTATCGCGGGATCGTCGAGAAGTTCGTCGAGCCGCAGCTCAAAGAGCAGGGATACAAGATCGAATACGTCGATTTCACCGACTGGGTGACCCCTGACAGCGCTTTGGAGTCAGGCGATGTCGACGCCAACCTCTTTCAGCACTCGACCTATCTTGCGAACATCGTCAAAGATCAGGGGCTGCACCTGACTCCCGTCGTCGGCGTGCCGACTTTAGGCATCGGCGTGTTCTCGGTTAAGCACAAGACTTTGGATGAACTCCCTGAGGGCGCCACGATCCTCATCCCCACTGACGCCGTGAACCTCGCCCGCGCCCTGCGCATCGCCCAGGAAGTCGGGCTTATCAAGCTTAACAACACGAGCGAAACCTCCGAGATTAAAGCGTCCATCGGCGACATTACCGAGAATCCGCGCAAGCTTGATTTTGTGCCGGTTGACGCCGCGCAGATCACCCGCTCGCTCGATTCAGCCGACGCGGGCTTTGTCCCCGGCAACTTCGCCGAGGCCGCGAAGCTTGATTACTCAAAGGCGCTGGCCGTCGAGAGCGTGCAGCAGAACATCATCAATGTCATCGCGGTGCGCGAGGGCGACAAAGACACCATCGGCAAGCTCTTAAAAGACGCGGTGCAGTCAGATTATTTCAGGCAGCATCTCAATGCCGACCATTACTACGATTCCTTCACCCGTCCGCAGTGGTGGTCTGAGAAATGAGCGAGAGCATCAGATTTAATCGCGTGAGCGTCGCCTTCTCAAACCAGGGCAAAACCTTCACCGCGGTGGACAAGGTGACGCTGGCCGTCAACAAAGGGGAGTTCTTCGGGATCATCGGCCCCTCGGGGGCCGGCAAGTCGACGCTGGTGCGCACCGTAAACCTGCTCCAGCGCCCGACCTCGGGGAACGTGTATATAGACGGGCAGGATGTGACCTCATACAAGGGCCGGGAGCTCTCGGCCCTGAGGCTGAGGATCGGCATGATCTTCCAGCACTTCAACCTCGTGCGCAACTCCACCGTAGCCGACAACGTGGCGTTCGCGCTGTTGGCCTCGGGCACACAGAAAGCGAAGATCCGCCCGCGGGTTCTGGAACTGCTCAAACTCACAGGGCTCTCTGACAAAGCGGATCTCTATCCCGCGGCGCTTTCAGGCGGGCAGAAGCAGCGCGTGGCTATCGCCCGCGCGCTTGCCAACAACCCTGAGATCCTGCTGTGCGACGAGGCCACCTCGGCGCTTGATCCTGAGAACACGGCTGACGTGATCGCCGCGCTTAGGGACATCAAGGCGCAGTATCCGCTCACGGTGCTCTTTATCACGCACCAGGAGCAGGTGGCCCGCTCGCTCTTTGACCGCATCGCGGTCATGGAGCGCGGGAGGATCGTCGAGCAGGGCACCGCCTATGAGATCTTCGCGCACCCGCAGTCAAAGGCGGCACAGGATCTCATCGCGCGCTCGCACGGCACGGAGATCCCAAAAGAAGTGGCCGCTTCATTGCAAGATCTTTTGGTGATCACTTTCCGCGAGGAGCACGCCTATGACGCGCTGATCGCTGAAACCTCGCGCAAATTCGGCACCGATCTCTCGATCATCGCCGGGCGCATCGACTACATCCAGGGCAAGCCTTTGGGCACGCTGGTGGTGTCGCTGGGCGGGCTCGATCCTAAAAAGCGCGTCCAGGTGCTCGCCTTTATCGCCGAGCGCGCCTGGATCCAGCCTTACAAAAAGGAGGAGTTTGATGTTTAACGAGACGCTGGTGATCCTGCAGCGCGAGCTGTGGAAGGCCTTTGCCCAGACCTTTGTCATGATGGGGATCTCTTTTGTGCTCAGCCTGATCCTCGGGCTGGCTTTGGGCTTTGTGCTCTACCTTACCGAAACGCCGGCCTTTTACCCCAAAAAATCGCTGAACGCCGTGGCCGCGGCGATCGTGAACTTTATCCGTTCGATCCCGTTCATCATCCTCGTGGTGTTCACGCTGCCGTTTACGTTCTGGCTCGTCGGCACGAAGATCGGCCCCATCGCGGCCTCCGTGCCCATGACGATCTCGGCCACGGTGTTCCTGGCGCGCTTAGTCGAGAGCTCGCTCAAGGAAACGGATCCGGGCGTGATCGAGGCGGCGCTGGCCAGCGGCGCCCGCCCCTGGCTCATCATCCGCAAGGTGCTGCTGGTTGAAGCGGCTCCTTCGATCGCGCGCGCCGTGACTGTGGTGTTTATCAATCTCATCGGCGCCAGCGCCATGGCCGGCATGGTCGGCGGCGGCGGCATCGGCAACCTCGCAGTGCAGTACGGCTATTACCGCTATGAGACGGGCGTGATGCTCTTTACCATCGTCGTGCTCGTGATCGTGGTGCAGTTATCGCAGTACTTAGGAGACAAGGTGGCAAAACACCTCTCGCATTAGACCCGGGCATAGGAGATCTAAAGCCATGTCGGCTTTTACGGATGAACTTGTAAAAACCTGCCGCGGACAGGTGCTGTTGGACGGAGCCATCCCGGCCAAACTGCTCAGCGATTTCATCGGCGCGCTCAAAGGGCACGCGGAGGCTTACCTTAAGGCCGCGGATCGCGATGACGTCATCGCGGCCGTGAAACTTGCGGCAGCGCACCACGTGAGCGTCACCGTGCGCTCAGGCGGCACGAACCTTGTCGGCGCCACCGTGCCCGATGGCGGGCTGGTGCTCGATGTCAGCGGCTTAAACCGGGTGCTGGATTTTGACGCGGCCAACATGTGTGTGACCGTCGAGCCCGGGATCACCCAGAAGGATCTCATCGCTTACGTCGAAAGCCGCGGCTTCATTTATCCGCCGGATCCGGCCGAAAAGCTGGGCACCATCGGCGGCAATGTCTCGACGAACGCCGGCGGCATGCGCGCGGTGAAATACGGCGTCACTCGCGACTTTGTGCTCGCCCTTGAACTCGTGCGCCCTGACGGCGAGGTGATCACTTTGGGCAGGAGAGTGCGCAAGAACGCCACCGGGCTTAACCTCAAGGAGATCGTCATCGGCTCGGAAGGCGGGTTCGGGGTGATCACGAAAGTGACGCTCAAACTCGTACCCAAGCCTGAGAGCTCGCTGTCGGCGCTGTTGTGCTACCGCAGCCTGGATGACGCCTGCCGCAGCGTCAACGCGATCCTGGGGGCGCACCTCGATCCGACGGCGGTGGAATTCCAGGAGCGCAAAGTGATCGCCTTTGCCGAAAAATTCTGCGGCAAAGCCTTTCCGGAGCCTTCATCGAAGGCCTATCTCATTGTGACGTTTGACGGCACACCGCAGAGCGTCAAAGAGCGCGTGGCGCGCTGCAAAGAGGTCGCCGCCTCCTGCGGCTGTTTTGCGCTGATCCCGCTTGATGATGAGAAGATCACTGCGGACATCTGGGAGGTGCGCGGCGCCGTGGCCCGCGCCGTCAACGCGACCGGGCCGTGGGAGCCGGTGGATACCGTCGTGCCCCTCGATCAGATCGCCGCTTTCATGGAGCGCGTCGGACGGATCTCGGAGGAAGAGGGCGTGCGCGCCCTGGGTTTCGGTCACGCAGGTGACGGCAACGTCCACCTGTGCGTGCTGCGCGACGCCATCCCCAAGGCGCAGTGGCCAAAGCGGCTTGACCGGACGCTTGCGCGCATCTATGACGCGGCTTATGAGTTAGGAGGTCTGATCTCAGGGGAGCACGGGATCGGCAAGGCCAAGCGCAAATATTTCCTGGAACATGCCGATCCCAGCGAGCGCGAGCTCATGCTCGGCGTCAAACGCTCTTTCGATCCGGAAAACCGCTTTAACCCGCATGACGCTTATGCGCTGTAAGGAAAACGCCGTTTACGGCGGCGTAAGCGCTCTCCCTTTTTAAGGGGGTTGCGCGCATTCATAAAGCCTGAGCCTGCTTCGGACATGAAAAAGCCGGCGTTAAGCCGGCTTTATATTGTCTTTTAAGCGCTTTTAGCCTGGCTAATCCCAGCCGTTCGCGTCTTCGCTCTCAGCCTCGCCGTCTTCCCCTGAGGAGGCGCCGGAGTCGAGCTTCATGCCGTTCCACACATCATTGGTGATGCGGGAGACCTTGGCGCTCGTAGGCTGCATCAGGTACATCTTGGCCATGAGCTCGTCTGAGAGGATGATGCTCGGGTTGTCGCGCAGCTCGGGATCAAAGTGCTCCACGGCCTTGCTCACCGGCAGCGGATAGCGGATCTCGTTGGCGATGTCAGCGGCGTGATCCGGATTGATGAGGTAGTCAAACCACTTCATCGCGGCGTCATAGTGATCGCCGGCGGCCGGCACGGCCCAGCAGTCAAACCACATCGGCGAGCCTTCTTTAGGCACGACGTACTGGACTTCAATGCCTTGGCCTGCGGCCTGCGCGCGGGCGCGCGACTGCAGGACGTCGCCTGAGTAGCCGATCACCGCGCACACCTCGCCTGAGGCCAGATCGTTTATGTACCTTGAGGAGTGAAAGTAGGCGGTGTTGCGGGCCAGATCGGTAAGCAGGGCGCGGGCCTCTTTGTAGTCAGCGGCTTTCTCCGATGACGGATCTTTGCCTAAGAAGTGCATGGCCGCGGAGATCACCTCGATGGGGGAGTCGAGCACTGCGATGCCGCACTCGCGCAGCTTGGCGGAATTGTTCTTGTCAAAGAGGAAGTTCCAGGAATCGACTTTGTAATCCTTCCCGAAGATCTCCTGGACTTTTTTGACGTTGTAGCCTATGCCCACCGAGATCTCGGTGTAAGGGTAGGCGAAGTCGTTGTTGGGATCGATCTCCGCAAGCTTCTTCATGCGGACCTGGTCAAGATCATTCCAGTGCGGGATCTTGGAGTGATCGATCTTGACGATGGCGCCGGCCTTTGCCAGGCGCGGCACGTAATAGCTGGGCGTGTTGACGCAGTCAAAGCCTGAGTGGCCTGAAAGCAGGCGGGCTTCGACCATTTCGTTGGAGTCGAACGTGGCGTAGTTGACGTTCTTGAGGCCGCTTTCCTTTTGGAAGTCAGCCACGGTGTTCTCACCTATGTAGTCGCTCCAGTTCCAAATATTAAGATCGGCGGCCGCGGCGGCAGCACAGGCTGCGGCGGCGCAGGCTGCGGAAATGATCTTTGTTTTAATGCGCATCAGACTTTAATCTCCAGTTAAGGCAGGTTTTAAACCGTAAATGCGGCCCGCGTTTTAACGCGGGATCAGGGGTATTTTAAGCATGAAAGGCGCAAATCCTGTGATCCGCAGGTGAATTTTCCTTTTGGTGCGGCTAAACTAAAAAAAGTCAATAAAAGGGCAAAACACCATGGGCTCAGTGATCGCGATTTCGAACACCAAAGGCGGCAGCGGCAAGACATCGACTGCGGTTAACCTGAGCTTTGCCATGGCCATCACCCACCGCCGCGTGCTGCTTATCGATCTCGATCCGCAGGCCAGCGCCACGGTGGCGCTGGGGTTTGAGCGCGCCGATGACAGCCATTCGCTCGCGGGCGTGCTCATTTCAGGAAATCCCTTGCCTGCCGTGATCACCCGCTACAAGCGCGGCCTCTTTGACATGGTGCCCTCAAACGAGGATCTCACCGCGGTGCCCGTGGCGCTGTACAACGAGCCTGACGCCTCCACCAGGCTTAAAAAAGCCCTGCTCGCCGTGCGCGAGAGCTATGACTTCGTCTTTATAGACTGCCCGCCGTCTTCAGGCGTGCTCTTTGACAACGCTTTGTGCGCCTCAGACCGCCTGATCATTCCGGCGCAGTGCGATTTCTTCTCCATGGACGCGCTCGCGCAGATGATGAGCCTCTTTGAGAAGCTCAACTTTGAGCACAAGGCGAAGGTGCGGCTTTTGGGGGTGCTCAGAACCATGTACGATCCGGATCGCGCCCAGGCTCAGGCCATCAGCTCTGAACTGGAAAAGCAGTTTGGGCAGCTGCTGTTTGATACCGTGATCCCGTACACTTCAAGGGTAAGCGAGGCTGCGGCCAGCGGCCGGCCGCTGCTTCTTTATGACAAGTCTTCGACGGCGGCGCGCGCCTATCTCGCGCTGGCAGGCGAAATCATCGCCAAACTCCGCCATTGACATGGTGATTCTGTCTTGAAGATTACCTCGGCAGACTGAGAACTGATTTTGACCTCTTGCAGCTATTGCTGAGATTTTCCGGTTTGTAAGTTATTAATAATTATTAACTAAACAGCTTGCGCTTTATAAGGCGTGACTTTATTGCAGAAGTTATTTTTATTTATTCATTTTCTTTAAATAAAAAGCCAAAAACACTGCCATGGCTACAAAGCAAAGAAAAATAAAGAAAAGAAACCCCATAAAAATATAAACCTGATTCATTTAAATCTCCTAAGCTGTCTGTTAAAAAGCCAAAATAATGTACTGAAAATTAAAACTAAAGATGTCAAGATAACGGCAAAAAACAGCATTGTCTCAAATTGATTGTCAGATATTTCCGTTACATTTGCCATCCAATAATAGAAGATGCTCCCGATCCCCGCCACCAGCACAATGATTATGTTTTGGAAAATATTCACATAATTTTGGATTTCGTCTTTTTGTTCCATTCTTTCCCTAATTTCATTATAGTTCGCGCTTTCAGCTGTAACTGCGCGTACGTGTGTTTTCTCTGATTTCCAAGGTGCGCAGGCTTTTACCCCTTTTTTTAAGAGAGCCTCCTGCCTGCGATCCTCGTCATTCACAGTATTCGCGCTCGCAGCCGCAGCTTGGGCACACGGTGTCGGCAAGCTCGTTGTAGCGGCTGTCATAGCGGCTTTTGTCGAATTTAAGATACGGGGTGTTGCAGTCGCAGCACCACACCACCTGCGCTCTGCCTTTGCACACGGTCTGCAAGAGCGAATAGCAGGAATTGAAATCCGGGAGCACCTCTCCAGGAGAGGCGGTCTGCCATTCACGAAAATCCAGCGCTCCGGTGAGCTCGATGACCGAGAGGTAACAGCCCGCGGCCAGCGCCGGCGAAGCTGAGCTGCCGAGATCGTCAAGGCACAAAGGGTGTTCCGAGGGCTTTTCGTCGCGCAGCACGCGCAGGCACAGGGCGTACAGGCTTAAAAACAGCATGATGAGCCGGGCTTTTGACGGATCGCGCATGGCCAGCAGGTGCGCATGGCAGCGTTCGTCGGCGGCGCCGGCGCGCTCGAGCGCGGCGCGGTTTTTATAGAACTGCCCGAGGCGGCAGCGCTGGTAGCCGGTGAAGCTGGCCGTGCGCGACAGGCTGCAGCCCACAGCTGCAAGCACTTTTACGAGCGAGCGGCGGGCGTCGCGCTGCGGCAGCAGGTTCCTGACGATGCTGTAGCGCGGCAGCTGGCGGATGAGATGGTCAACTCCCAGGAGGATCCCGCCTGAGGTCGCTCCCAAAAGCGAGTTTACAAAGTCAGAGGATGACTGATGCATGGTCTCAAAATGCTCGAGCATCTCCTCGCCGCTGAGATCGGAAAGCCGGCAAAAGCGGGCGTAGGGAGTCTCATCAGGATCGGTGAAGTGATCGGCATACAGCGGATCTGCAGGAGAGGAGTGCACCCCTTCGGGGAAGAGATCGGGCTCGGCATAGCGGGCGAGATCGATCACGGCTGCCAGCTGCGCGGGCATGAATTCATAAAAGAGCGCGAAGAGCGAGCGTGACTGGCGGTTTGCCGCGCCGCGGTTTTCCCAGGCGGCGGAGCAGCGCAGGCTGCGCCCGCGGCGTGCGTGCGCGGGCGGCTTTGCGAGCAGTGACTGCACGTGTTTACAGTAACGCGACTGAGAGTAAGGGGTGACACCGCAGAGGCTGTAGGCTCCGGTGCTGCGCTGCGTGTCAAGATCGATCCCTGCAAGCAGTTGCAAGGTCGTTGTGTCTTGATTAGGCATTTTTATCCTCTTATTGCTTTTTTTTAATAGTTCATTTAAAGCAGATCCGGCCGCGGCGCGCTTGGAACGGCGGTTTGCGGGCCGGCGGTCAGTAAATATAGAAAGGAAAAGAGAAAAGGCAAAAATCAGAAAAAAGTCATTTTTGTGTAGTTTGTATGTAATCGGTTACAGTTTGAATCAGCACCGAATATTAATTGTTAATCATGGTGACATGTGAGAATTAAACTGTTACGGCACGGTTTGCGATTTTGAGAAGGTTTTCGGAAGTTACTTTGAAATATTATGAAGATAACCTAAATGAAAGTGATGGTAACAGTTTTGTGTGCGCAAACTTGTGCGTTTATGTGAATTTCCCAAAAAGTTAC
>DKSD01000081.1 GCA_002473165.1 Succinatimonas sp. UBA7265
TACCTACAATGCAATGTTTGGGGCACGAAAGGCAAACAAGTGCGCGCCGCAAAAATCACGGCAGCATCTGACTAATCAAAATAAAGGATTTGGTGGAGGAAACCGGGGTCGAACCGGCCACCTTATGCATGCGAAGCATACGCTCTACCAGCTGAGCTATTCCCCCACATCAAGCGATGCCAGTGCCTTGGAGAGTGGAGCGAGCGACGGGAATCGAACCCGCGTCAGTAGCTTGGGAAGCTGCAGTTCTACCATTGAACTACGCTCGCCTGCCTTGGCGCTGAACGGAACGGATTATACATGAGTTCAATAAGGCGCACAAGCGAATGTTTTTGATCAGGTCTCGAGCTTGCGCTTTAGGTACTGCACGCTGTCGACGATGGTCGAGGCGTCCGTGGCCGAGGTCGCCGAGGTCACGACTTTCAGGCTCCCGCGCACGCCGTCGAGCATCTCGCCGTAGGCCGTAAGCGGCAGCACCTGCCCTAAGATCTTAAGCCCCTCGGATTTGAGCTCGCGGCACAGCGCCACCGTAAACTCTGCGCCGGCGGTGTACACGGCGCCGATCTCCGGGCGGCGCTCCAGAATTTTAGCGGCGATCTGCCCGTAGGCCCCCGAGATCAGCTCGAGCACCTCGGCCTCGGTGCGCGGCGCGGAGCCCGGATCCTCAAAGCTGTCGCCGCTTTGGGCTGAGAGCGAGGAACTGTCGGAGACGGCAAAGGCGGTGGAAAAATTTTCAAAGCGGGTGACGATCTCATCGACGACGCGGTTGATCTCCGCGGCGCGGCGCTGTTCTTCTGAGAGGAGTTCCTCGCGCTGCACCGGAACGATGAGCACCTGATCCTCAAGGCGCAGCATCTCGATCTGCGCCGCGGCCAGCGGGCTTGACAGCCCGACGAGCCCCAGGATCTTTGTCTTGCGGCTTACGCGTTCGCGCGAGACCCTGAGCACCTTGCGGGTGAGCGTGGCGGTAAACGGGCCCGGATCGACTGCGAGGAACTTGATCCCCGAGGTGATCACGGCGTCGGCGATCATGTTGATCTCCTCCTGCGAAGTGCAGTCCATGACCAAAGCCCGCACGCCGGAGGCGGCAAGCTCACTGATGCGCGCGGCCAGGAACGAGGCGCCCTTGATGTATTCCTTTAAGTGGATGGCCTCGGATTTATAGCGGAATTTCTCGATAAAGAGATCGGCCACGCGCCCGCTGCGCGCCGGCTCGAGATCATCGAGCGAGGCCAGGGATTTTTGCAGCGGCTTGCCGTCGATCATCATGTAGCCGCCGACATTCGTGCGCTTTAAGGCCGGGAAGGCGGGCACGACGATGGCCACGCGATCGGGATCGCCTAAAGCGTCGAGCAGCGCCTGGGTTTCGGCGCAGGTGTTGCCGCGCATGGCCGGATCGATGCGTTTGGCATAGACCTTTATTTCAGGTGCCTTTAAGAGCCTGGCGGCGTAAAACACCATCTGGTAGCTCTGCTCGGGCGTGAGCCGGCGGCTGTTCGTGGAGTAGACGACGCAGTCGAACTTGCGGCAGCCTTCGTCTTTTAAGGCCTGGGCGCTCATGAGCGAGCACACGCTCAGGCGGTTTTTCTGGAGCATGGCTCCCACTGAAGATCCGCCGGTGATCTCGTCGGCGATGACGATGCACTGTGACATTGGATGCTCCTTGTAAATCTGTTCAGCCTATGGTGGAGATGGCTGCGCGCAGCCTGAGGATGTTTGACGGCACGACTGAGATCTCATCAACGCCCATTTGCACGAGCCGGGCCGTGAAATTGTCATCGGAGGCGGCCTCGCCGCACACCCCGACCCAGATTTTGGCGGTGTGGGCGTTGCGCACCGTCATCTCTATAAGCCGCAGCACGGCATGGTGCGAGGCGCTCAGGTAGGGCGCGAGGCCGGCGTTTTGGCGGTCGGCGGCCAGCGTGAACTGCGTAAGATCATTTGTGCCTATGGAGAAGAAATCCACGAGCGGGGCGAGTTCGTCGGAGATGAGCGCGGCCGCCGGGGTTTCGACCATGATCCCGAATTCCACCTTGTCAGACCAGGGGATGCCCTGGGCCGTGAGCGTCTGCTGCACCTCTTTGCAGATCTCTTTGACCCTCTTTACCTCCTCTACAGAGGAGATCATGGGGATCATGATCCCCAGGCGCCCGTAGACGGAGGCGCGGTAGAGGGCGCGCAGCTGCGTCTTAAACAGCGGCACGTTCTCAAGGCACAGCCTGACGGCGCGCAGCCCCATGGCCGGGTTGCTCTCGGGCTTGAGCATGAAATAGTCGGCGGTCTTGTCCGCGCCGATGTCGAGCGTGCGGATGATGACCCGGCGGCCTTTCATCTCCCTGAGCACTTTGCGGTAGATGTCAAACTGGTAGTCCTCGGTGGGAAAGTCCGAGCTGGAGAGGTAGATGTACTCCGAGCGGAACAGCCCGATGCCTTCGGCGTCCGAAGCTTTGATGAGATCGAGATCGGCAAGCGATCCGGCGTTGGCGTAAAGGAGGATGCGCCGCCCAGAGCGCGTGGCGGTCTCACGGCCGCGGAACTGCTCCAAATGGGCGCGCTGCGTGTCGTCAGTGCGCTTGCGCTCGCGGTATTCGGCCGCGGTTTTCTTATCAGGATCGATGATGACCGTGCCGGTGGCGCCGTCGATGATCGCCTCATGCCCTTCGAGATCCGCGGTGAGGTTCTCATCGCCCAGGCAGATCACGGCAGGCAGCGCCATGGTGCGCGCGAAGATCACGGTGTGCGAGCGCGTTGAGCCGGCGGATGTCAGGATGCCGGTGACGTGCACCGGGTCAAGTTGCACGGTCTCCGAGGGCGCGAGATCGTCCGTGGCGAGGATCACCGGCTCGCCTGAGCTCTCGTAGCGGACGCTCTTGGACTTGATGGCGCCCGAGTGCATCATCAGGATCTCGTTGACGCGGCGGGAGATGTCGACGACGTCGGAGGCGCGGCCCTGCATGTAGTCGTTGTCCATGGAGCGGAAATTGCGCTCAAAGCGCCTGGCCACCTGATCGACGGCGTATTCGGCGTTGACCTTTTCCTTGGCGATGAGATCGTGGATGGAGTTTACGTAGTCCGGATCCTCGAGCATCATCTGGTGGATCTGGAACACGACGGCGTTCTGCTCGCCGATCTTCTCAAGCGAGGCCTCATAGAGGGCCGCCAGCTGCGAGATGGCGTGGACGCGGGCTTTCTCAAAGCGGTCGATTTCCGCCGCCGGATCGCGGATGCTGCTGCGATCGGGGGAGCTGGAGATGCGCTTTAAGAACCTGATGCGCCCGAAAGCGATGCCGCGGCTGGCGGGCGTGCCGCGCAGTTTTCTCTCAGAGGCGGCCGCTTTGGCCGCGCTTTTGGAAGTTTTGCGCCCCGCGCTTTGGCCTGAGGCTTTTTTTGACTGCTGCGCGCTCACTGTGCCTCTCCTTAAAAATCCCCGGTTTTAGGCTATCGTAACACGCCGCGGCGGGCGCGGCGCCCTGCCTGAGGGACGGGGTATAAGTGCTAAAATGTCCGCAGTTTGAATTCCGCTCAGGCGGCGGCGCCTTGAGCCAAAGATACCGGGACCATTCATGGAAATTAAGACGAGATTCGCCCCTTCGCCCACGGGCTATCTGCATGTGGGCGGGGCCAGGACCGCTCTGTTTTCCTGGCTGTACGCCAGGCACTGCGGCGGCAAGTTTGTGCTGCGCATCGAGGACACCGATCGCGAGCGTTCGACCCAGCCTGCCATAGACGCCATCATCGAGTCGATGAAGTGGCTGAATTTAAGCTGGGATGAGGGCCCTTACTACCAGACAAAGCGCTTTGACCGCTACCGCGAGGTGATCGCGCAGCTGTTAAAAGAGGGCAAGGCTTACAAATGCTACTGCTCAAAAGAGCGCCTGGAGCAGGTGCGCGCCGATCAGATGAAGCAGGGGCTCAAGCCCCGCTATGACGGGCACTGCCGCGATGATCACTCAGAGCACTCGCCTGACGAGCCTTATGTGATCCGCTTTAAAAACCCGCAAACGGGCACGGTCGCTTTTGACGACATGGTCAAAGGGCATATAGAGTTTCAAAACAGCGAACTTGACGATTTCATCATCCAGCGCACGGACGGCACGCCGACGTACAACTTCTGCGTCGTCGTCGACGACTGGGACATGGGGATCACCCATGTGATCCGCGGCGATGATCACGTCAACAACACACCGCGCCAGATCAATCTCTACAAGGCTTTGGGCGCCCCGGTGCCTGTGTTCTGCCATCTTGCCATGATCTTAGGCGATGACGGGGCCAAGCTCTCCAAGCGTCACGGCGCCGTGAGCGTCATGCAGTACCGCGAGGACGGCTACCTGCCCGAGGCTCTCGTCAACTACCTCGTGCGCCTGGGCTGGTCCCACGGCGATCAGGAGATCTTCTCGCGCGAGGAGATGATCCGCGATTTCACTTTGGACGCCATCACTAAAAGCGCCTCGGGCTTTAACACCAAAAAGCTCGATTGGCTCAACGCCCATTACATGAAGACGCTGCCCCCTGAGGAAGTAGGCGCCGAGCTCTTATGGCATTTAAAGCGCCAGGGGCTCTCTGAGGAGGCCGTCAAGGCAGGCCCTGCGCCTGAGGCAGTGGTCAAAGCCTACTGCGAACGCACCCACACCTTAAAGGAGATGGCACAAAAAGCCCGCTGCTATTACGCGGATTTTGACAGCTACGATGAAAAGGCCGTCAAAAAGTGGATCAAAGAAGGCTCAGTTTCCGTGCTTGAGCAGGCCGGATCCGTGCTCAAGGCGCTGCCTGAGTGGAACGCCCAGGCTATAGACAAAGCGCTTGAAGATCTTGCCGCAAAGCTTGAAATCGGCATGGGCAAAGTCGGCCAGCCTTTGCGCGTGGCCGTGACCGGCGCCGCCGTCTCTCCGGGCATAGGCGACACCATGGTGCTGTGCGGCCGCGAGCGCACGCTGGCGCGCATCGCCAGGGCCTGCGAGGCTTTCTCCAAATAAACTCTCTGAGGGCGGGGGCCTTAGCCCCCGCACGCGCATGAAAAAAATCGCTCTGGTGTTTGCCGCGTTCGCCCTTGCAGGCTGCAGCGGCTACAGCGTGCACACGAACCTGGATCCGGACAATTTCCGCGAGTATTTCAAGCCCTCGGGGGCGCAGAGCGTCACTGACGAGGATCTTCAAGGGCGTGCCTATAAGGTCATCGGCCAGGTCACCGGGCTCTCGTGCAAGGCCGGGGAGTACGATCCGGCCCCGACCGAGGCCGATGCCCGCACCAAGGCCCGGCTTAAGGCCGTGGACTTAGGCGCCAACGCCGTGAAATTCGGCCGCTGCGTGCGCCTTGAGAACACGCCTGCCTGCCTGGTGTCCGTCACCTGCTACGGCGACGCGCTGGTGGTGCAGGAATAGCGGTGGCATCCTTTCAGGTCCCGGCCATAGGCTATGTGCAAAGCCCGTACGGCGAGAAGTTCGCCGTGCCGCGGCAGAGCGGGCTGGCGCCGCACGCCAAAAGCCGCATCTTCTTTTATCCGCCTTACGGCGATCCCGAAGCCTTTCGCGGGCTTGAGGGCTTCAGCCACCTCTTTGTGATCTTTGTGTTCGATCGCGCCCGCCCGGGGCCGTTTCACGCCACGGTGCGCCCGCCGCGCCTGGGAGGCAATGAACGCGCCGGCGTTTTTGCCACGCGCTCGCCCTACCGTCCCTCGCGCCTGGGGCTCTCGGCCGTAAAGCTTGAGCGCATCCTGAACACGGAAGGGCAGGTGAGCCTTGAGATCTCCGGAGCCGATCTCACCGACGGCACCCCGGTGGTCGACATCAAGCCTTACATCCCCTTTTGCGACAGCATTCCTGATGCCAAAGGCGGTTTTGCCGCCGCGCGCCCGCCGCAGCTTGAGACGGTGCTTGCTGAGCGGGCGCGCGCCGATCTCGCGTCGCTGCCAGAGGACGCGCGGCAGGCCGTGCTCGAGGCGCTCTCCCAGGATCCGCGCCCTGCCTACCAGCAGGAGTGCGGCGGGCGCATTTACGGGGCGCTGCTTTACGGGCGCAACGTGCGCTTTAAAATTTCAGGATCAAAGGTGCTGGTGCTTGACGCCGCGCCTGCGGAGGCTGTTTAGAATTTTCAGGAGGCTGCATGCTGCGCTACACCCACGTGCTCTTTGATTTGGACGGCACCATTTACGACTCGACGCCCGCCAACATCCGCGGGCTGCTGGACATGCTCAAAAAGCACCGCCCTGACACTGAGGAGACCTATGAGTCGCTGCTGCGCTATGCCGGCACGCCGGCTGCCTGGACCGTGGAACAGCTGGGCTTTCCCCGCGACCGGACGGATGCTTTCGTCTCCGAGTGGTACCGCGGCGTCGGCGACTATGCCAAAGACGTCCGCGCCTTCCCCGGGCTTTTGGCGGCGGCCAAATACTTAAAAAGCCTCGGCGCGCACCTGGGGATCGTCACCTCGCGCGATCGCTGCGGCGAGGAAGTCCTGGGGGCGTTCGCGGCCGTGTTCCCGCTGGAGCTGCAGCCGATCTTTGACATGGCGATCGGCGCCGATGACACCGAGCGCGGCAAGCCCGCGCCCGATCCGCTTTTAAAGTACCTCGAGCGCTCAGGCGCCAAGGCCTCGGAGACGCTCTATATCGGGGATACCGCAACCGATCTCATGGCCGCGCAGGCCGCGGGCATGGATTTTGGCCTGGCGCTGTGGGGCTATGAGGGCCGGCGCACGCTGCCAGGCTGCACCTGGCAGCTTTCGACGCCCTGGGACGCGGTCACAGCCGTGACAACGCGCCCTGACAGCACCTCGCAGCGCTTTAAGTGGGCGCGCGAACTGGCCGGCATCAGCCAGGTGGGGCTGCATTACTGCAAGGACGAATTTGACCGCGAGCGCTTTGAGCGCGTCCGCGAGATCGCCTGCGAGATGCTCGCCTCAGGCGGCGGGATCACTTTTGATGAGGCCAAAGAGAATTATGCGTGCGAGCGCGGCTACGCCTGCCCCAAGTCCGACACCCGCGCCGCGGTCTTTGATGATCAGGACCGCATCCTGCTCGTGCAGGAGCGCTCGGGCCTTTGGGATCTGCCAGGCGGCTGGTTTGACGACGGGCAGACCGTGGTCAGCAATGCCTTAAAGGAGCTGCGCGAGGAGGCGGGCATGGAAGGGCGCTTTGTAAAGCTCGTGGCCGTGCTCGACCGCAACCGCCACAATGTGCCCCGGCGCAACTGGAACGCTGTAAAGTTCTTTGTCGAGTGCGCCCCGGGGCAGCAGGATTTCCGCCCGAACTCAGAGACGCTCGCGTGCCGCTATTTTGCGCAGAACGAAATCCCCTGGGAGGCGCTGCGCGAGGATACGACTACGCGCGAGGAGATCGGGCTGTGCTTTGCCGCGCACGCTGATCCTCACTGGGTTACGGTCACAGAGTAATTTAAGGAGCAATCATGTCAGAGCGCTATCAGGCAGCATTTCCGGTGGATCTGCACACCCACACCGTCGCCAGCGATCACGCCTATTCCACCATCCACGACTACATCCGCCTGGCTCCGCAGTTTGGGATCTCGATGTTTGCCTGCACTGATCACGGGCCGGCGGTGCCCGACGCGCCTTACCCCTGGCATTTTAAGAACCTGCGCGTCGTGCCGCGCGTCTGCGAGGGCGTGGCGGTGCTCCGCGGCATGGAGTGCAACATCCTCGAAGACGGCAAGACGGATCTGCCGCCTGAGGCAAAGCTTGATGTCGTACTCGCAGGCTTCCACCCCAACCTCACTCCCTCGGATCCGGACACGCACACCCGCCTGATGCTCAAAGTCATAGAGTCGGGGAAAATCGACATCATCTCCCACCCCGGGGTGGCGAACTTCCCGATGGATTACGAGGCGGTGCTCGAGTGCGCGAAGCAGCACAGCGTCGCCGTGGAGATCAATTCCTCCTCTTCGGTGAACACGCGCCTGGGCAGCCATGAGAACTGCGTGCGCATCGCCGCGCTTGCCAAAAAGATCGGCAATATCGTCTCCGTAGGCAGCGACGCGCACATCGCCTATTTCATGGGCCACTTTGAGGAAGCGCTCGATGTCATCAAAGAGAGCGCTCTGCCGCTTCGCCAGATCATCAACCTCAGCCCCTCAAAGGTTTTGGATTTTCTGGAAAGCCGCGGGCATGAGCGCATCGGGGAACTGCGCGATTTTTTTGAAAAGCCGGCCTGAGGACGGGGCGGGCAAAAACAAGGCGCGGCGGGAGGTTAACCCGCCGCGCCTTGCTGTTTAGGGCTTAATCGCCGAAGTATTTGGCGTAGATCTTGTCGTAGGTGCCGTCTGCTTTGATCTTGTCAAAAGCGTCATCGAGCAGCTGGGCGACGATCACGTTGTTCTTGTTGAGCATGATGCCGTACTCCTCCTCTGACAGGTAGTCAGGCAGCAGCACCATGTTTTCCGGCTTGGCCGTCTTCAGGTAATAGGCAAAAGGCGGACGATCGTTGAGGATGACTTCGCATTCTTTGCGATCGAGCGCCGCGTAGGCGTCAGGCGTGTCCGTGAACGTCTTGAGCTCCGCTCCCTGCACCGTGGCGGCGTACTCGGCGCCAGAAGTATCCTTTTGCACGCAGATCTTATGGCCTTTGAGATCGGCGGCGCCTTTTATGGAGTCCGCGAAATCTTTGTGAATGAGCATGCCGATGCCGGCCTTGAAATAAGGCTGGCTGAAGCTCACCTTCGTGGCGCGCTCTTCAGTGATGGTGATGGAAGAGATCGCGCAGTCCAGTTCATCGCTGTCCAAAGCCGGGATCAGATCGTCAAAGTGCATGGGCTTGATCTCGATCTTAATGCCTGCGACCTTTGCGAGCGTCTTGATGAGATCGATGTCAAAGCCGGTCATCTCCCCGGTCTTTTCGTCTATGTACTCAAAAGGCGCGTAGTAAGGCTCAGACCCGACTTTGTACACGCGCTCCTCATCGGCGCAGGCCGGGGCGGCCGCCCCGTACAGCGCCGCCGCGGCAAGCAGCGCCGCCGCAAAGGTTTGCTTTAATTCCATGATCTCCCCTCAGATTTGCTGACTGCGGCCTTCAGGCCTTTTAAACTTAACGCGCCAAAAGCGCCTTAAACTACTTTAGCGCATAACCGGGCTTTATGCGTAGACGTTTGGCATTCCCCCGTAACAGTGCCATGCAAGGAGCGGCGCAAAAGAAAAACCCGCGCCGGCGGCGCGGGTTTTCAGGAAAGAGACAGGCGCTTATTCCTTGAAATACTTGTCGTAGATCTTTTGGTAGGTGCCGTCTTCCTTGATCTTGGCAAAGCCGTCGTTTATGAGCTTTTGCACCTTCTCGTCAGATTTGTTCATCACGATGCCGTACTCCTCGGCTGTTACGTAGTCAGGCAGCAGCATGACGTCATCGGGTTTCGTCGTGGCCATGTAATAGGCGTGCACCGGGCGATCGTTGACGATGGCCGCGCAGCCGCCTTTTCTTAACTCAAGGTAGGTCTCAGGGGCGGTATTGAACTGCGTGACCGTCACGCCCTCGATCTTTGACTCGTACATGGCGCCTGAAGTGCCGATCTGGCCGCAAAGCTTTTGGCCTTTGAGATCGGCTGCGGATTTGATCTGATCTTTAAACTCCGAGCGGATCATGATCCCAAGGCCTGCCTTGTAATAAGGATCGGAGAAGGCGACGCGCTTTTTGCGCTCGTCCGTGATAGTGAAGGCGGAGATGGCCGCGTCGAGCGAGCCGGTGAGGATGGCCGGGATCAGACCGTCAAAGGGCATGGCCTGGATCTCAGGCTTAAAGCCTGAGGCTTGGCCGATGGCTTCAATAAGCTCGATGTCAAAGCCGGTGAGTTCTTTCGTTTTTTCATCCATGTATTCAAAAGGGGCAAACGAAGGTTCGGTGCCGATGCGGATCACCGTGTCCCCGGCAGCCGCGTTGCCGCAAAAGAGCGCTGAGAGTCCGGCCGCGCAGGCTAACGATGCCAAAGCATGGCGAAATTTGAAATGCATATGCTCAAAACCGGAGCCGCCGCGCGGACTCCGTCTCCGCTGAAAATAAAATGAAAGCGCAGCCGCCTTATGGCCAGGCGGCTGCCTACACCTTACCCCAAAACGGCGCAGCTTACATTAAAAGCCGCACCTTTAGTGCGCAGGCACCATGAAAGGGCAGGGAACGCGGCCTATACCGTGTGCTTCGCGAGGCTCCGGCAAAGCGCCGGCTGCGGCAAGAGAGCGGCCTCAGGAGAGGTCAGATCATCAGCGCCAGCCCCGTGCGGATCCGAGGCTTCACACAAAGCCGCGGCCTCGAAGGCATCGCGTAACAAAGAATTATTTGGGAAAACCGGCCTGAAGCGCTCAGGCCAGGCCGGGCAGCGGGACTGCCCGGTGAGAGAATTACCTGGCGAAGTATTTTGAGTAGATCTTCTCGTAGGTGCCGTCGCTCTTGATCTTGTCAAGCGCCGCGTCAATCTTTTTGGCCAGTTCCGTGTCGTTTTGGTTTGTCATGATCCCGTAGTTCTCGGCGGTAAGGAACTCGGGGAGCAGCACCATGTTGTCAGGCTTGGTCGTCTGCATGTAGTAGGCGTGCACCGGACGGTCATTGACCACGGCGTCACAGCCTTTTTTGCCCAGCTCGATGTAGGTCTCGGGCGAGCTGTTGAAGGTAACGACCTGCGCCCCCTCAACTGATTCGGCGTACATGGCTCCTGATGTGCCGATCTGCACACAAATTTTATGACCTTTGAGATCGGCCGGTGTCTTGACGGAATCCGCAAAATCCTTGTGAATGAGCACGCCTAAGCCTGCCTTGTAGTAAGGCTGCGAGAAATGGACTTTCTTGGCGCGCTCGTCCGTGATGGTGATGGCGGAGATTGCCGCATCGATGGTGCCGCTGAGGATGGCCGGAATGATGCCGTCAAAAGGCAGGGAGATCAGTTCCACCTTGAAGCCGCCGGCCTTGCCGACAGCCTCGATGAGGTCGATGTCAAAGCCCGCGAATTTCTTGTCTTTTTCGTCCATGTACTCAAAAGGCGCGAAGGCAGGCTCCGTGCCTACCCTGAGCACCTGTTCGCCGGCCGCGGCCGGACTCAGCGGGGCTGACAGCGCCGCGAGCGCAAGCAGCGCTGATGACGCCACAGCAAAAGCATGCTTAATGTTCATGTTTTCTCCTCAGGCCCTCAGGCTCCTGCCTTTAAGGCCTTGTCTGAAATAACGAGGGAACCCGCACGGTCCCTGTGCCCTTTCACCATAAGCGCAAAAAAGCCTGACAGCGCGCAACGTTGCATATTCCCCATGGCAGGGCGCAAGGCTTAGGCATGGAGCAGGTTTTTGCACTGTAACGTTACGCTGATTTTCGCCGTCGCCCGGTAACAGGCGCGCGCCGGGGATCGCTGCAGCCGTGCAGGCTCAGGATGCCATGGCATGGGCAAATGGAATGTATATGACCAACAACGGAGCCGCCGCGCGGACTCCGTATCTTACAAACATGAAATGAAAGCGCAGCCGCCTTACAGGCGGGCGGCTGCCTGCCGCTGAACCCAAAACGGCACAGCCGGCATCACCGGCTGTGCCGCCGGGACACAGCTGCCATGAAATGGAGGATCACTGCTTGCCGAAGTATTTCTCCGAGATCGCCTGGAACGTGCCATCGGCTTTGATCTTGGCAAGACCCTCACTGATGATCTTGTTCATCTTTTCGCTGCCCTTGGGCATGACGATGCCGTAGTCTTCGGCCGTGATGTAGTCAGGCAGCGAGACCAGATCGCCGGGGGCGGCCGTCGCGATGTAGTAGGCGTTGACCGGACGATCGTTGATCACGGCGACGCACGAGCCGTTGCGCAGCTCCATATAGGTCTCAGGAGTAGTGTTAAACTGCACGACTTTCGCGCCCTCGACCTTTTCGGCGTAGGCCGCGCCTGAGGTGCCGATCTTGGCGCACAGCGTCTTGCCTTTGAGATCCTCGGCGCCCTTGATGGTGTCTTTGTCAGCCGTGCGGATCATGATCCCCAGGCCTGACTTGTAATAGGGCTCGGAGAAGTCGACTTTCTTTTTGCGCTCGTCTGTGATGGTGAAGGCGGAGATGGCCGCATCGAGCTGGCCGGTGAGGATGGCCGGGATCAGTCCGTCAAACTGCATGGAGCGCAGCTCGACGCTGTAACCCTCTGCCTTGCCTATGGCCTTGATAAGCTCGATGTCAAAGCCGTTGAGATCGCCGGTCTTCTCGTCTATGAACTCAAAAGGAGCGAACGAAGCCTCAACGCCGACGCGCAGCGATTCCTCGGCGCAGGCGCCGGAGGCGTAAAAGACCAGCGCCGCGGCGGCCGTGACAGAGGTTAAGGTTTTGGCGAAGGTTTTCTTAAAGGATTTCATCATAATTGTCTGCGGATCACAGTTTGCGCCGTGAGAGCCGCCTCCGTGCCGGTTTGTTCTAAATTTGCAGTGCAGGATCGATCCTGCTTTCGCCATTTAACCTAATATAAATTTACGGTTCTAAAATGCCATGAACCAAAGCAGTTCAGCTTTGAACCGCGCTCGCAAGCGAAATCACCAAAGGGGGGCATAATGGCTGAGGCTCTGGAACATCTGCGGCAGGGGATCGCGCTGTTTCGCAGCAACCTGCGCATGTCAAAAGGCATCCGGCGCAATCTCACGCGCACGGACGAGGACGGCTTTGTCTACCGCTGCGGCGAGCGCAAGGATCTTAAGGACATCGAGTATTTGCAGATCCGCATCTTCAGAAAGCCGCTTTTGACCTGGATGGTGTGGCTCTACCGCTGGCGCCTGCCCGAGCTCTCGGGGGTGGTGCTAAGCCCTGATGGAAAGCTCGCAGGCTACGATCTCTTTATGTTCAATGAGGCCGAGTACGGCCAGAAGATCGTCCATGAGCTCTTCGTGGCCGTCGCCCCTGAGTTTCAGGGCCGCGGCATCTCGACAAAGCTGCGGCGTTTTTCCGTGGAGTGCTATGACGACAACGTGCTAAAAGGCGTGTCGACGCTTGCAGGCTACAACGACATCAAGGCGCTGCGCTCGGCGCAGAAATCCGGCTTTGCCATCACGAAGTCCTCAGCCAAGCCCCCCGCGTATTACATGTTTGTGCCGCTCATCCCCCGCTATCGCCCGTAAAAAACAGGCTGCCTCAGGCAGCCTGTTTTGCAAGGTCTTTATTACTTTGTGACTTTCTTGAACTTGAGGCGGTGCGGCTGCGCGGCCTCGCCTAAGTTCTCGCGCTTCCAGCGCTCGTACTCAGTGTAGTTGCCCTCAAAGAACGTCACTTTGCCCTCATCGCCGTAGTCGATGATGTGGGTGGCGATGCGGTCGAGGAACCAGCGGTCATGGGAGATCACCATGGCGCTGCCGGGGAACTCGAGCAGGGCGTTTTCCAGCGCGCGCAGCGTCTCGACGTCCAGATCGTTCGTCGGCTCGTCCAAAAGCAGCAGGTTGCCGCCTACCTGCAAGAGCTTGGCCAGCTGCAGCCTCCCGCGCTCGCCGCCTGAGAGATCGCCCACGCGCTTTTGCTGATCGGCGCCTTTGAAGTTAAAGCGGCCAATGTAGGAGCGCGCCGGGATCTCGTAGCTGCCGATCTTCAGGATGTCGCGGCCGCCTGAGATCTCATCGAACACAGTCTTTTGCGGATCCATCTTGTCGCGGAACTGCTCGACATAAGCCGTGACGACGGTGTCGCCTAAAGTGACGCTGCCGCTGTCGGGCTTTTCCAGCCCCGTGATCATGCGGAAGAGCGTCGACTTGCCCGCGCCGTTGGGACCGATGATGCCGGCGATAGCGCCGCGGGGGAGAATGAACGAGAGATCGTCTATGAGCTCCTCGCCGTCATAGGCCTTGCACAGGTGCGAGACCTCAAGCACTTTCTCGCCTAAGCGCGGCCCGGGCGGGATGTAGAGCTCGTTAGTTTCGTTGCGGCGCTGGTAATCCGTGGACGAGAGCTCCTCAAAGCGCTGCAAACGCGCCTTGGATTTGGCGTGGCGGCCCTTGGCGCCCTGGTGCACCCAGTCGAGCTCGCGCTCTATGGACTTGCGGCGGGCGGACTCGGCCGATTCCTCCTGTTTTAAGCGCAAATCTTTTTGCTCAAGCCAGCTTGAGTAGTTGCCCTGCCAGGGGATGCCCTCGCCGCGGTCGAGCTCGAGGATCCAGCCGGCGACGTTGTCTAAGAAATAGCGATCGTGCGTCACGGCCACCACGGTGCCCGGGTACTGGTGGAGGAAGAGCTCCAGCCATTCGACGGACTCGGCGTCCAGGTGGTTCGTCGGTTCGTCCAAAAGCAGCATGTCAGGCTTTTCCAAAAGCAGCCGGCACAGCGCGGTGCGGCGGCGCTCGCCGCCTGAGAGCACCTTGATCTTGCGCTCGTAAGGCGGCAGGCGCAAAGCGTCGGCGGCCTTGTCAATCTGCGCGTCGAGGTTGTGGCCGTCCTTGGCGTCTATGAGCGCCTCGAGCTCGGCCTGTTCTTTTGACAGGGCGTCGAAGTCGGCGTTGTCCTCGGCATAGGCCGCGTAGACCTCATCGAGGCGCTTTAACGCCTTGATGACGTCGGCAAACGACTCCTCTATCACCTCGCGCACGGTTTTCTCAGGATCGAGCACCGGCTCCTGGGGCAGGTAGCCGATGCGGATCCCCGGCTGCGGCCTGGCCTCGCCCTCAAAGTCCTTGTCGACGCCGGCCATGATCCTGATCAGGGTGGACTTGCCCGCGCCGTTGAGCCCAAGCACGCCGATCTTGGCGCCGGGGAAGAACGAGAGCGAGATGTCCTTTAAGATCGTCCTTTTGGGCGGGACCGTCTTGCTCACGCGAAGCATGGAATAGATAAACTGCGGCATTAAATAAAAATCCCTCACAGTGAAGCACTCTGAGGGATTGTATCAGCCAAATGCGCGGCAAGGCCAGATAACGCTTATTCTCCGTTGAGGATCGAGAGGGCGATCTCAGGCCTGGAGTTGGCCTGGGTGAGGATCGAGGCCGCGCCCTGCTGGATGATCTGCGCCGTCGTGAGGTTCGTGACCTCCTCGGCGTAGTCCGTGTCGCGGATGCGCGAGCGTGACTCCGAGACGTTGGCGCTGATGTTGCTCTGGTTGCGGATCGTCGATTCAAGGCGGTTTTGGATGGCGCCTAACTCAGCGCGCTTGGAGTCCACGGCGTTTATGAGGTAGTCTATGCCGCCTAAAACCGTCTGTGCCTTGGAGTAGGTGGTGAGATCTATGCCTTTGCCGTTGACCTTGTACGAGAAGATGTCGACAAACTTGTACTCGTGCACGACATTGTCATCGTCCGTGACGGTGAACGTCGCCGTCGAGCCGGTGCCGTAGGCGTTGTTCTTGTAGTCGCCGGCAAGCTTTGCCAGCGAATCGGTCTGGAAGCCGCGGCGCATGTCGATCTTGATGACGGAGTTGGGATCCGGGGAGATCTGGAAACGGGCCACCGAGGCCGTGCCGCTTAAGATCTCCTCGCCGGCGAATGTCGTCTTGTCGGCGATGCGGACGATCTCGGCGTTGAGCTGATCGACCTCTTCCTGGATGGCGCGGCGATCGCTGGAGGTCTTCGTGCCGTTGGCCGCCTGGATGGCGAGCGTGCGGATGGTCTGGAGCATCGAGGTGATCTCATCGAGCGCGCCTTCGGCTGTCTGAGAATAGGAGATGCCGTTCTGGGCGATGCGGTTCGTTTCGCTGAGCGAATTTAGTTCGCGCGTCATGCGGTCTGACGTCTGGATGCCGGCCGGATCGTCCTTGGCCGTGTTGATGCGCAGTCCCGAGGACAGGCGCTCATAGGTGGTGTCGAGCGTGCGGGTGACCGTGCCCAGGGTGCGCTGGGTCTGCAGCGCTGACAGATTGGTGTGAAGGTAAAGGGCCATGTTTTTCTCTCCTGCCTGAGGCGGCGGGATTTTGCCGCCCGCACTCTTTTGGCAGGACTATGAAAAAAACATGCCAGGATTAAGCTTCGTCTGCCTCCCAGAGCGTGGCGCGGTTGCGCCCCAGGCCTTTGGAGCGGTAGAGCGCGCGATCGGCGCGCCTGCAGGCGCGGTCCTCGTCATCGCCTTTGAGGATCGGGGCAAGCCCCAGGCTCAGAGTGCACTGGCAGCCGTAATCAAATTTCAGGGCGGAGAATTTGGCGCGGATGGCGTTTACGATCCCAAGCACCAAGGAAGGCTCTCCCTCTGAGAGCACGATGAACTCATCGCCGCCGTAGCGCCCGGCGCGGTAGCGCAGGGAGGAGGCGGCGAATTCTGTTTCTATGAGCTTTGAGAGCGCAACGATCACCTGATCGCCGCACAGGTGGCCGTAAGTGTCGTTGACCTGCTTGAAGCCGTCTATATCGGCCATGACAACCGTCCAGCTGCCGCCCTCTTCCAGCGCGCCGTTTAAGGCTTCGCGCATGGCGATGCGGTTGCTCAGGCCCGTGAGGCTGTCGGTGGCCGCCATGTGGCGGAGCCTGGCGTTGGCCTGCTCCAGCTCCGAGGTGGCCTCGGAGAGGAAGTTTACGAGGCGGTCCTCGATGCTCAGCACGCCGCGGGGCTCGGAGGGGGCAGTGTAGCCGCGGCTGCGCGCGGCGGCGCCTTTGCCGTGATCCTCGCGGACCCCGATGGCCAGCAGCACCTGGTTGTGCACCATGAAAAACTTCCCGCCCGCGGGGCGGATGTACTCGGAGCCTGAGAACATCCCGGCAATGGGCGCCACGGAATCAAGCGGGGAGAGTTCGCCTGCGATGTGCTCGGAGCTCCAGTAAGCGCGCCTGAGCTCGCAGTCATAGATGCGAATGCACTCAGGGGAAAAAGCGGCCAAGGCCGCGCAGCCGCGGTAGAGCTCTTCGCGGATCTTGCGGGCGCTGCCGTAAGCCATGGCTGCCGTTTCAAAGTCTCCGCAGTCGGCGCACATCGCCAGGGCGCCGTTTTTCATGACCTCGCGCGGCGAGCGCAGCGCCTGCTCGCCTGATTTCATGGTGCACAAAAGCGGGAAGCCCACGGCGTTTTTGAGGAAGTAGCGGTCGTTTTCAAAGCCCAGATAGCGCTTGTAGAGTTCCACCGGCGGCAGGTTGTCAAGTTCTGAAATCACCTGGCGCGACGAGGTCTTAAGCGCGCAGCGCCGGCCGACGGCCGACCAGCCGGAGACGAGGCTGACACAGAACTCGATCTCAGGCCCACCTAAGACCAGCATTACGGCGCTGCGGCGTTCGACTTTGCCGCAGTTTGAGAACACCATGCCGGCGGCGGTGTCCCACTGAGGGGTCATGGCGCGCGCGCCCATCACGGTGATGCGCTCGGGGATCGAGCCTAAAAGCCTGCCATAGCCGGAACGCTGTTCGCCGCCTGAGACGCAAAACAGCTCAGCTCCCTGCGCCCAGGGGCGATCTTCAAGCGCTCTGACGATTGCCTCGTCCGTCTGATCGCAGGGCGCAACATCGCCTGGCACGTAGGGAAAGTGCAGCACCTCGGCGCGGATCCCCTCTGAGTAATAGAGCGTGGCAAAGATGCGGGTGCCGCTGCCTTCGTACTCGCCGGGGCCGATTGCCGCAGAGCAGGTGGCGCCGAGGTACAGCGCTTCAGGGATGATCTCGTCTATGCTCGCGCACACGCCTGAGAGTTCATCAAACGTGCCGCCTGCGGTATAGATGTGCAGCACTGTCGCTTTGGGCTTTTCGCTGTCGATGAGCGCGCGCAGCGAGAACAGGCTGTCGCGCAGCGCGAAATCAGAGCGCGCATCCAGTTGCAGCTGTTTCATTTGCTCATTATGCCCTCAGCTTTGCCTTGAAATTCTCTGCGCCCGGCTCAGTCATCGGTGGTAAAGCGGTTTAGATCCTTGCGCTGCGCTTTGGACATGTCGCTTAGGAACGTGATGGACTGCCGCAGCGAGCCCAGGCTCTCGGCGCCGCTGTCCGTGAGATCGTTGATGTCGGAGATGGCCTGGTTGACGTCGGCTGTCTGCGAGGTCTGCATCTGGCAGAACTCGACGATCTGCTCGCTCATGTCGGAGATGGTGGCGATCGTGCCCATGATCTCCTCTATGGAGGAGTTGGCCTTGGAACTCTGCGCCACGGAGTTCTTCATCTCTGACTCGCACAGGGCCATGACCTTTACGGTCTTGTCCACGGCGTCACTGAGCTTGCTTAAGGTGGCTGACACTTCCTCGGTGGAGACGGCTGTCTTGTTGGCCAGCTCGCGCACCTCGTCGGCGACGACGGCGAAACCGCGGCCGTATTCGCCGGAGCGCGCGGCCTCGATGGAGGCGTTGAGCGCCAGCAGGTTCGTCTGATCGGCGATGCCGGCGATGGTGTGGGCGATCTCCTCTATCTGATCGCCCATGCGCGTGATCTCCGCCACGGCCGCTGACGAGGCTTTAAGACGGTCGGCCAGGGCGTGCGTCGTCGTGATGTTGTCCTGCATGGTGCAGCGGCAGGCGTCGGAGTTCTTTTCAGCGACCTTGACCTCGTTTAAGGTCGAACGGGCGAATTCGGTGATCTTGCTGATGTTGTCGCGCATGGAGGCCGTGGCCTGAGCCACGTTTTCGGCTTTGCTGTGCTGCGCGTTCATGTTGTCGGTCGTGCTCTGCACGGCCTCGCGGCTTGAGTCCATGATCTGCAGCACGCGATCGGCGTCAGAGCGCATTTTGACGACGGTATTGTTTATGGAGCGCACGAGTTCACGGATCATGCTGCCCATGGCGCCCTCGCTTGCGCCGCTGTCAACGGATTTCTGTTGCAGATCGCCTGCGGCGATGCGGCTGAATGTGCGGTGGAGCCTGGCGAACTGACCGGTGAGCGAGCGGTTGATACCGTAGATGATGAGCGAGACGACGATGAGCGAGGCCACCATGGTAAGCGTGATGTTGTAGATAACCCCTTTAAGCAGCGCCGAATAGCCGCTGTTTGAGGAACTGATGGAGCGCGATTGCACATCGGCAAGCAAAAAGAGCGCCGGGTGGATGGCTTCCTCTGAGATCCTGCGGTTTACTTCATGGTATTTGCCCGAGGACAGGGAGTTTTTAAACTCTTCTGCAAGTTCGGCAAAACGGCTGAGGTAGCCGCGCAACCTGGGCAGATCCTCTTTTTCAAACCTTGACGCTTCTGAATTTTCCCTGAGCACTTTCGCATCCGCAGCGATGGAATCTATGGTTTTTAAAAGCGCCTTGGGATCGTAGCTTTCTATCTGCGCAGTCTGCTCGGACGAAGGAGCCTGCGCTGCGTCGTACTGCACGTACATAAAGCCCGCGTTGAGCACAGCCTGTACGGTCTGGGAGAGTTCGGCGCGGATGCGGCTTTGGGCATTCATCTGCTCCTGAAACCCGTAAAGCTGGCTGCGGATCATCGCCAGGATCGACAGCGAGGAGATGAGGAACATCAAAAGCGTGACGCCAAAACCGGTCATGAGCTTTTGTTTAAGGCTCATCTGCCCAAAGCGCAGCAGCAAAAGATTCTTTAAAAACCCCGGGGTTTTGGGCTGCGATACGGCTTTAGTCTCTGTTTCCCCTGCGTCCGCGGCGATCTGCTCTTCAGGCTGTAAATTCTCAGACACCGGTTCTCCTTCAGGAGCGCCGGCGGTGCTGCTTTGCGGATCTGCTGCGTATTCCTGCTGCTCAGGGGCATATTCCTGAGACGGCAGTTCTGATCCTGCAGAAGCCTGCGCGTTCTGTTCCGGCGCTTCGTCAGCCTGGTACTGCCCGGCCTGAGGGTTGTGCTCTTCTTCCATAATCGGATTTACGGTGTTCTCTTTGCCAGTTCTGAAATTTTAAGTCACTCGGGTTTGATTATAAGGGCAAAAAAACGGCGATCCGCGCACCATTTTCTTAAAATGAGGGCTGGGGCGCATTGAGAGCGCCCGCGCGGCATTGTCAGACACGCCGCCGTGCCCTAGAATTTAGTGCGCGCAACCCGCGCCATCTATAAAAAGTATCGGACGGAAAGGCCATGGCTTTGAAAAAGAAACAGGGACCGGGAGTGATTGCGGTAAACCGCCGCGCGAGCTTCGAGTATTTTGTCGAGGAGCGTCTGGAGGCGGGGCTGTCGCTGCAGGGCTGGGAAGTCAAGGCGCTGCGCGCGGGCAAAGCCAATATCAGCGAGGCTTACGTGACCGTCAAGGACGGCGAGGTGATCCTGCTGGGCTCGATCATCAACCCGCTTAAGACTTCCTGCGCTTTCGTCGTTTCGGATCCGACCCGCACCCGCAAACTGCTGTTAAACCGCCGCGAGATCGGCAGACTGATTGGCAAGTCCCAGCGCGCGGGCTATACCATCATCCCGCTTAAACTCTACTGGAAAGGATCGTGGGCCAAACTTGAGATCGGCGTGGCCAAAGGCAAGCAGGAACATGACAAGCGCGATTCCATCAAAGATCGCGAGTGGCAGCGCGACAAAGAGCGCGTGATGAAAAAGGCTTTCAAGTAGGCTTAGTTAACCGGGAATTAGCTGATATAATCACGCTGTCTTGGGGGTGAATCTGGTTTCGACCGGAAGCGTGAATTCCAAGGCGCATGTCGAGGTGCAGAGCCTCGCTAAAAATCTGTTTAAAAATAGTCGCAAACGACGAAACCTACGCTTTAGCAGCTTAATAACCTGCTTGAAGCCCTCGGCGCGGAACCTTTCCAGTGACGTTACGCAATGCCGGGGTCGGTTTTCACTGGATCGTGCGGAAGCCCCGTCTGAGGCGGAAACATTAAAGAACTCTTTCAGACTGGGCACAGTGTGGCGTGGCATTCCGCAGCCTGTGTCGAGATTAAAGACTGCCTAAACATGTAGTGCTGAAGATGAAGCCTTTTGGGACGAGAGTTCGAGTCTCTCCACCTCCACCAAATTTCCCTTAAAAGCCCCGGCTGTGACCGGGGCTTCACGTTTTCAAGCTCTTCAGCAGACACAGTGCGAAGCTTGGTCTGTTACAAAATGTTTTCAATGCAGCCGCTTATGATGTTTTGGGCATAGTTTCAAAACATGGCAAAAATTTATTTGGATGCATAGTGCAGGAGTTATAACTTAACTTTGCGTTGAATTTTGAAAAGTGAGGAGTCATTTTCTGCTCTTTAGCGCATCCAGCAGTTTCATGTGAAAGCCGTTGAATGAGCCGTTGCTCATCGCCAGCACCGCAGTCCCTTCAGGGCAGGCGGCGGCAACCTGACTCACCAGCCGCTCAAAGTCATGTTCTATCTTGATCCTGTCAGTCCCCAGAGCGTCGGCATCCCATTTCACCGCAGGCGAGGCGTAGATAAAGGTGTCATCCGCGTCGTCAAACGAGCCTTTGAGCATCTCAGCGTTGGCTCCCATCTTCATGGAGTTGGAGCGAGGTTCAAAAACTGCGACGATGCGCCGGTTTTTGCCCAGGTGCTCGCGCAGTCCGTGCAGCGTCACGCGCACGGCGGTGGGGTGGTGGGCAAAGTCATCGTAGACGTCAACCCCGCCGGCGCTGCCTTTGAGCTCCATGCGGCGTTTGGGCAGCACAAATTCTGACATCGCCCCGGCGCTCTCTTCAAGGCTTACACCGGCGCTGCGGGCTGCGAGCATGGCCATGAGCGCATTGCGGGCGCTGTATTCGCCGGTGCAGTCAAACGCAACGCGGCATTGCGGCGTACCGGCGTGCATCACTTCAAAAACGCTCCAGTCGTCTTTGAGCGCCCGCACGTCAAAGCCTGAGGGAGAGCCTGTGTATTCGATCGGAGTCCAGCAGCCCATGTCCAACGCGCCGCGGACGTTTTTGTCTGTTTCAGGCGCGATGATCAGGCCGTTGCCGGGCACCGTGCGCACCAGATGGTGGAACTGCTTTTGGATGTCGCGCACGGAATCGAAGATGTCGGCATGATCGTATTCGATGTTGTTGATGATAAGCGTGCGCGGGTGGTAGTGGAGGAACTTTGAGCGCTTGTCAAAAAAGGCGCAGTCGTATTCGTCGGCTTCAATGACAAACCACGGGGAGTCCGTGCTGCGCGCCGAGATCCCGAAATTGCCAGGGATCCCGCCGATGAGAAAGCCCGGGTTTTTGCCGCAGCGCTCGAGGATCCAGGCGAGCATCGAGGAAGTGGTGGTCTTGCCGTGGGTGCCGGAGACAGCGAGCACATGACGGTGCGTCAGGTAATGCTCCTCAAGCCACTGCGGGCCTGAGACATAGGGCAGGCCCTCATTGAGGATACGCTCTATGACTGGCATGCCGCGGCGCATCACGTTGCCCACCACATAAAGATCGGCGCGTGTTTCATCAAGCTGGTCCGCATCATAGCCCTGATGGATGCGGATCCCGGCGTTTTCAAGTTCGGTGCTCATCGGCGGGTAGACATTCTGATCGGCGCCGGTAACGGTAAAGCCTGCCTGGCGGGCGAGCATAGCGATCCCGCCCATGAACGTGCCGCAGATCCCCAGGATATGAATGTGCATCAGTTCTCCTCCAGCGTCGCGTTAACCTGCGGGGCGCACTTTAAGTACTGCGCGAAGGCGCGCGAGTAACGGGCAAAAGGCTTGCCGTCTTTCATCTCTATGGTAAAGATGGCGACATTGTGGGCGTTGGCCCAGGTCAGGGCTTTGTCAGCGCCCATGACCAAAAGCCCCGTGTCCAGGGCGTCGGTGATGAAAGCGCGGCGCGCGATCACGGTCACGGACATGGTTGAGTGGTCAACCGGCCTGCCGGTCTTGGGATCGATGGCGTGCGAGTAGATGTGCCCGGTCTTCTCATCTTTAAAGTAATTGCGGTAGGAGCCGGCGGTCGACATGCCCTGGCCTAAAGGGCACACGGTCTGGAACACCTGGTGATCGGGGTTTGTCGGATCTTCTATACCGATCTTCCAGTCCTCGCCGCGCGGGTTCTTGCCGGCGGTGCGGCTGGCTCCTGCAACGGAGGCCAGGTAATTTTGCACTCCGGCGCGATCGAGCATCGCGGCGACGGCATCGGCGCCCAGGCCTTCCCCTATGGTGGAGAGATCCAGGCTGACTTTGGGATCGTGCTTGATGATGAGGTTTTGCCCCGAGCGGGTATGGCGCAGTTCAAAAGCCTGGCGGCCGGTAAGTTTCAGCGCCTCTGCGATCTCATCCTGCGAAGGCTCGCGGTTGAGCCGTTTGTCCTTGCCAAAGCCCCAGAGGTTCACGAGCGGACCCACGGTGATGTCCGTGGCCAGACCGATGCGCAGCCCCTGAGCCACGGTGTCGGCAATGATCCTGGAGAGGTAGGGGGAGATCGGCTGGGGTTCCGTGGTCTGAGCGGCGTTGATGCTGGCCAGCTCCGAATGCGGGTCGAAGGTTGAGATAGCGTCGGTGATCTGTTTAAACTCCGCCTCGCAGTCTTGCTCCAGCGCCGCCGCGCCGTCTTTGTAGTTTCCGACGGTCTCAACCATATAAAACGTGCCCATGGTTTTGCCCTGGGCCCGTGTAACCTCTGGCGCGGGGGGCTGGGCTTTGCCGCAGGCGCAGAGCAGCGCGGCGGCGGTGATGAGCATGAAGGCTGATTTTGCTTTCATGTAACCCTCCTTAGGGATCTGACACACTTGCAAATCAGAAAAAACGCGCCTCTGGTTGCGGGGCGCGTCGTTATGGCTTATGCGATCCGATCAGACTTCCTTGTGCGGAATGGACTTTAAAGCCGCATCGCACTTGGCGCTGGCGTGGTTGCCTGAGGATCCGGCAAAGCCGCACAGCGAGCTCGTGCAGGTGGCGCACTTGAGATCGCCTAAGATGGCGCGCGTGGCCTCGTCCTCAGTCTTCAGCGGGCGCCTGGCGAGGATCATGCCCAAAGAGAGCGCGCCGACAAAGAACAGGAATGCCAAAAAGGCTGCCACATAGACCATGATGAACCTCATAAAAAAGGGTTTATGCTTATAATATTACACCCTGTCAAGTCCCAGCCTTTTCAGGCTGAAAATGAGAATCATTAAAGGTCTTTTACAGTGAAAACTCTGCCGTCAGGGCCGGTTCAGCGCGATTCCAATCTTGAACTGCTGCGCATCTTTGCCATGCTGCTTATAGTAGCTCATCATTTTTCAGTGCATTCTGGAATTTTCGAAAGCTTAAACGGCACTGTCGATCACGCTCTGACTGTGAATTTGTATGCAGCGCAGGTGCTGGCGTCAGGCGGAAAACTGGGTGTCAATATTTTTGTTCTTATAAGCGGCTATTTCCTCGTAAAAACTGTTGTCAGACCTTCAAGCCTCATCAAACTGTGGCTCTCTGTCTACATTTTGAATTTGGCCCTGTGGGCGGTTTTGGTGCCTGATTTATCCGCCTGGAACCTAAAGGAGGTTTTTCTGCCGGTAAGCGGAAATGTTTACTGGTTCATAACCACCTATTTCGTGCTTATTCTCTTCAGCCCGTTCCTTGCAATCGGGCTGAGAGTGTTAAGTGCGAGACAGTACCGCTGGCTGCTCATTATTGGGACTGCCGTGCTCAGCAGATCGATTGGGCATGGAATTGGCGGCAGTTCTTCTGATGCCGCCTGGTTTTTTCTGCTGTTTGCTTTCGGCGGGTACATGAGGCTTCACCTGAATACGGACAGGATCCGTCCTTGGCAATTGGCGGCTGTGGCGGCAGTCTGCCTAACTTAGGAACTGTCCAAAAATAAC
>DKSD01000063.1 GCA_002473165.1 Succinatimonas sp. UBA7265
GTCCTTCCTTGTTAGTATTCAGACACTTAGAGGCTTGCGAGCGGTAAAAGGAGATTCAAGAGACTGCGGTGTGCTTGAAACAAAAGACCGCCATGGCGGCGGTCATCTTGCGGAGGGTATTGATTAGAAGTCGGTTCATCGATTTTTGTGCTTGCTGATCCCGATGATCCTCCCGAGCTTGCGCCATGAGCGCACCAGCGCGTTGTGCTTGTGGTGTTTTGGCTTAAACCAGCCGCCTTTGGCTGCCGTGTTTTGCGGCTGTGGCTGAGTCTGCGGCTGCGGTTTCGGCTCTTCAAAAGGCGGCGGTGTGACGATCTCAGGCCCCTGCGTGTTTGAGAACTCAAAGATCTGCACGGGCACATCGATATTGCCGTAGAGGTAATAGAGGCAGGCCGCGCGGTGCTGCCCGTCAAAGATCACGTGGTTAGCCCACAGCCCGATAAGCTCGTCGCCGTAAGGGTAGCCGTGCTCCCTTATCTGCTCGAGGTTGTAGCGGATGCGCTCGCGGTTGGTGATCCGCTCGCAGCTGCCGCGCCTGAAATAATTAAACTGCACGCGGTGTTCGTCGTTCTCTTTGGTGTCGCCGTACAGCGCCTTGAGCACCCGTGAGTGCTTGAGCGAAGCCGTCATCGGCCGCCCGTGCTCATCGAAGGTGTCCACGAGGATGTCCTCAAGGCGGATCTTCTCGATCCTCACGCGCGTGAGATAAGGCAGCTGCGCGGAAAGCCCCAGCAAGATGGTGCGGTCAAGGCGTCTGGCCTCAAAGCCCGGCGCGTCCACGAGCTTGTCGATGATCCCCTCGGCTTTGTCCGCAAGCGCCTTGAAATCCTCAACGCTGAGATCCAGCCTGATGTCCTTGAAGTGGATGTGGATGGACTCGCCTATATTGTCCTCAACGCAAAAGCGGTAAGGAAAGTTCACATACTCAAAGCCGTTGAGCGAGGCTAAGGTGACAACTCCCGGATTGATCATGCTGCGCTCCCCCTCAATAGCCCGTAAAGCCTACATAGGCATCAAAGATCTGCTCATAATCCCCGGCCTTGAGCATCTTGATGAGCGTCGGCGTGAATTTGAAGAATTCCTCCTTCAAAAGCTCTTTCTCCTCCGGATCATCAAGCAGCGCTTTGCGCGCTTCGATCTCGGCTTTATAGCCCTCTGAGAAACCGTGCTTCGTGAGCACCGATCTGACGATGAGGTAGCCTAAGAGCCGCTTTTCATCGAGCTCATAGGCGTGGAGCTCCTCATTCCACACGCGATCTTTAAGCGCCCCGTCATTGAAGCCGTGGTTTAACGGCACCATGGTCATTGGCGTTAGTGACTTGCATTTGAGCATGAAGCACACGTCAACTATGAAAGTCTGTGCGATCCCCTGTTTGACAAAGAACTTGTTCTCGGGCAGGTTGTAGCCCAAGACCCAGCCGGTGGCCGGACCATAAGGATAGGTGACGGCTTTAAAGCCGTGCTCCTCCATTACTTTGCAGAGCTTCTCCTCATCTGCGGGCGAGACCAGGATATCGATGTCCTTGCCGTCCTTTAGATGATTGGGCAGCTCACGGGCGATGTTTTTGATGTTGAGGTAGAGAATGCCGGTCTGGTTGAGGCTGTCAAAGAAGCCGGTGATGAGCTCAGAGGGGATGAATCCTGCCATCATTTCCCTCCCTTTAGCAGTTCAAGCTGCTTTTTGGCCAGAAGCACACAGCTTGCGAGCTGCAAAAACTCGTCTTCGCGCAGCTCCAGGCGAAAGGAAGGGGACTGGATGTGGATCGCTCTCTGGGGGCAGACCTGGCTGTTTGAGGGCCGGTTTAGCTCAACCTCGAATACCCCCCCCATGCGGCTAAATTTTATCCTGTCAAGGACTTTTATTACATCACCCATATTTAAAATCCGAATTTACTGTGTAATTCCTTTAGTTAACAAACCTTTTGCAAAGTTTAGGCTCGTTTTCCGCCTTACTCCGCACTGCCGCAAATACCGCCTCAGCCATGATGCGGTTTCGTGTTTTGTGCTCCCCGCTCCGCGGTGAGCTTTAAGATCTCAGCCTGCACTGCCCGGGCGGCTTTAAGGCGCCTTGCCTCAAAGCGCGGCGCGATCCTGGCGAGCATCCTGTATGCCTGGTATTTGAAATTAAACCATTTTGTGTTTTTATCTATATATTTCAAATAATTAATGTATAGGGGGGGGTAAACAGACTTACGCGGGCATAGGCAAAGACCGTGTCATCGCCCCTGAAGATCTCAGCGCGCCTTGCAAAGCCGTTTTCCCTGAAGTATCCGTCAAGCTCGCCTCGCGAGAGCGCGTTTACCCAGATCTCGCTGCGCTTTTTGACATCGTCGGTGTAGTTGTAGCTTCCGACCACGGTATCGCAGTGCGCGCAGATGTCGGCGATCATGTACCGGGGATCACGCAGGTACTCGATAAAGCCTGAGCATACCGCGACATCCGCGTCATCGCTTACCCGATCTCCGTTGTTAAAATCCTTGATCACTGTCGAGGGGCAGTGCTTATAGAGGTCATACCCCGTGTATTTGACGCCCTCGGGCACAAAGCGCCTGAGATCCTGATTGCCGCAGCCTAGATCCAGCAGCGATCTCACTTGCGCAAAATCGATGAGCTCGCTGATCATCTGATTGCGCATGGAGAAGTTGTAGGGGAAATCCTCTTTCCAGGTGTTCTCTGCCATTTTGCGGTTTGGTTTGGATCTCTTGGGTACTTTATGTGTTTTGCAATGCGCCTGCATGAACTTGCGTTTTAATCTCTCAGGCGTCTGATAATCAATGTGCCTATCATAGCAAAGAGCGCGGGGCGGCCGCGATCTTCAACACGGCGCGCGTGCGCCGGCTCAAAGTCAAGCCTGTTCTGCTTTGCGACATTTGGCTAATCCGCGGCACATGCGGCGCCCGTCAGCAAAACCACGCCAGCAGCGCCGCGCCCAGCAGCACCCGGTAAATTACAAACACTGCCATGCCGGATTTGGCGATGAACTTCAAAAAGAAGTGGATGACGAGCAGCGCGGTAAAGAAAGCGATCGCCGCGCCTAAGAGCATGTCCGTCCACTCACAGCCCATAAGCTCAGGGTGTTTTACGAGCTTTATCCCCTCAAGCGTTGCCGAGGCGATGATCACCGGGATCGAGAGCAAAAAAGAGAACCTCGCCGCCGCCTCAGGCCGCATGCCTAAAAACAGCCCTGCCGTGAGGGTGATGCCCGATCTTGAAGTGCCGGGGACAATGGAGAGCGCCTGGGCAAAGCCGACGATGAGCGCCTGCTGAAAAGTAAGGCGGCGCAGCGAGTCGGCTCTCTCGCCTTCAATTGCGAGGATATTGCGCCACACGAGATGGCGGTTTACGTAAGAGGAGATCCCAAGCAGGATGCCGTAGCCTATGGTCGTCCAGGCTATAAGCTCCACGCTCCTTGCAATGGTGCTGATCTGCTGTTCAAAAGCAAAGCCGAACACGGCTGCGGGGATGGTGGCGAGGATCAGGCAGAAACCGATCTTGGCGACGGGGCCCATACGGCGGGTCACCATGCTCTCTATGGTGTAGGCGGTGATCTTAACGAGATCTGCAAGGTAGTAGCAGATCACGGCAAGCAGTGTGCCCGCGTGCACCGCCACGTCAAAACCCAGTCCCTGATCAGGCCAGCCTAAAAGCTGTGAGGGCAGGATGAGGTGCGCGCTTGAGGACACCGGCAGGAACTCGGTAAGCCCCTGGATGAGGGCCAGCACGGTCACATGGGTTAAGGTCACAGCGCCACCTCTGAATTATTCAGGAAGAGCTTAATTTGCCTTGCTCTCGGAGTGCCACTGCGGAGCCGCGCCGCTCCAGTCAAATTTAACTTCAGTGACCTTCATCTTTTCAGGAAGGCGCGGCTCCATCTCCGCCCAGATGTCGCCTGCTCTGAGCTTTAAGAGCGGGTGGATGATGTCAGGATCGAGCTCGCAGAGCGGGCAGAGCACGAAAGGGTAGTCCTGGATGTCATGGCGGGGCACCTTGCAGGGCTCGGTGGCCACGGTGTCGCCGTAGAGGAGCACGTCGATATCGAGGCGGCGCTTGACGCCGAAATTCGTGCCGTTGTGGAACATGAGCTCGGAGCCGGCGTCGGCCTCTATTTCTGTTAATGTCTTACAGAGATCCTCAAGGCTTAATTTGGTCTTGCCGCCCATGACCATGTTGTAGTACTCAGGCTCGGCCTCGCGCACGGCGCGGCTGGCCCACACGGAGGACATCTTAAAATCATCAAGCAGCTGCTCGATCCGCGCTTTGGCAAAGCGCAGGGCGTTCTCCCGGTTAAGATTTGAACCTACACCCAGATAAACCTGAACAGCCATTTCATCGCTCCGTTTAAAAAGAGGCCCTGATCAGCAAAAGCAGGAGCTTAATTTAAAAAGCTCATGCCTTAGGCGATCCTTGCAACAACACCCGAAAATTTTACTACACCGCGCCGCGGCTTTGTCATTTTCGGGGAAAGTTCACCGCCGTCGTCGCCTCATGCGCTGATCCGAGGCGTGAGGCGGCGGTGGCGAACTGCATGGTGTTGCGTTTTACGCCCGCGGGGCGGCGGCCTTAAGCCTTAACATCCCCTGCACAATGCTCAGGCTTTCATGTCCTCGGCAAGGCGGTTCACAGCCTCCGCGTCAACCGGCGGCAGCGCGAGATCCTCGTCATCCGTGAAATCCAAAAACGCGGCCATGTAGGCAGGCAGCGTGAGCACCGCGCCATCGCGTCTCACGTTGTAATCGCCAAACTTCAGGGCATGGCGGATCTGATAGGTTTCAGGGTGTCTGAGCACGGTTTTGAGGCTCTTGGCCTTGCCTGAGGCCGCCTTGACCTCGCAGGGCACGCACTCGCCTTGTTGGCGTATGAGGAAATCAAGCGTGAGGCCGCTGTCTTTTTGATAGTAGAAGAGTTTCTGCTCTTTCTTATGAAGCACATCGGCCATCGCCCCCTCAAAGATCGCCCCTTTATAGCCAAACAGCCGGCCTTGCAGGATGTCTGCCGCCGCGCCCTGGCCGAGCATCGCCGTCAAAAGACCGATGTCGGCAGGGTACACTTTAAAGACGTCATCCTTGCGGTTGCCTGAAAGCGGCAGCTGCGGCTGATGCACGTTATAGCAGCGGATGATGATCCCGGCATCCTCAAGCCATTGCAAGGCTCCGGCATATTGGCTCGATCTCGCGCCTTTTTTGATCACGGAGTACTGGAATTTCTTGTTTTTCTTGGCAAGCTGAACGGGGATCGCCCCAAAGCACTCCCGGATATGGGTTTTGCTCTCATCGGCGGCGTATTTCACCATGTCATCCTCATACTCGTCGATGATCGAGACATACACCTTTAAAACCTCGTTCATGCTGTGGTGCTCGAGATAGGCGTTTACCGCCTCGGGCAGGCCGCCTATGGCCACATAGCGATACCACAGTGTTCTGAAAGCCTGGTGCACGCCCTCAGGGACCGGCCTCTCCTCTTTAAAGCAGCGTTTGACGGCAGCTATGGTCTGCCCGCTGATGCCGTTTGCCCACAGGAACTCCTCAAAATCGAGCGAGTACATCATGATGACAGTCTCAGAGTCCACCGGGATTGAGTTTTTGCCAAAGTGCGGATTCTGCGCCTTTTTAAGCTGCCCGCCGTATCCTTTGACGCCTAATAGCGATCCGGTGGCGATCACGTCAAAGCCGCCATGTTCTTTAAAGGACTTGAGCGCCGTGCGGGCATCCGGGCAGTCCTGGATCTCATCTAAGATGAGGCAGGTTCTGCTCCTTTCAAACTTTGCCTCAGGCAGCAGCGCCGTAAGGTTGAGCACGATGGTATCGACGTCTTTGGTGCCGGTAAAGGCGGTGGCCAGTTCCGGTCTCAGGATGAAGTTCACATAGACGACATGCTGATAGTGCTCGCGGGCAAATTTTTTCACGATGAAAGTTTTGCCGCACTGCCTGATCCCCTTGATGATCAGCGGCTTGTGATCGATGCTCTTTTTCCACTTGAGCAGCTGCGCCTCAATTTTTCTTTTAAGCATAAACAGATATACCGCGCTAATCCAACAAGATGACATTTTTTAGACCGAATCACGGTATATTAATAACATTTTTTCTGCCGAATGACAGCATGTTTGTGACACTTTTCCGGCCGTATAATTCAAGGAAACGACACTTTTTCAGGCGGAGTCGGGCAAGAGTGCGCAGCGAACATATTTTGGCGATCAAGATCTGGCCGCTGGTGATGGCTGATCCCTGCTCTGAGATCAAGGCTCAGGCTAAAGGCAGGGCTCAGGCGCTTGCGCCTGAGCCCTGCAAAGCGATCGCCGTCTCAGGCTCAGCTGGTCAGAACCTGAAATAGATGAACGCGTTGTAGGACGCGCCATAGAGCGGCATGTAGCAGATGAGCAGCAGCACCGCGGTCCAGGCGTAAGAGAGCGAAGCGCATAAGCTTACATGGTTCCGCATGGCGGCTTTGAGCTTCTCGCGCAGCCAGGGGTAGACCGGGGTTGCGAGGATCAGCCCGAGCGCCAGCGTCAGATAAGTCCCCGGCGTGAAGAACAGCACAAAGACCTTGAAGGTCTGCGGGGTGATATACCCAAAGCCGTGGTGGCCGTACCAGGCAAGTCCGTAGAAGAACGAGCGGAACTGCAGCCAGTTCTCGGATCTAAAGAGCAGCCAGCCAATCATGACCACGGCGAGGGTGTAAGTGTGGGCAAGCCACGAGGGCAGGCGATCGGGGAAGTTGCGCGTCACCCTCTCTAAGATCAAGAACACGCCGTAGTAGATGCCCCAGCGCATGAACATCCAGTCGGCCCCGTGCCAGAAACCGCAGAGGGCGAACACGATGAAAAGATTTAGGCAGGTCCTAAACTGCCCTCTGCGGTTTCCGCCCAAGGGAATGTAGAGATAGTCCTTAAACCAGCCTGAGAGCGTCATGTGCCAGCGGCGCCAGAACTCGCGCACGCTCTTTGAGATATAGGGGTAGTTGAAGTTCTCAGGGAACGTAAACCCGAACATCCGGCCCAGGCCAATTGCCATGTCGGAGTAGCCGCTGAAATCAAAGTAGATCTGCAAGGTGTAGAACACCATGCCTGCCCACGCAACCGGCATGGACACCTCGTCATCGGGCACCGAGAAGGCGGCGTCGGCTATACGCCCGAAGTAGTCAGCCAGCAGCATCTTTTTGGCCAGGCCGAACACAAAGCGCTTAAAGCCCTCGGCGAAGTTCTCGGCGCTGATCTCCCTTTTTACGAGTTCTTTGGCGATGCTCTCGTATCTTACGATCGGGCCTGCGACGAGCTGCGGGAACATCGTCAAATAGCAGCCGAAATCTATAAGGCTGCGGGCTACCTTGGCGCTGCCGCGATAGACGTCGATGAGGTAGCTGATGGCCTGGAAGGTGTAAAACGAGATCCCCAAGGGCAGGGCGATGTGGAAATCCGGCGCCGGCCTTAAGGCCTCGGGCAGATCATTTACGATCACGCCAAAGATCTTGGTGGTGAGCAAGAGGTTCATGTACTTGAAGTACACGAGAAAGCCCAGGTTTACGGTGACGCTCAAGAACAGCCAGAACGAGCCGTTGCGCTCTCCGCGGTTGACCTCGATCGTCGTTGCAAAGAAGTAGTTCAAGAACATCGAGAGCAGCAGCAGGATCACATACGAAGGCTCGCCCCAGGCGTAAAAGAGCATGGAGCAGCAAAGCAGGATGATGTTTAAGGCCTTGTACTTAAAGCGCTCAGGCGTTACGAAGGCAAAGAAGAGATAAAGGCACAGCGTTACCGGCAAAAACACCAGCACGAAGGTGATAGAACTGAAGACCATCTTTTACATCCTCGCCTTTAAATCGTCGATCTCTTTGATCTGCCCTAAGCTGTAAGTGCCCGGAGCCAGGAACTCCACTGACAGCCGCACTTTTGAGAAGGGCTTGACATGCACAGCCTGATGGAACACCGGCGCTGCCTTGGGCAGACCAAAGTCCAGGATCTGCTCTGGGGCGCCCTCTTCCTGATAATGAATGCGCAGAGCGCAGTCGGCGGGGGGATCGAGTTTGCCCATGACCACGATCCGCCCCAGATCATCGGCGGTTACTGGTGCATTGAGGCTTAGGCGGTTACCGGGCTGCACGGTGAGCACGTCGCCGGAGATCTCGGCGTTGGCCAGAGTGAAAGCGGAAAGATCGCTGCGGTGGTCAAGAAATATGCCTTGGGTCTTCATCCAGAAGTCGCCGAGAACGCGGAGCAGGGGATCAATCCATGAAAGCTGAGGTCCGCCCATCCTTTCTACAAATTCCTCGATCACTGCATCCGGCGTGTTAAACGGCAGAGTTTCATTTGCAAGCTGAGTAAAAGGTTTCTGCATGCCGTAGTGCCGGTGCAGATAATATTTCACGTTATGGATAAACGGCGCTTTTGCATCTGAACCGTGGGTGGCACCGAAATAGGAATCGGAGAAAAACCACAGCGAGCCATTGTCCTTCATTTTGTTAATGCAATATTGATCGTAGGCTCCGGAGCGATAAGTCTCAGGCAGCAAAGAACAAGTGAAGTCTTCCGTATGTTTCAAGATTATGAAATTAGTGACTTCACTCCCGTAGACCGAAAAAGTAACCGGCATCTTTTTTAATCCATAGTATTCATCATATGGTACTGGGCTGAAAATCGGATTATCATTAGCCAAAATACGAGCCATATAGTCATATGCATGCACCAGTGCGTTTCCGTTCCAGTGACCGGTATCGTAAACCGTGTCGTAAAGGCGTTCTTTTCCCTTAAATTGTGTAAGATAATCATTGAGCGGATACAAATTTACCTTCGCTTTGTTCAAAGTCTCGATCTCATCTTGATACCAAATGCGATGCGGGATCCACTTGGCGTAAAACGGCAGCAATTCCGGGTACATGGTTGATTTGTCAGGCACAAGGAAAAGATAAAAAGGTATTCCTTTGCTGTAAAAATATGCGGTCTTGCCGGCTGCAGATAATCTGACTTGCTCTTTCCATTGTTCCGGATAAGGAATGATCTCTAAACTCGCATCAAGTACCGGCGCGGCATGGTTTAAAAAAATCTCACCGTTTTTTCCGGTTACATATTCAGTTACATAAGTCTGTAAGATCTTCTCGTAAGTAAAAATATATGCTGGCATGAAGATCTGCCTGAATGGCATTCGATCTTTGAAATACTGGTCCCAGAGCTTGGGCAGATCTTTTAACGGCGTGTTCTTAAAATTTGGCGCCTTGGCGAGAACTCGATTCTCTCCTACTAAATTAATTGAAATGTCTTTTTTGAAAACTTTAGCAGTTGCCGGAATGACAAGCAGTATAAGGAAGAGTATTGAGAAAACTAAAGCTGTGAAGGAAGGAAATAATAATTTTTGATTGTAATTTCCTGATGATTTCTCCTTATAATTTAACGAATTACCCCCCCCCACAATGCCTATTATTTAGATAATTCATTAAAATTCGGTTAACTAATTTGAACATAGTATTTTCTAGCTTATAACTAATTTTTACTGGTTAACTTACTTACTCGATAATAAATCTATGTGAGTACGAGAATTTATAAATTAGTTTCTTGAAGTCTCAATAATTTTACGGGATCGCGTTACTTTTTATCTTGTTATGGAACAAAAGTTTCAGCCATTCTACCACCTGCGGAGGTATGTAAATTTTGCTGTTTTTCGTCAGCAGAGATCTTCTGTACTGCTCTTTTGGGGGCGACTTGCTGCTCACAGTGTATTGCTCAAGATGATCATGCACGTTGGATGAGCTTTTACTGAACAGCTGTTCATCCTGTATTCGCTTGAACGGCTGTAAATCGTCAGAGTGTCATATACCTTAGGTGACATTCCGTCTTACGTTTCGCATGTTTGAACTCGTACTTGAGACCGGATCTTACAGATTTTTAAAAAACTGCCGCTCAGGCTGGCTGAGCGTCGCATATCCCAATTCTTTTAGAATTCACGGTTTTTTGGGGGGAATGCGAGTTGGTCGTGCTTGGCCAATCTTTTCATTAAGATCTTCGGTCTCCTTGATCCGCCCGAGAGTATATTTGCCTGGGGTGAGGAATTCCAATGACAGCCGAACCTTGGAATATGGCTTTACATGCACTGTCTGATGGAAGGCCGGCGCTGCTTTGTGAAGCCCAAAATCCAGGATTTGTTCAGGGCCGCCTTCCACCTGGTAGTGAATGCGCAAAGCGCTGTCAGCAGGAGGATCGATCTTGCCCATGACGACGACCCGGCCCAGATCATCGGCGGTGGCAGTTTCTTTGAGGGTGAGGCGGCTGCCTGACTGCACGGTTAACTCGTTGCCGGAGAATTCGGCGTTGCTAAGGCTGAAGGCGGTGAGATAAGTGTGGCGGTCAAGAAAGATGCCATGGGTTTTCATCCAGTAGTCGCCGAGAAGCCGTAACAGCGGATCAGCCGTCGTAAGCCTCGGAGACCGGTTCATTTCAACGTTCTCTTCGATCACAGCGTCTGGTTTTAAGAATGCCAAAGTGGCATCCGCGATCTTGGTAAAGGGCTTACTGGCATCTGCCAGGCCATAGCCACGATGCAGATAGTGTTTTACGTTGTGGACAAAGGGAGTCACGGCAAGACTACCATGCGTGTTGCCAAAATAAGAATCGGAATAAAACCACAGAACGCCTCCTGATTTGGTGTGATTAACGCAGTAGGCGTTGAAACCAGAAAAAGATAAGTACTGATCAGGTGGGACAGAGCATGAAAAATCTTCAGTATGCTTCAACCTGATAAACTTTGAGATCTCATTTCTGTAAACTGAATAAGAAACCTTCGTATCGTCTAAAATGTAATATTCATTATAACGAACTGGTTTAAAGATCGGATTGTCCTTTGCCAGGATGTTGGCGATATAATCATACGCAAGTGCCACAGCGTTTCCATTCCAGTGGCTGGTGTCGTAGGCAACATCGTAAAAGCGTTCCTGATCTTTGTGCTTCAGCAGCAAATCAAGCAACGGGTAGAAATTGACATTTGCTTTTTGAAATGTCTTAACTTCTTTATGATACCACGTTGGATGAGGGATCCAGTCTGAGTAGAACGGCAGCCATTCAGGATATACAGTCTGTTTTCTTGGAGCGAGGAAGAAATAATAAGGTATCCCTTTGCTCATAAAATAAGCATGCTTTCCCGCGACCAGTAGCCTGTCATGCTCCATGAGTTCCGATGAATAATGAAGAATGCCTAGAGCACCGTCAATATTAGGGGAAGCATGGTTAATAAATATTTCGCCATTCCTGCCGGTTACACATTCGCTGACATAGCTCTTTAAAAGATTTTCATATGTGAACAGATAGCCAGGCATAAAAATTTGCCTGAAAGGCATACGATCTTTAAAATATTGATCCCAAAGTTTTGGAAGATCTTTTAACGGATTATCTTTGAATTTTGGTGCTTGAGAAAGATATCTATTTTCTTCAACTAAGCAGAGAGAAATATCTAATTTCAGAGTTTTTGATATTAATGGAGAGCAAACTATGAGTAATAGAATAAATGATGAAATGATATAAATAAGATTATATTTGCAAGTGTAACTTAATAAATTTCTCTTATTATTTAGATAATTACCCCCCCCACTTCTTCTAATCTTTTAGTATTGGTCTGATTTTTTAAATAATTAGCCATACTTTTTGAGAAATTTATTCGTTATTTTATTTAGGAGTAATTCGATTTGTAATTTTCTCCGAAATTGCATAGTTATTTTAACACATTACACCCCCTGCTTATGCGTTGCACTTTACTTAGGAACTGTCCAAAAATAACCTGATAAAAATATAGCCGGTGATA
>DKSD01000015.1 GCA_002473165.1 Succinatimonas sp. UBA7265
GTGGCTGTAAAACGACCACTTACTTGCGATGCGATGAGCATGGCAACGCGCGAGGCGAGCGTGTCCTCGGAAAGCCTGGCGGCCTTCTCGGCATAGGAGGCCGCGCTCAGCGTCAGCCAGCCAAAGAAGCGGGCGCGCTCTATGGCCTCGGTGCGCGCGGCGTCGCTTAGCGTGCCTGAGATCTTCTCAAGGCGGTTTTTAAGCGGCGTCAGCAGCGCGTTCATCAGCACCTGGGCGCTGTCGAAATCTTTGAGATCCTCTTTTAGGCAGGCCGTAAGGCACAGCGCGTCATAGGCGGCCTCGTTTAAGTCGCGGCTGAAGCCGTCGGCCACCCAGCGTGCAGGGTAGATGACATGGTGGAGGAGCTTGTTGGCGGTGTCCTCGGAGAATTCCCTGCCGCCGCGCTCAAGCGCGGCTACGGCCTTTATAAGCTCCAGCCCCTGGTCTAAGCGGAAGGCCGCGGGTTTGAAAGCAGGCAGGAGCTTGCGCTCCTCGGCCGTGCGAAACGCGTTCAAAAGCCGCATGAGCGGCACGCGCAGCGTCAGCGTTTCTTTGGGATCAAGCTTTGAGAGCGCCGCGAGCAGCGATGCCGTGTCCTTGTCCCAGGAACGGCCCTGGAGCGCCATGAGCGAGCTGCGCGTGAGGTAGGCGCCGCTTTCGATGTCTTTGCGCATGCCCTCAAGGCGTGCGGCAAAGGCCGCGCAGCGGGCGTCAGGCTGCGCCGGCGCCTGAGCGCCGGTGCTTTTGCCCTCAAGATCTTTTAAGGTTTGAGTTTGCAGATCCTCGGGGGCGGCCTCAAAGAGCTTTGAGGCGAGCTCTTCAAGCTCCTCGCGTTTAAGCGCCCCTAAAAGATCGCGGATGTCAGCTGAGCTCATCGGGCGCAAGCCTCTCCTCAAGTTCCGGGGCGACGAGCCGCTCCAGCAGTTCGTTTGAGATCGGATCGCCTTTTTGGCTGATGTCGGAGATGCGATCGCGGACGATCCACATCCAGCGCAGCGCCGCTTTGGGATCCTGCACCTTGATGCTCACGTAGCCTGCCACGGTGTTGCGCCAGGCGTAGTCGGCGGAAAGCTTTTGCTCTTTGGAGAGCGGATGCTCGGCCACGGAGCGCAAAAGCAGCGGATCGAGGATCTTAAAGCGGAACTCGCAGGGCTCCTCGGTAAGCCCGAGACCTAAATCGGCAAGCGCCGCCGGTTTTACCGGCTCGCCGGTTTCCTCATCCCACACCCCGGGAAGCTTTAAGCCCGTGATCCTGCTGTTGGCGGTGTCGGAGGCGCAGAAGGCCACCCTCTTGGGGGCGGCGTCCTTGACGGGGCTGTCGCCGATGATCCAGAAAGAGCCGCGCACGAACGCCAGCTTGAGCGGCATGACGGAGACCTCGCCGCTTTCGCGCGAGAACGGTTTTCTCACATCGAGCGCCATGCCCTTGCGGTTATGGATGGCGTAGGCTGCCTTGGAGACATTCTGGCTGCCCGAGAGCGCCGCGTCGCCGCTGTCGCGCCACAAAAACGGGTAGCGCAGCGAGAGCACCATGTTCAAGCGCCCGGGATCACGGCTTAAATGCTCCTCAAGGCTCAGGCGATCCAGGTGGCTTAAGATGCGCAGGCGGTCGCGCAGCAGCGTGTCATCGCGGCTGGCGCTTAACACAAAGCGCATCTTTTTGACGGAGGGAGCCTCGTCGTCTAAAACGAGATCGCCCTGCTGGTACCTGAGCGCGAACCAGTGGCGGCGCCCGTCGGTCCCGCGCTCGATGATCGGCCCGAACACGCTCTCTATGGAGTCAAAGAGCCGCGGGATCGTCTGCACCGAGCAGTCGAGAATTTTGCTGAGCTCCTGCTGCGTAAAGCGCCGGCCGGGCTCGTCGATCACCATCTTGAGGATCTTGAGCGCCTTGTCCGACTGGGACAGCTGGAGGTTCTTTTTGCGGGGCATCAGTGCTGCTCCGGATCTTCCGGATTGTTAAAGAGTTTGTTCATGTCCGACGTCATGATGTTCGTGACGAGTTTGCCGTCTATGGTCAGCGACTCGAGCTCCTCGCCGAAGCTGCGGCACCAGGACACGACCTCGCGCAGGCTGCGGCTCTTGAACGTCAAAAGCAGCGAGCCGCCCGGGAGCTTCGTCGTCTTCTGATCATCGGTGAACGTGCGCTCGATGATGTAGGTCACGGCAGGGCCTTTCTTAAAGACGATGCGGAAATCCGAGGGCCTGGCCTGCCAGGGCAGGCTGAAATCGCCGGTGTCAAAGCCTTTGAACGCTTTGGAGATAAAGTGCTTGGAGATCTTGACTGCCTTGATGCGGTGGATGGCGAGCGTCAAAAGCTTGGTGAAATCGTAGCGGTCAGTAAGCCCGGCGCACACGAGGTATAAAGCGCTGCCGACTACGGCAAAACGCAGCGGCAGGCATTTGATGTTTGACTCTTTGTCGCTGTAGGGGGAGTAATAGCTCACGGTCACCGCCACCCGATCCTCGGCGGCGTGCTCGAGCTTGCTGATGGTGTCGACAAAGCGGCCGTAGTCGATGCGGCCTTTGGCAAAGAACGTGTAATCAGGGCCGATGATCTTGGCGTAATAGTTATCGTCGCCGGGATCGGTTTTCCCGATGGAACTCAGCGAGAGGTTCAGGATGATCTTGTCGATGCGCTCTGAGAGATCGGGGCCTAAGAAATGCTCAGAGAGATCCTTGCACATCTGCAAATAGCGCAGTTCCTCTGACTGAGGCAGCGACACGGCTTTGGGGACCGGCTGCATCTGGTACCACCTGCGGCGGCAGTCCGTGCCGAACTTTAAGGCCGGGCCGACTTCGTCGGCGATGGTTTCCATGATCCTGCCGATGGTCTGCGATGAGCAGTTCATCTCCTCGGCAAGCTTGGCCTGATAGAGCCTGCACGGAGAACCCATCAGTTTGCGGTAGACTCTGAGGACTTTCGTGCCGGCGTCGGTATCCGGATCCATCTTTTTGGGCATTTACGATCTCTCCATAGTAAGAACTGTTAAGAGGGATTGTACTCGAAAGCGCAACGAAATAATGCGCACAAAGCACGCAGTTTTTCGGTAAATAACAAGCAGACCGAGAGAAAAACGGCGGTTATGCGGAAATGCTGAACACCGGCGGTGAAAACTCATCCTCAGACCGGTTTGTCCTCAGTCTTACGCGGAACGAGCGAGTCGATGAGCTCGCCTGCGATCTCGGGATCTTTTAAGCGCATGGCGCTGACGTCGGCTGCCGAGTTGCCTAAAAAGTTGATGTCACCGTACCAGCACACTTCTTTGTCGATCACAGCGCACTGGACCCTGCCTGGCGACTTGCGAACGTCAAGCCCCAGAGCTTTGAGACTGCCTTCGGCGCTGTTCCCTTCCATGTAGCTGATCCTGACCGCCACACCGCGCGCCTGGGCTTTCATAAGCTCTTGGAGCAGGGGATCGCTGTCTTTAAGATCTATGCGGTACGTCACGGCCAGCACCGAATGCCGGGCCGCGGCGAGATCGTTTATAAACTGCTCCCTCCAGTTCTCGGCGCTGAAGAGCGAGTTTTTGATGTCCGCTGTTCCCGGGCGGCACAGGTTCTGATCGCCCAGCTGATACCCTGCGATGCGGTAGCCGCGCAGCCGCTTTTTATACATCGAGTCGCACATCGGGATCCTGACGTCGATGTAGTCATAGGTGCGCGTCTCGGTCTTGCCTTTGTAGGCGCGGTGCAGGCGCCCCACGTACTGGATGACGCTGCCTTTCCAGAAGATCGGCAGCGTCAGCATCAGCGTATCCAGCCTCGGGTAGTCAAAGCCCTCGCCGATGTATTTGTCCGTCGCCACGATGACCAGGTGCTCCGTATCCGGGATCGCCATGAGCCTGGCGGTCTCTTCCTTGCGCTCGGATGCCGATCTTGCCCCGGTGAGCAAGATGACATTCCGGCATAAAGGCCTGAGCAGTGTTGCGAGCAGTTCAACGTGATCGGTCAAATGCGAGATGACGAGCGGAGTCCTGCCTTCCTGAAGGCATTGCGCCACGTCCTTTACGATCAGGCGGTTGCGCGCCTGATCTGCACTGAGCCTTTGGATGATCTGCAGATAGGTCAGTTTGTCATCGCTGATCTCGCGGTAAGCCGTAAACCTGGGGATGAGCAGACGGATCACCTCAGAGGCCGGATCCGCCGCCGCGGCTTCCTTGGATTTAAACCTCACCGGCCCGCACTGCATGAAGATGATTGGCTGGTGGCCGTCCTGCCGCAGCGGCGTCGCGGTAAGTCCGTAGACCCGGCTGGCATTGATCTCGCGCAGCGCATGGTTGAATTTCGGGGCGGCAACGTGGTGGCACTCGTCGATGATCACCATGCCGTATTCCTTGAGAAAAGGCTTGGGTTCACCGTCGTTTTCGCAGGACTGCAAAAGCGCGATGTCGATAATGCCGTGAAGCCGGTTTTTGGAGGAGTGGAGTGTGCCGATCGGGGAGTCTGCAGACTTTTTTCTTCGGGCGCCAGGAATAACCTGAGGGCGGGTTCTGATCTCGAGGAAGCGCTCGAGGCTCGCCTGCCACTGCTCAAGCAGGGCGACGCTGTTGACGAGGATCAGCGTGCTGGTTTTGAGCGCCGCGATCATCCCGATCGCGGTGACTGTCTTGCCAAATGCAGTGTTCGCAAACAGCACTCCGTTAACATGGGCGGTCATGTGCCTAACCGCCTCTTGCTGTTCAGGCCGCAGTTCTCCCTTGAAGCTTACGTCTATGGGCTGTCCGCGGTTTGTCCTGTCACTGAACTGAACCTCCACGCCGCCGTCTTTGAAAAACTCCGTCACGGCATCCTCGCACCCCCGGGGCAGAGCCACATATTCGGGCATGACGTCTGCGTAGCTCAGCACCCTCGGAAGCCCGTAGGTCGAGAGGTTCATTCTGAGTTTTTTGAAGAACTCAGGGTTCTTGAAGGCGGCGATCCTTTTGAGGCGGTTTACCGCGGCGGCAGGCAGATGCGCGCGCGGTACCAGCAACACGTTATCCCGCGTGATGGTGATTTTGTCAGGCAGACTGCCGATGAAATCAGGCTCGGGATCGGGCATTTTCCAGGCTTGATCCTCGCCGGCGGTTTCCGTCAGGATGCCAAAGGGCTTGCGGTAATCCGAGTGCTCTGCAAGCAGAGTGTCGAGTTCGGCTGCCGTGACCTTAACGGTGTTCTTTAACACGAGCCACGGATCAGGATAAGCCTGGAAGTCAGTGTCCACAAAGACGCTGTTGCCCTTGCGCCTGGCACGGCCCTGCAAGGGCAGCGCCACCAGGTTGCCAAAGCCGCCTGCGGGGAGAAAATCCTGGTTTGGGAAGAAGCGGTCATAGGACTTAAACGACATCTGCGCGTCGCGGTTCATGGATTCGGTCAGAATGGCGTCTCCGAGCCTGCGGGCTTTGCCTGCCGGCACCGCCTCGGCAAAAAAGATCCACACGTGCGCGCCGTTGCCCGATCGCGAGCGCTCTACCAGGCTGTGGATGCCCCAGTCTTTGCATACGGAGACATAAGCCCTGACGTCGTTCTGATACCCGTGCTCGCAGTTTTTGTCATCAAAGTCGGCGCACAGGAAGAAACAGGTATTGTCGGCGCGGATGGCGTAAAGGCCTATGACGTCTTTTGCTTTCGCATCGCCGCCCGTAAGATGCGCGCTGATGTCATCGACGGTCAGAGCCCTGAATTTGCGTGCCGGGCAGTCGGGGCAGGAGATTTTGACTTTGGCCTTTTTAGGGCAGGTCCCTTCAACCCACAGGTTCGCGCATACCGGCTGGTACCCGCTTTTGTCCCCCGCTTTGTTCTCCCAGCGCCTTGCAAAAACGTCCTCGCGCCCTTTGAAGAAGCTCATGAAAAGCGCGATCTTATCTTCGGCCGTCATAGTCCGTATAGGGCTGTCAGGCGGCAGGACTGCTCTTACTTGAGGGAATGGCGTTACGGAGGGCGAGGGAACTGCGATCTGCTTTTGGGGCTGTGCAGGTGCGGTATTTGGAACCGTGCAGCCCTCGATAGCTTTGGTGAGCCTGGCCGCTTCACTCTCAAGAGCGTGGGATTCGGCAAGCAGAAGCTGATCCTGGCCGTTGAACCGGATGCTGCGGCCTTCAATAGCTTTAATCAGCCTGCTGAGTTCGTCCTTAAGGCTGCGGATCCTGACAGGCAGACCTTCAGGCTTTTGCATCGCCAGGACCTCCTTTGAATTGCGCGTCTTTGGCCTTTTTGTGCAGAACCTGATCAGATTGTGACGTTTATCCCGCCGGCTTAACCTGCATTACCTTCTCAAATCTGAAAAAATCAGGGTCAATCTGTTCGTATTCGACCGGGTGGGGATCCGGGTGGTGTTTGTTGAAGAACTCCACGATCCGAAAGCCGCAGCAATTCACGTAAAAGTGGATGTTCCTCTTTTCAAAGCAGGGAGTGAAGGTTTCCCATACCTTGGTTTCCGGGTACTTTGTTTCAAGTGCATGCCAGATCGCCTGACCGATCCCTTTGCTCTGCACACCTTTCTTTACAAAGAGAAAATCCAGGTGGTTGTGCTGCGTTTTCTCATCGATTACCACTATGGCGCCGCCGACGGTCCGGCCTTCGGCTATCGCCTCGTAAGCGGCCGCGCCCTCGGCTAAGAGAGAACTGTCGATGTCCTTCTCAGGCAGGATTTCCTCGGTGACCTCGCCGAAGTTATCTATGGCTCCCTGCTCAAAGGCTTGCTGCATATCCGCCTTGAACTGCGGAGTGCGTTCCGCGGATAGCGGGATCAGTACAACTTCCATGATCAAGCGTTCTCCTGTCCTTTGACTTTATCAGCTTAGAGTGTGAAGAGGTGCGCGACGATCTCTTCCTAGGTGGCGTCTTTCTTTAAGCCGCAGGCGGCGGGCACCGGCCTTTCCGTGCCCAGGAAAAGACGGCATCTTCCTGCAAAAAGGCGTTCTGGCTTAAAGGTACTCGTGGTCTTCCTGTCTTTAGCCTAAAAAATCC
>DKSD01000014.1 GCA_002473165.1 Succinatimonas sp. UBA7265
ACGTAAAAAGTGACAGAGCCTTTTATTTTTGAATGTATTTTCAACTTGCTCGCTGAAACTGCGTTCATGGCGTTTTAGGGATGGGATTGCATATGAACAAAGAGCGGACTGATGAGCTGTTTTAAAGGACCAGTGTCAAAACGACTGGTCTCTGTTTACGATGTTACAGGCGATCTAAGCAATGTTTAAAGCAGGATCCTTTGCCGGGGGATCCCGCTATGATGCCAGACAGGCAATGCGAACATTTGCCGTCACTCAATGATCCTGAATTTGTCGAGGTATTTGTCAGACAGGCTCACCCCAAGGCCCGGCTTCGTGTCATCGAGGGTGATGAAGCCGCGCTCGGGGATCGGATCGCCCTCGAAGATGTAGTAGAACAGCTCGTTGCCCACCTCGACGCCGTACACCGGGAAGAACTCGGAGATCGGCGAGGCGGTCGTGGCCATGCATACCTGGTAGTTGTGCATCATGCCCGAGTGCGGGATCACCGGGATCTGATAAGCCTCGGCAAGGTTGTTGATCTTCTGGGCCACGGTGATGCCGCCGACGCGGTTCGTGTCGTACTGGATGACGTCTATGGCCTTGCGCTCGATGAGATCCTTAAAGCCCTGCAGCGTGTACTCATGCTCGCCGCCTGCAATCGGGCAGAGGTTCATGGCCTTGAGCTCCGAGTAGCCTGAGATGTCATCGGGGATCACCGGCTCCTCAACCCAGCGCAGATCATATCTGGCTATCTTGGGGAGGATGTGTTTGGCGTACTCAAGCGTCCAGCCCATGTAGCACTCGACCATGATGTCAACGTCCGGGCCGGCAAGCTCGCGCAGCGCCTTTATTTGCTCGATGTTACGCCTTACGCCCTCAGGGCCGTCGGAGGGGCCGTAGCCGATGCGCAGCTTCATGGCCGTAAAGCCCTCGTCAAAATAGCCTTTGGCTTCTTTTAAAAACTCGTCCAGGTTGTCGTTGGCGTAGAGCTTTGAGGCGTAGCAGCGCAGGGCGTTCTTGGTCTGGCCGCCCAAGAGCTTGAACACCGGCAGCTTGCAGTGCTTGCCCTTTAAATCCCAGATGGCGATGTCGACTGCGGAGATGGCCGCCATGCCTATGCCTTTGCGCCCCCAGGCGATGGTGGCGCGGTACATCTTCTGCCAGAGGTATTCGTTGTCAAAGGGATCCTCGCCGATGACGAGCGGGGCGAGGTAGAGATCGATGATCTCCTTGGCAATGCGCGGGGCGAGGGCGCAGTTGCCCAGGCCGATTAAGCCCTCATCGGTCTCGAGCTCCACGACAAGCCAGGAGTGGAAGCGGAACGAGGCCATGCTCTCCTTTTTGTGGGGCAGCAGATCCATGGCGCTGCCTGAGAAATGCGCGCGCGGCGGCACGACGTCGCCTTTCCACTCGTAAACCTTCGTCCTGACTGCGGTGATCTTCATGTTATGTCCTTATGTTTTGTGGCAGGATCGCTCCTGCATCATGGTTATGGTTATCTGCGTAAAGAGTGTAGCGCGCGGGAAAATCCGCGCTCTGAAATTTCACTTAAAAGCGGCGCCGCTCTGTGAGAATGAACGGATTGCAGATAACTCGCGCTTTGATTACGAAGCCGTATCAAAGTTGAAGAAGGCGGCATCCGGCGGCAACAATGACCAAGATCCCTTAACAGACTTTAAGACATCCTTAATTGACGCCAATTTTAGGACTACGGCTTAGCTTCGAGGATCGATCTTCTAAATTCCGCGAGATTTACGAACTCAGGAACCGTCATGCCGTAGTTCTCCATGGCTTTAACGGCCTGTTTTGTCGGAGTCTCGACTGACACCGTGCCGTCGCCTTTGAGGATGCACGACACCGATCGCGCCCACAGAAAGAGATCGCGCAGCGAATGGCCTTTCTTTGCCTCGCGGTTCATGGCGCCGTCGGCCATGGCGGCCATGACGTCGGTGAGTAGCTTGCCGGCGACGGCGCGGGTGCTCCATTTGCACAGAGGCAGCATGCCGGCATCCTGTTTGGAGATCCTGAACGACTCCTCTATGGATTCGCGGGCAAGGTACTGCTCAAGCAGATCTTTGGGTTCGGCGTTTACATCCGTGATGAGCACGAACCAGCCGTACTGAACGTTGAACCAGTCTTTTTCGGCAGGCGAGAGCTTCTCATACTCGTCAGGGTGTTTCAGCCTCTGCTCTTCGGCTTTCGATAATGCACGGTCGTGATCAACGTAGGCGTACAGCGTGACTTTCACTCCCTGGACTTCGCGGCGGACTTTCCTGCCGAAGTACCAGTGGCCTCTGAGATCAAAGCAGTGAGACGCGGAGTGCAACTGCCTCTTCCATTTGTCACAGAGCTCGCGGTAAGGGTAGCCCTTTCTGTCAGGCATCCTTGCGATGAAAGTTTTGCCTGAGCCTGTGCCGTAAGCCTCAAGGAGCTTTGCCGAGACATAGCCTGCGTCGAGGACCGCAGATCTGATCTCAATGCCCACAGCCTCTTTCACTTCTTCGGTGATGTCTCCTATGGTCGTCACATCAGGCTTGTTGCCTGCAAGGAGCTCAAACCACACCGGCACCCCTGAGGCCTCGTCCAGCACCAGGGCCAGCCTGATCTGTTTTTTGGGCTCTCCGGTGCCGTGAGAGCACATGGCGGCAAGCTCGTTCAGACTTTCCTCGGGAAGCGGGGTTGAGTCCACGTAGCATGCCGAGCCGAAATCGGGCTCGCGGGTTTTCATGATCTCCGCCACCGCCTTAAAGAAGGCCTGCTTTGCCGAGAACGCCCCTGCGGCTTCGAAGTAGGCGCTGTCGCAGCGCAGGGAAGGCAGAGGAACGTCAGGGAGCGCCATGGAGCAGAACGAGCCTGACATGAAAGCGTCGCAGCAGCTGCCCTTGCCGGTAAGGACGCTGCAACACAGATGGCACAGCACCCTCTCATAATCTCCGTCCTCGGGAAAGGCATTCCTTACGGCAGCGAGCATACCTGACTTTCGCAGGAACGAGAACAGCAGCCAAGCGTCCCCGAAGGCCACATGCCTCTCAGGCTCAGGCACCGCCATGGGGGTGCCCGCAAGACGGGGATCATCGGCGTTAACTCTGGTGAACTTCCCCTCAGGGCAGCGGCACTCAACCAGCCCTCGTGTAGGAGAGAGGAACACGCCGGTTTTGCCGTCGTCAGAGAGCCACAGCACCTTGCCCAGACGCTCGATTACAACATGAGCGGAGATGCTTTTGCCGTCAGGCTTCTTAACCCTTTTGCTCCGGGTTAAGGATGCAGAGCCGGAGACTATGGCGCCTGCCGAATTCTTTTTGACAAACTGCGCCCTGATGAATGCCATGTGCCGCCTTCCTGTGTAGTTCTAAATTAGGACTACTTAATTATAGAAAACAGCACCCAAAAATCAAGAATTTCTTAGCAAATAAAGGGATATTCCGCACCATGAGTGCGGAACAATGTGTAGTTCTAATTTAGGCTGGAATTAAAGGACATTAGACCCATTCGACGGCGGCTGCGGCATGTCTTTGATATAATCCACCCGCGGCGTCAAATGCGCCGCTTTTTTGTGACTGATGCAGACGAGGCAGGCCGTGCGATCTGAGATCTTTGAGACCATGAGCGTTCCCAGGCTCTTTTGGGCCTGCGTGCTCCCGGGATCAGTGAGCATGGCCGCAGGGGCGCTCTATGTCGTGGTGGACGGCATGTTCGTCGGCCATTACATGGGATCGGAGTCGCTGGCCGCCGCCAACATGATGTGGCCGCTTTTGGGTGTTGTGTTCGCGCTGGCCTCGATGATAGGCGCCGGATCGTCAGTGCAGATCGCCAAATACCTGGGCATGCACGAGCGCCATCAGGCAAGCCGGACTTTCTCCTCCAGCGTGGCGCTGACGCTGTGCCTGGGCGTGCTCATGTGCGTCGCGGGCTTTTTGCTCACCGATCCTTTCTTAAAGCTTTTGGGCGCCTCAGAGCACACCGCGGCGCTCTCCTCGGTCTACATCCGCTCTTATCTGCTCTCAGGACCGCTCGTGTGCCTGTATTACGCGGTAAACAGTTATCTGCGCGTCTGCGGGCTGCAAAAGCTCTCGATGTGGCTGAACGTCTTCACCTCGCTTTTAAACCTCGTGCTCGATTACGTCTTCATCGTGATCCTGCGCGAGGGGATCTGGTGCGCCTCGTTCACCACCTGCGTCTCGCTATCTTTGGGCGCGGTGATCGGCATGGCTCCCTTTGTCGCGGGCAAGACCGATCTGCGCCTCATCAAAGGCTTTATCCCGTTCTCGCAGTTAAAGCGCATGCTGGCAAACGGCGTTCCGGAGTTTCTTGAGGAAGTCTCGGTGTCGTTTCTGATGCTCATCGTCAACGCCGCGCTCTTAAGGCTCGGCGGCACGGCCGCCGTGGCCGCTAACGCCGCCGTGCTCTATATAGGCTCCGTCGTGATGATGATGTTAGACGGCATGACGAACGCCATGCAGCCTGCGCTGAGCTACTGCTACGGCGTCAGGCTCTACGGCCGTGTGGGGCAGATCGCCAAATGGCTGTTGCACTCAAGCGCCGTCTTTGCCGTGTGCGCCTGCGCCGTGATGGAGCTGTGGGGACCTTTCTTCATCTCGCTTTACGCTCAGGCTGGCGATGACGAATTTGTGAGGCTGGGCGTGCTCTGTATCCGCCTGTTCTCGCTAAGCTACCTGTTTATCTGGGCTGAGATCACGCTGCGCGTCTTCCTCACGGCCCTGGAAAGCCCCGGACGCGCCTTTGTCCTCTCGATGTGCCGCAGCATCGTGTTCCCGCTGGGATCGCTCGCTCTTTGCGCCTCTGTGTGGGGGCTTGAGGGGATCTGGGGCTCCGCGGCGGTCGCGGCGCTTTTAAGCGCGCTTTTGGGCGCCAGATTCGCCCGCGCGCTGTGGCGCAGCCTTAATGCGCCCTCGCGGGTCTGAGATTTTCCTTTACCTCACAAGGAGGCTTCTATGTACAAGGCTGTCTGCATCACCGGTTTCGGCGGTCCTGAGGTCTTAAGCGTTATGCATAAAGAGGGGCGCCGCCCCGGGCCGTCAGAGCTGAGGCTGCGGGTGCTCTCCTGCGGCGTCAATCCCATCGACACCAAGATCCGCGAAGGCACGAATTTTGTGTGCAAGCTGCGCGAAGGAATGCCTTTCCCCTGGGGACTGGGGTTTGATGTCGCAGGCGTGGTGCTCGAGGCCGGAGCGGACAGCGGGTATCAGGCAGGCGATGAGGTGCTGGGCATTGCCGGATCGCCAGCCGATCCCTGCGGCTATGCCGAGGAGGCTGTCATCCCCTCTGCCATGTGCATCAGCGTGCCGCCGTCTTTTGACATCTATGAGGCAGGCGCGCTGCCTACCGCCGGCCTTACCGCGGTCTCGATCATCAAACTGCTGCCCAAAGACGCAAAGCGCGTGCTCATCGCAGGCGGCACCGGCGGCGTCGGGCATCTGCTCGCACAGTACTTAAAGCATGAGGGGCGTTATGTCGCTTTGACCTGTTCCCAAAAGAACCTGGAGTTTGCCAAAACCCTGGGCGCTGACGCCGTGTATGACTACACAGAGGAACTGCCGCAGGAGCTGTTAAAGGGTTTTGACGCCGTGATCGACATGCCGGGCGGCAAGACCGGGATCGGCCTGTACCGCTATGTAAAAGATCAGGGAACGCTCGTCACGGTGCCCACGATCACCGGGGATGAGGTGATCGCGGCCGCAGAGCGCGGCATCAAGGCGGTGCTGGTACGAGCCGGGAAGACGCCAAAGACTTTTGCAGAGCTTGAGCGTTACGCCAAAGCGGGGATCAGGCCGTTTGTTGCGGCAAAGGTGAGGCTTGAGGAGGCCGCGCAGGCCCATGAGCTTTTGAGAAAAGCCCATCTTCCGGGGAAGATCGTGCTGACGGCTTAAAGCCGTTCCTTTTAAAAGAAGCGGGGCGGAGTCCCCGCTTCTTATTTGGGGATTGGCTTTTATCAGCCTTGCAGCAGCGAGAGCGCGATCTGCGGCTTCTGGTTTGCCTGGGTCAGAATTGACGAGGCGGCCTGCTGGATGATGCTCTGGGACGTCATGTTCGCAGCCTCGTCCGCGTAGTCGGTATCGCGGATGCGGGAGCGGGCATCGCTGACGTTGGCCGAGGTATTCTGCTGGTTGCGGATCGTCGACTCCATGCGGTTTTCGATGGCGCCTAATTCAGCGCGCTTCGTGTCGACCATGTTGAGCAGCGCGTCGACGCAGACGATGGTGCGCTCGGCTGAGCTGAAGGTCGTGACATCGAAGTAGTAGCCGTTGGGATCTTTCACCAGTCCGCTGCCTTTTGAGGCGGTGATCGCGAAATCCACAGACTTGCCGGCGGAGTTCGTGACCTTTACCGGTTTGTTGCCATACAGCGGGTTTACCAGGGCCATCTCGGCAAGGCCCGAGAGCGTCATGCCGGTGGAGAGCGACACGGACAGCGTGTCAAAAGCGTAAGCGCCGATCTGGAATTTCACCTCGCCTTTGGAGTCGATCATGCCTTTGCCGGCGCCGGCGAGCACCTGCTTGCCCGCGTAAGTGGTCTTGCAGGCGATGCGGGAGATCTCCTTTGACAGCTGCAGCACTTCCTCCTGGATGGACTGACGGTCTATAGAGGTATTGGTGCCGTTGGCGGCCTGGATGGCCAGCACCCTGATGCGCTGGAGCATGGCCGTGGATTCGTCCAGGGCGCCTTCCATGATCTGCGCCAGGGCGATGCCGTCGTTGGCGTTGCGGTTGCCCTGATCGAGGCCGTTGATCTGCGCCGTCAGGCGATCGGTGATCTGCAAGCCGGCGGCATCGTCCTTGGCGGAGTTGATGCGCAGACCGGTGGACAGGCGCTGGTAGGTGGTGTCAAGTTTGTTCGTGTCATTGGTAAGGGCGTTGCGCGCTCGAACCGAGGTGACATTGGTGTTTACGTACAGAGCCATAATTTTTATCCCCTAAGCTGCGGCCTTAAAAAGGCCTGGTGGTTATTAACAGCAAAGCAGCTCTTGCCTTCCGCGGTCTCTCCGCCGCATCCGGCGCTCCGCTGTCTGATCCTGTATATGAAAAAAGCGTGCCAGGTTTTAAAAAACAGGCTGTAAAAGGGCGGGGATAAAATTATTTGGCTGAAGATAAAAGAAATTGTTTTAGCAGGTTTCAGGCATGCAAAAAAGGCTGCAGCTGAAGGGATCCAGGCAGGAGCGGGCGCGGCGGAATTTTGCCGTATGCGGAAAAAAAGGGCCGGGTGTTTTAAAGGCCCGGCCAATGAGCAGAACGCTCAGGAGAGAAACCTTTAGAGTTTCAGAAAATGTTTTTAGTTGTCAGCCCTGAAGCAGCGAGAGGGCGATCTGCGGCTTCTGGTTTGCCTGAGTCAGAATTGAGGAGGCTGCCTGCTGAATGATGCTCTGCGAGGCCATGTTTGCCGCTTCCTCGGCGTAGTCGGTGTCGCGGATGCGCGATCTGGCGTCGCTGACGTTGGCGCTGATGTTGCTCTGGTTGCGGATCGTCGACTCCATGCGGTTTTCGATAGCGCCTAACTCGGCGCGTTTCGTGTCGACCATGTTGAGCAGGGCGTCAACGCACACCATGGTGTTTTCAGCCGAGCTGAACGAGGTGACGTCAAAGTAGTAGCCGTTCTTGTCGGCGATGAGGCCGCTGCCTTTTTTGTCACTAGGGGTAAAGAGTACTTTCTCTGCCTTGGAGTTAGTTACATAGACTTTCTTTGAGACAGCCAAATCCGCCATGCCCGAGAGCGTCATGCCGGTGGAGAGCGAGACGTTTAAAGTGTCGTAAGCGTAAGCACCGATCTGGAACCTCACAATGCCCTTGGAATCGAGCATGCCGCGTCCCGCGCCGGCGAGGATCTGCTGGCCTGCGTAAGTGGTCTTGCAGGCGATACGGGTGATTTCCTTTGACAGCTGGAGCACTTCTTCCTGGATGGACTGGCGGTCAATCGTGGTGTTGGTGCCGTTGGCGGCCTGGATGGCGAGCACCCTGATGCGCTGGAGCATCGTGGTGGTTTCATCGAGGGCGCCTTCCATGATCTGCGCCAGGGCGATGCCGTCGTTGGCATTGCGGTTGCCCTGATCGAGGCCGTTGATCTGAGCGGTCAGGCGGTCGGTGATCTGGAGACCGGCGGCATCGTCCTTGGCGGAGTTGATGCGCAGGCCCGTGGACAGGCGCTGATAGGTGGTGTCAAGTTTGTTCGTGTCATTGGTAAGGGCGTTGCGCGACCTTATCGATGTAACGTTGGTGTTTACGTAGAGAGCCATAGTAATTATCTCCTAAGTGTTTTCCTGCTTCCAGGCGGTCTGTTGCTGGCAGACCTTTTTTTAATGTTTATGCCTGCCTATAAGAAAAAACCGTGCCAGGTTTTAAAAACGCTTCTGCAAGCCTTGATGCAAAGCCGTTTGCGCGCAAACGCCCCAAAGTTCGGGTGTCATTTTTTCGTGCGCGCGCGGCCTTTGCCGCTTTGCCGCCTGCGGCAAGATTGCGTCGCGGCAAGGGCGGCGGCAAAAATTGCGATCAAGGCGGCAATTTTTGCGGCATAACTGCGAAAACTTATTGATCTAAAGGAAATTGCGCGCCCGTTTCCTAGACTTAAAGAAGACGGTGGAAAGCCTGTTTTTCAGGCAAGGAGCGCATATGGAACCCTCTGACATCAAATTCAAAGGCGAGTACGGCATGTACATCGGCGGCAAGTGGGTCAAATCCTCGTCGGGCAAGACGCTCAAGGCGGTAAACCCGGCCGACGGCAGCGTGCTGGCGGCATTCCAGGATGCCGCGCGCGAGGATGTGGACACGGCTGTAAAAGCCGCGCGTCAGGCTTTTGGCGCCTGGTCGCAGACCACGGTTAAAGAACGCGCGCGGATCCTCAATCAGATCGCGGATCTCATCGACGCCCATCGCGAAGAACTGGCTCTCATCGAGACTTTGGACAACGGCAAGCCGATCCGCGAGACGCTCAATGTCGACGTGCCGCTGTCAGCCGAGCACTTCCGCTACTTCGCGGGCGTGATCCTCTCAGAGGAAGGCAGCGCCTCGGTGCTGGACGGCGCTTTTTTGTCGCTGGTGCTGCGCGAGCCCATAGGAGTGGTGGGGCAGATCGTGCCCTGGAACTTCCCGCTGTTGATGGGCGCGTGGAAGCTCGCCCCGGTCATAGCCGCGGGCGACTGCACGGTGTTCAAGCCCTCGTCGGCGACCTCGCTGTCGATCCTGCGCCTGGCCGAGCTCATCGGCGATCTTTTGCCGCCCGGTGTCTTTAACGTGGTGACGGGCGCGGGATCGCGCGCCGGCGACTGGCTTTTGGAGAATCAGGACGTCGACAAGCTGGCGTTCACCGGCTCCACGGAAGTGGGCTACGAGGTGGCCAAGGCCGCAGCCTCAAGGCTCATCCCGGCAACCCTGGAGCTGGGCGGCAAGAGCGCGAACATCTTCTTTGACGATTGCAGGATTGAGCAGGCGCTCGACGGCGCGCAGCTGGGGATCCTCTTCAACCAGGGGCAGGTGTGCTGCGCGGGATCGCGGATCTTCGTGCAGGACACGTTCTATGACGAGTTCGTCGAAAAGCTCGTCAAGGCTTTCTCCAAAGTCAAGGTCGGCACGCCCTGGGATCCGCAGACCCAAATGGGCTCGCAGATCAGCCGCAATCAGCTGCAAAAGATCCTCTCTTATATCGAGATCGCAAAGCAGGAGGGCGATCGCATCCTCTGCGGCGGCAAGCGCGTCAATTTTAAGTCGGACGAGGACTGGGGCTTTTACATCGCTCCGACGCTCATTGAGACGCGCAACGACAGCCGCGTGGCGCGCGAGGAGATCTTCGGGCCGGTCGCCGCGGTCATCAAATTCCATGACGAGGAGGAGGCCGTCGCCATGGCCAACGACAACCCTTACGGCTTAGGCGGCGCGGTGTGGACGCGCGACCTCAACAAGGCGCTGCGGGTGGCGCGCGGCGTGCGCACCGGCAGGATGTGGGTTAACACCTATAACCAGATCCCTGAGGGCGCGCCTTTTGGCGGCTACAAGATCTCAGGCATCGGCCGCGAGACCCACAGGATGATCCTGAATCACTACACCCAGGCCAAGAACATCATGATCAACTTAAGCGAGAAAGGCAGCGGGCTGTACTGAGGCTTTGGCATAAATAAGGAACTCAGGCAGGGCTTTGGCTCTGCCTGAGGCGTTTTTTGCGGTCTGGTCAGAGGATCTCCCCCGGCCGGCCAGAAGGGATGGACGCGGTGCGATCGCAGAGTATCGGCCTGTCCGGCGTCTTTTACTGCTCAAAGGTGATGTCATGCAGCCTTTTTACTTCATCCAGTGAGGGCACATCGAGGATCAGGGGCTTCCACAGATCGAGGCAGCGGATGACGTCCATGTCATCCTTATCCAGGCTGAAGCCTTCGATGTCGAAGTTCTCTTTGATGCGCTCCGGATGCACGGACTTGGGGATGGCGACGGCGCCTTCCTGGTACAGCCAGCGCAGGATCACCTGGGCAACGCTGACGCCGTGGGCGGACGCCGCGGCTCTGAGCGTCGCGTTTTCAAAGATCCCGTTGCGCCCTTTGGCCAAAGGCGCCCAGGCCATGGGGCGCACGTCCCAGTCGGCCATGAGCTCGCGCAGGCGCTTTTGCTGGCAGAAGGGGTGCATCTCTATCTGGTTTACCGCAGGCGTGATGTCGTGAGTGAGCATGAGATCCAAAAGCCGGTCAGGCAGGAAATTGCACACGCCGATGGCGCGGACCAAACCTTCATTTACCAGATTCTCCATGGCGCGCCACGATCCGTGATAGTCGCCGTAGGGCATGTGGATGAGGTAGAGATCGAGGTAATCCGTGCCGAGGTTTTTAAGCGTCTTTTGAAAAGAGCGCAGCGTGTTCTCATAGCCCGTGTCCTGGATCCATACTTTGGAGACAAGAAAGATCTCATCGCGCAGGAGATCGCTGTCTTTTATGGCCTGGCCAACGGCGCGTTCGTTGCCGTAGCAGGCGGCGGTGTCGATAAGCCGCACTCCGGCATTGAGCGCTGCGATCACGGCGTCATGGCACTGGCGCTCGTCGGTGATTTGAAAAACGCCAAAGCCGCGCATGGGCATCTGCACGCCGTTGTTAAGCGTGGTTGTAAGTTCCTGTTCTATAGCCAGACGGTTGAGCATGATGAATTCCTCGGTGTTCACTCTTTAAGTGCGTGTGCCAAAAAATCCGCGGCGGCTTTTGCCGCCTTTGAAAAATCCTGCGTAAATGAGTGGTCAAACCCGTCAAGCAGCACGAGTTCGCTGCCTTTTATGGCCTCGTGAAGCCCCCTGGCGCAGGAGACGGGCACGACCGGATCGGCCGTGCCCTGGATGATGCGCACCGGGCCTTGGCAAGCGGCGGCCGTCTCGTATATGGGCAGATCCATGGCGGTTTTTAGATATTCCCGCCCCACGGGATGCCCGAGCACTGTTAAGGTCTCAGGCAGATTTGCCGGATCAAATTCGGCGTCAAACCAGCGGCCTTTGCGGATGTCATCCTGAAGCACCGCGGCAGGCGCGAGCAGCGCTGCGGCGCGGATCCGATCCTTGCCGCACTCTCCTGCGAGCATGGCCGCGACCACGCCGCCCTGGGAGTGGCCGGCGACGGCAACCTTGGTGACGCCGGGCAGCGATGCGGCAAAGGCGAGCGCTCTTTTGGCGTCCTCAATCTCATTTGGGATCGTCATATCCTCAAAGCGCCCCTCGCTCTGCCCGTGGCCGTTGAAGTCAAAGCGCAGCGAGGCGATGCCGCGCGCTTCAAGTTCGGATGCCACCGCCTCGATGAGCGGATCCTCTTTAGCCGAGGTAAAACCGTGGAGCAGCAGGACCATCGGATAGCTCTGCCGCCCCTTGGGATATTGCGCGATCGCGGCGAGACAGCCGTGATCGCCCTGAAAGCTCAGATCCCGGGTTTCTGCCTGCGCGGTTTGCGCGGCCAGCGCTGCGCTCAAAGCCGCGCCCTGCAAAATTGCCCGAAATTTGCTCATCGCGTTTCCTTCATCTGCAAGCCTTGTTCTTGCTTTAAGTTTAAAGGAAGTGCTTAAAATATCAATCGATTATTATTTCTAATTGAAGCAGTGCTGCGCCGGGCACGGGTTCAGGTCCGGGCTGCGGTTTTGGCAGGTTTCCGGGGCGCAAGGGGCAGGGGGATAAAAAACAGCGCGGCCGGGGTGCTGCCCCGGCCGCGGTTTTCAGGCTTAAATCACAGCCCCAGATCTTTGGCGCTAAAGACCCCTTTGTCGACGATCGCCTCTTTGAGGTTGTCCTTTGTGATCGCCACCGGCTCGCAGAGGTAGGATTTCACGGCGCCAAAGCCGTTGTTGTAGGTCTTCTCGTCGTTGATTTCAGGCGTCTTGCCCGAGAGCACGGCGTCGACCATCTTCACGAGCTGCGCGCACAGCGTATTGGGATCTTTGTAGATGGTCGATCCCTGCGTGCCTTTGACGATGCGCTGCAGCGCGGAGAGCTCGGCGTCCATGCCGGTGATGAACGGGAGCTGATCGTCTTTGAAGCCTGCCTTGCGCAGCGCCTGGAGCACGCCCTGGGCCAGCGTGTCGTTGGCGCAGTACACGGCGTCAAGTTTGCGGCCCTTGCCGTCAGGGGTGTAGTGATACTTCTCAATGAGCTGATCCATGCGCTTCATGGCGTTCTCGGCCGTCCAGTCTTTGATGGCGCATTCTTTAAAGAACAGCTGGTTTGACGGCGTGTTCACCAGGCCCGTGTTCATGTACTGGCTTAACACCTCCTGGGCTCCGGCAAAGAAATAGCGCGCGGAGTTGTCGTTCTCGTCGCCTGCAAAGAACTCGACGTTCACCGGCTCGTAGGCCGTGTGCAAATTGAGCGCGTCGACGATCGCCAGACCCTGCTGGCGCCCGATCTCGCGGTTGTCAAAGCCCAGGTAATAGCTCACGGCCTTGGATTTGGTGATCAGGCGGTCAAGCGAGATCACCGGCACTCCTTTTTTCTGCACCTGCGAGAGCGCGTCGGCAAGCTTGTCGCCCTCTATGGGCACGACCGCCAGAATATTGACCTTTTCTTTCTCGACCATGCGCGGCAGCTGACGCTGCTGGATGGAGAGATCGTTGTCGCCGCCGTAAAAGAGGACGGCGTCGTAGCCTGCCTGCTCGAGCGCCTGCTTCATCTTCGGGCCTTCGTAATACCAGCGGGTGTCGTTCTGCGTGGGCAGCGCCAGGCCGACTTTTCCTTTGGCGGCAAAGCAGGGAGCGGCCGAGGCAAGCAGCAGGGCTGAGGTCAAAATAAGCGAGGCGGCGGCGGTGATCCTCATGGCGTTCTCTCCTGGTCGGACAACATGCAGGTTAAGCGTCCGATACCTGACGTTAACCTTAAATTTACGGCATTTTAACATCTGAACGGCGCGGATGATTTTGACAAGCGGCGCAGTTTTCCGCAGCTGCGAAAAATTTGCGAAAAAACTGTGCGCTGCGGCTAAGTTAATCAAAGCAGTACAGTTTTATGAAAACCCAGACCGCAGCGTGCGGTTTTTCATGCGGCAGGGCGATCGGGCTCGCGGAACGCCGGGCCGTTCCGCCTTATGATTTAGAAAACACGAGAGAACGGGAAAAGCTCAGATGCTCCAGGTTCCTTATTACATATCCTTGGCTTATATCGGCGCGGCGCTGGGCTCCGGCATCGCCGGAGGCTATATTGCAGCCCGCTGCTCTTTAAAGCTGCACGGGCGGGCGCTCTCCTGGGCGCAAAGACAGACTGAATCGGAGGGGCGCGCGTTTATCGCAGAGCAGCTTGTCAGGCATGAGGATACTGAGGCGGACGGCCGCCATCCGCTTTTAAAGCGCCTTTTAAAGAACAGTGCCGCCATCGTGCTCTTGCAGTGGCTGTGGTGCGCCGCGCTCGTCTTTAGCATGTGGCTTGAGAAGGATTTAAACGGCATGCCGGTGTGGCAGGCGCTGCCCGGATACTGGCTGTGCGGGGTGTTTGTGACGGCCGAGGAGTACGTCTTTACCTTCCCGCTTCTGACCGCGGCCGCGTTCTGGTGTTTCTTTATGTGGGCGTATACCTGCAAGCTGTTTTGGAAGTGCGCCTCCGTTACCCTGCTCATGCCTTACATCTGCATGTTTACGAATTACTGGATCTGGGGCGCGATCTGAGCATTAGTACGTTCATTTTGTCGTTGATCTTATTGAACTTTTAGTTAAAAGTGTTTATTATTGAAGCATAAGCGGATCGGTACAAGGAGCTCAGCATGAAGGCGGAAAAACAAAATCAATCCAAACTCCTGCCTCGCCCCGGTGAAGAGAATTTTAAGGCCTTAAGAGAAGGCGGTTATTACTATGTCGACAAGACGCAGTACCTGAAACCGATGTTCAGCGGTACGAAGCTCTGTCTTCTGATGTTGCGCCCAAGGCGTTTTGGCAAGAGCCTCACGCTGAGCACGTTAAGGCACTTCCTTGAGATGAACTACGAGGATCCCGGTGATATTTCAGCGCAGCAAAAACTCTTCAAGGGATTGAAGGTGACCGAGGATCGGGAATTTTGTCAAAACCACATGGGGCAGCACCCGGTGGTCATGCTCACACTCAAGGGAGTGGACGGATTGGATTTCAGGAACGCCTGCGATCTGCTGGGTGAAAGGGTATGGAACCTTACTAACAGCTTTGAATGGCTTAAAGACAGCCCCAGGCTCAATGACGGGGAGAAGAAATCCTTCAATAAACTTCTTGATGAGGATTTGCTGTGCTCAGGCACTGAAGCCGGCATTAAGACACTTCAGACATCGCTTAGTAAACTGTGCGGCTTTTTGTACAAGCACTGCGGCAGAAAAACGGTGTTGCTCATTGATGAGTACGACGTCCCGCTGCAGAAGGCGGCCACGGGCGGGTTCTATCTGCAGATGAGCAAAGTGGTCGGAGCCATGCTTGGGGAAATTCTTAAATCGAACGATAGCATTTGCAAGGGTATTGTTACTGGTTGTCTGAGAGCCACGAAAGAAGGCATTTTTACAGGACTGAATAACCTCACTGTTGATACGGTTCTCACTCAAAGCGACAGTCTGTGTACCGCCATTGGTTTTACTCCCGATGAGGTCAAAGCCATGCTGGGCTACTACGGCTTCGAAGATTTCTACGAAAAGACCAAAAACTGGTATGACGGCTACAGCATTAACGGCCGAGAGCTCTTTTGTCCGTGGGATGTCAGCTGTTACGTTGAGGCGCTGTGCGACAAGCAGGATCCGAGCACTGTGAAGCCTAAGGCATATTGGAATAATACCAGTAACACCAACATTGTTACCGAGTATATGCCGTATCTTAAACCGCATGATTCAGATCGAATTGAGGATCTGATTTCAGGCAAGAATGTTTCGATCAAGGTTGACGAGGGAATGAGCTATGGCGATCTGAAACTGCATAACTGGACTTCAGCTCAGTTTTGGAACATTCTCGTTTACACCGGTTATCTTACGTTGGTTAAAGCCGGTGATGAAGACGTTCACGAATTCCGTATTCCCAATGCTGAAATCCTTTGGTGTTTCAGAAAAAACATCAGCGAATATTACAATACCCCAAGCACAAATGAGTATGGCATCCTCGCAAAGAATTTCATAGATCAGATCCTTTCGGCTAATGCAGAATATGCCACGAAATCTCTGCGCTCTCTCTTGGCTGGTTTTGTGTCGCTTAGGGACAGCGCGACTAAGGCACCGCGCGAAAATTTTTATCACGGTTTCCTAAATGGGATCTTTGCCGCGGCGGGGCAGAACATCAGCGATTATCGCTCTCAAAGAGAGAGCGGCAGCGGCTATGCCGACATAACTTTCAGATCGGTTGGCGGCACTGAGGCCGTTGCAATTGAGCTTAAATATGCCTCAGATGAAAAAAGGCAGCTTTCGGACCTCGCTGTCAGTGCCGTGGCGCAAATTGATGAGAAAGGATATGCTAAAGCGCTTTGGAACGAGGGAACCAGGAAAGTCATTGAATGCGGGATAGCTTTTCGCGGCAGGGAATGTTCTATCACGTTTAAAGAACAGACAATGAAGGGCAAATCTTCGTAAAGCGGGGTAGTCAGTCTTTGGAAAGAGGCTCGTCAGTCTGCTCCTTTTGCGTGTTCTTGCTGTGGTTCCTATGGCGGACTTCCTTGATGATTCTGTCAACATCCTCTGTGGTGTGTCCGGCCGATGCAGCCCATGCCTGAGCCCGATCCGTCTCGGCTTTGCATTCTGCGGCCGACAGAAGTTTCTGTTCCTTAGGCATGAACACCTCTCAAGGAAATATGCAGCCGCTGCCTGTTAGGGGTATCCGGTGATCAGCGCAGCTGTTGCGCGAGATCCAGGATCTCGGAAGTGCCCAGGGGCGCAGCAGGGCTTGCGCTGTACGAGTAGTTCCCTTGGCGCCAGGTGGCAAGAGACCAGGATTTGCCGTCATTGCCTTTCAGGGTGACGGCGAGATCCACTGCCTGCTTTTCCTCTGTTATCTGATATACGCTGTAATCCCCTGAGACCTCGCCGGTGCCGGCGCCTTTTCTCACCCGGTAAAGCTCGTCATTCCCCTTAAAGCAGATGATCTCGACGAGGCTTCCCTTGATCACCCTGATGACCGTATTACCGGAGCATTTTCCGCCAAAGCTTACGGGAAAGCCCGCAAGATCCGCAGCGCTCCTGAGATCGGATACCTCGATGAAGGGATTGGGCATGCCCGCAAAAAACGGCTTCGCCTGCTCAGGATCGCCTGAGGCGGCGCAGCCTGTGGCGAGCATGGCTGACATCGCGCAGGTTAAAGGGAGGATGAATGGTTTTCTCATGGTCTGTGCTCTCGCTTTCAAAGCCTTATCCGAAGTGATCTTAGCATCTGCCTTAATTCAGCCTGGCTTAGTGCTCACAGGCCGGTACAGAGCCGCGAGCCTTCCCTTGCGATGATCATCTGTTTTCCCGTGCCGTCCGGATCGCTGCGTCAATAACTCCCCGGAATGGCCGTTTTTGAGGTGATTTGGGGAGTTATTGACGCAAAGAGAAAAAGGGGAGAAAATTCAGGCATAAAAAAAGCCGATCCCTTCGATCAGCTTTTTTCTGGAGCGGGAAACGGAACTCGAATCCGCGACCCTAACCATGGCAAGGTTATGCTCTACCAACTGAGCTATTCCCGCAACAGAATGGCTGTCATTATACTCAGCTTTTTTAAGAGCGCAAGGGCGCTTTTGAAAAATTTTAAAAAGCCCCGCGCTAAGCCTGGGGCAGCGAGCAGACGATCATGAGATCGCGCTTGTCAGCGCACTCCTCGACGGCGACGCGGGCGGCCGGCACCAGATCTTCCATCGTGCCCGGGCCGTAGCACCCGGCAAGCGCGATGCTCAGCTCGCTGTCGAGATCCTGGAACTCGTGTTTTATGGAATCCTGCAGGCGGCGCAGCATGCCCTTGAGATCATCCTCCGATCTCATGTCCAGGCACCCCACGACAAAGGTGTTGTCCTCGATCCTCGCCAGGACATCGCGGCGGCGGATGCAGCTGTGCAGCACGTCGGCAAGCTCGGAGAGCAGGGCTTTGCGGCGATCAGGCGTGCAGCCGTCTTTAAAGCGCAGCTCGGCCACGACGGCCGCGTCGGCGTTGAACATGCTCATCTGCTCGTCGTAGTAGCGGCGGTTGCGGGCGCAGGTGAGCGCGTCCTGATAGATGTTGCGGCCGGCGTTTATGACCATGGCCGCGAAGCTCTCCGTCGAGCCGAAAGCGTCGGAGAGCAGCTCGTCGCTCATCTTGATGACAAGCTCGAGCACGCAGGGGGTGTCCCCGACCTCGCAGTAGGTGGCGATCACCAAAAAGACGCGATCGTTCATGAACTCGACTTTGAACGCCTGGCCGCGGGTGGAAAAGGCCTTGGAGGACACGCAGTTTTCGCAGCGCTGGCCGCGGTTCCACACCTCGTGGCACACGCCTTCGGTTATGCAGATCTCGCCGTCTTTGAATGAGTAGATGCGGTTTTTGACCGGATCGACGAAACGCGCGATCTCAAAGATCTGGTTGAGGCGGTGCAGCTGAGCCGCCGCCTCGCCGGGTTCCAGGCTGATGATCTTCATAGCACCCTCCGCTTGCTTTAACTTGTCCTTTAGCTTCAAGTCTAGGACACGGGAGCGCGCTTGCAAAACAAAACGCGTCCTGCAATGACGGAAACGTGAAGGGCGCGGCTTTTTGCCGCGCCCTCCTGTCTGACAAGTGCAGTTTAAAAGCGGTTTTTGGCCAAAAACGCGAGGATCTTAAGCGAGGCGTTGTAGTAGTCGTCACTCTCGGCGATCACCGGTTCATCCACAGGCTGACCCAGCGTCAGCGCGCGCACGGCCTTAAGCCCGTCAGGCTCAGGGTAGTTGGCGACCTCGCCGGTCGTGACATTCACCCACGCGGGGTTCTTGGTGTCAGGGTAGGAGGAGAACCACGCCCGCCAGGGTTTTAGCAGCGGGCTTTCAGGATCGTCCCAGTAAACGTAGAGCGGCACGCGGATGGCGTCGTAGGACGAGCGCGCCGGCCAGTCGGAGGCCGGGGCGACTTTGCCCTGGGCGTCAAGCTCGGCCCAGTCCGGGGTGAGCGGCACTTTAAGCTGCATGGCTGCGATCGCGTTAAGCAGGCGCTTGCCGTCCGAGTAGAGATCGGCAAATTTCTTGTCATGGGTGGCGTTGGCCAGATCGCGCAGGGCAGGCAGGATGAGATACGAGGGGTTCACGACGACGCTTGAGTTGCGGTAAAAGCCCTCAAGCCCCGGCAGCAGCACCTGGTAGCCTGCGAAATTCACGCTGACGTTCTGGGCAATGGCCTGTGCCAGCTGCTCGGCTTTTTGCGTGTAATCCTTGCGCTTCCAGGCCTTGCCTGCCTTAAGCAGCGCCCAGGCCATGAGCAGATCGCCGTCCGAGGCGTTGTTCTTGTCGGCTACCGGATCGGCCTCTTTGGGTTTATAGGCCCAGTAGTGCAGCCCGGTCTTGGGATCGGCCAAATGGGTTTCCGTCCATCCCAGGATCTTCTCAAAAGCGGCGGTGTCGTTGTACGCCAGCGCGAACATCAGCCCGTAGCTCTGGCCCTCGGAGTGGGACATGCCGTTGTTGTAGCTGTCGGTGACTGCGCCCTCGGGGCTTAAGAATCTCGCCTTGTACTCATCCCAGGCGCCGGCCTGAGCCGCGCTAGCTGAGCACAGCGCCGCGGCAAAGCCTAAGGCCGCCATGATCTTTTTGCCATGCTGTAACACGCTTAAATCCTCCTGAGGCGGAACACCGCCTCGTCAGGCGGGATGATCTTCTCGGGCGCGAGGCTCAAGTCCGCCGGAGCACCGCTTTGGCGCAGCCAGGCGGCGTACAGCCCGCACAGCACCCAGACAAAGGAATTCTGCCACACGTTCTGCGCGGCCGGATCGGCAACTGCGGGCATGCACAGGTGGTGCAGCGCCAGGCTGTCGCCTGAGTCCGTGATCTCAAGCTTGCCCCATTTGAAGGCGTCAAGGCGCGAGTTCATGGCGATGCCCAGATCCTCAAGGCCCTTGGCTTTAGGCAGCGGGTAGATCTCGGCGATGTGCTGCCCGGCCTCGTGCAAAAAGGCGTGATCCTCGCCGTCGCGGGCGTTGAGCGCCATCATGCGCACCACGGTCACGGCGAAATCAAACCAGCCGGCGGGCTGCTGGATCTGCTCGAGGTAGCTTTTGTAAGCGCTGTCGTTTCTCATGCGCGCCTCACAGGAACGAATCCACGCCGGTCAGGTACTTGAAGTAAACCATCTCATTGGCTTCCTTGTAGTCGCCGAACGTGTTGTAGTTGACCTCGCCAGAGACCTTGAAGGCGTCGGTGAGGCGGTAGTCGAGCCCGAAGCGCAGCGAGCCGCTCATGCCGTGCTTGTCCTCGGCCGGGAAGCGCGTCTCTTTTACAAGGCCAAGAGACTGGAAAGCCTCTAGAAACGCCTGGTCTGCACTGTTGGGGAAGTAGTCCTCGCTCTGCGAGGTGTAGGACTGGTAGCCGATGGAGGCGCCCAGCTGCAGCTCGAGGTTGTCGTTGTAGATGCGCTTCCAGTTCACCGGGATGGCGACGGAGTAGTAATCCTGCGGCGAGAAATAGCCGCCGTTGCCGAAGGTGAAGTGGTTCTGGTTGTTGGAGTAGTTCATGTAATTAAGATCCGCTCCGACCTGCAATTGCTGCACGCTGTTGTTGATCGGGCGGGTGTAGAAGCCGGCGTTTAAACCGTACATGTGGTTGCTTCTCACGTTCTCGCCCGTGTAGTAGTAATAGCTGCCCGAGCCGTAAGCCCCGTAGGAGCCGTTGTCCCAGCCAAAGCCCACGGAGCCGCCGTTTCTGGTGACGCCGCCCCAGAACATCCCGGAGTAGGGATCTTTGACGCCGTAGTAGGAGAGCACGCTGTCGCTGACGGCGCGGCGCTCGAGGTTGACGCGCAGCTCGGTGTTTTGCGTGATGTGCGGGTGAATATAAAAACCGCCCACGATGGTGGAATTGTCCTTGCCCAGTGGCGAGGAGCCGATATCGGCGCGGTAGGCGTGGCCTGAGACCGCCAGATTGACCTCGGCGCCCTGATCGCTGAGGCTGTCATCGGCGGAAAATTTTCCGTAGCTCGAGTCGCTGCTGTTTGCCAGAATGCTCAGGATGTTGTAACCCGTGACGTTAAGCAGAGAACCAAAATAATTCATGAGCTTATTTTCATCAGTAAGGATCCCGTTCTGCAATGCGACAGCATTGTCGATGTGGGATCGGGCGGCCAAAGCCTGGATCGAACTTTCTGACATGCCTGTCTTTTCTGCAAGCTGCTTTACGGCCCAGGCGCTGCCGCCCTGCGCCACCATCTGGGTGTCTAAACTGACGGCCTGGCTGGCTTGATCGATGAAATTGTTGATGCGGTTGACTATCGTGTTAAGCACGGCCATGACAGGGACAGCGCCGAACTTGCTGTTGGAGTCGGCATTGGCGCGCCCGGCCTTCATGGCGCCGACGCTCACGGTGGCCGTGAGGCGGTTGTCGTCAAAGAGCGGCAGCGAGCCTTCGAGTTCGCCGCGGATCCCGTTGACCGTCGAGAGGCCGTCCTCGCCGTCCTTCTGGCGTCCCATGACGCGCAGACCGACCTCGCCTGAGGTGAGCTCATAGAGCTGCGCGAGCATCGTGTTGACGTCGGTGAGTGTGCGGCGGCGATCGATGGCGTCCGTGTCAAACATGTAGGACACGGCGGGATCGGCCTTGGCTGTGGACGAAGTCGTCTCCCAGGGCAGGCCGGCGGTGTTCGTCTCGTTCCTTGAGGTGAGCTCGTTGTCGTTGCGAAACGGGTTGTTGGGCACGCGCACCGCGACGCTTTGCACCGGGGTGACGGCCGCGCCGGTGGCGTAAGGATCGGCAAGGTAGGGCGATCCCTCGAGTATGGACTTGGACTGCCTGAGGTAGCTGATGGCGCTGCGGTACTGGTGGTTCTCGGCGGCAACGCGGCCTTTGAGCAACAGCACGTTCGGATCGGCGCTGTCCTCAAGCCGCGTGGCCAAAGCCATGGCCTTTTCCTCGTGGTGATTGGAGAGCGCGGTGTTGATGGCGCCGGTAAGCGCGCCCTGATCGGCAGGATCATCGGCGAGCACGCGGTCATAGATGGCCTCGGCCTCATCGAGCTTGCCGTTGTCCTGGTAGATGCGGGCCATGGCGCTCATGAGCCCGGGATCCCGGGGCGATGTCTGCAAGGCCGCGTAGAGCACGTCATAAGCGTCGGCGCTGCGGCCTGATTTGCGCAGATCGTCGGCGCGGCGGATCACGCTGCCGTTTTGCATCTGCGCAAGCCTTAGCGGATCGGTGTTGCCGCGCAGGCGCTGATCGCCTGCGATCGCGCGGGCCTGATCGTAAAGTCCGAGCTCGTTGTACACGGTGAGCACGTCCGCAAGATCCGTAAGGCTGTTGGCGCTGCCTCGGCCTTTGGCGGCAGCCTCATCGGCGTAGCTGCGGGCGCGGGCGGAGTCGCCTGCGCGCAGATAGAGGTAGGCAAGATGCCCGAGATCGCCTGAGCTCAAAGACGCCGCCTGGGCGCTGATGCCGTTTAAGGTGTTAACCGCGGCGGCCTTCTGGCCGGATTTTAAGTAGTTTTCCGCATCCTCCATGGCCCCGCGCACGGCAATGGAGCGGCGCAGCTGGGCAAGGCCCCTGGGGTTGTAGGAGGGGGAGATGCGCGCAAGCGTCGCCGCGGCGCCGCGGCGATCGCCAAACTCGCTTTGCAGCGAGGCGGCGGCAAAGAGCGCCTCGCCCGTGCCCTGGGCAAGCAGCGAGGAGAGCTCGGACTGGGCCGAGGCCTCATCGCCGCGGCGGTGGTAGAGCACCGCGAGATCATGGCGGATCCACGCATCGCGGGGTTTTAATTTCTGAGCCTTTTGCAGCGCGGCCAAAGCCGAGGCGTCATCGCCTGCGGCCAGAGCGGTCTGCGCGCGCTTTCTGAGCCCCGTGGCCGGATCGGCGGGCACAGCCTCGCGCTTGGCTATGGCGGTCCTCAAATCATCAGGCAGCGTGGCCAAAAGCTCTTTGGCCTCGGCGTTCTTGCCGCTTTCGCGCAGCACGTAGTAGAGGATCTCGCCTGCGGCCTTGTTCTGCGGATCATGCTCGAGCACGGAGCGCAGATCGGCCTCGGCGTCGCTGTAGCGCTTGAGCTGGCGGTTGAGCGTGGCGCGGTAGAGCGAGAGCGCGTCCGCGTCGCCGCCGCCTTGCTTGCGCATCTGATCGGTGATCGCCACCGCGCCTTTGATATCGCCTTTTTTCTCCAGGCCGCGGGCTCTGGCAAAGAGCGAGTCGTAATTGAGCTTGGCGCGGTTGGCGGCGTTGAATTTCGCGGCTTTGGCAAGGTGGTCTGCGGCTTCGTCAAACTCGCCTACAGACTGCAATAAATAGCCTAAGCCTTCGTGGGCGGCGGCGTTGTCGGGATCGCGCTTTAACACGGTCTCAAACTGCGCTTTGGCCTGCGCCACGTTCTGCTTGGTGAAATTCGAGAACGCCTGGGTGTTCATCTGATCGGCAATCGAGGTCGCAAAGCGGTTGCGCACCTCGACGTCATCAGGGTGGCGGGCCAAGTAGCTCTGGTAGTACTTCTCGTCCGTCTGCTCCGGGGCCAGCCACACCAGCGCCTGGCGCAGGGCCTTTTCGGCCTCGCGGGAGTCGCGGGCGTAGTAGTCGAGCACCTCGATGCCGTCGCGGCGGGTCGCTTCGTTGTAGGTGAGCAGCTTGCCGTAGGTGATCTTGGCGTCCGTGTCCGAGGGGTTGTCGCGAATGTAGGAGGCCACGCCCTGCACGGCCTCGTCATAGCGCGAGGGATCGCCTGACATCGTGAGGTAGTACTCGTTCATGAGCGAGCGCGGGGGCACGGCGCCGGTAAATAGCGAGCGGTAGGCCTGCAAGGCGCCTGGGATGTTGCCGGCGGCCGCGAGCGTGCGGGCGCGGTGGAGCTGATCCTGCGAGAGGTTGGCAAGATCCTTCTCGTTGCTCAGGGTCTGCAGATGCGGATCGCGCGGGTGGGCCTGCTCGAGGCGGCGGCGGTATTTCTCCGCTCCCTCGGCGTCGCCGGTCTCAGAGGACCACAAAGAGAGCAGGTACAGCGCCTCGGCGTTGTCCGGATCGGCGATGAGCACGCGGTTTAAGCTTTGCTTGGCAAGCGAGGGCTGGAACTTGTCATGCCAGAACTTCGCCTGCTTCATCAATGAATCGACCATGTTCTGGCCGCCTGCCTGCGCCTGCTCGCCTGAGCCGTTTTGCGGCGTGAAGCTGTGCGCGGCGTTATTGACGTCGCTGCGGGAGGCGGGGGCTGCCTGGATGTTCGTGGAGTTCTCAGCGCCCGGAGCCGCGGCGGCCGGCACAGCCTGCTGCACCTGCGCCTGAGGCTGCGGCTGCACCTGGGGCTCGGTCGCCCCCGGGGCCGCCGTGTCCTGCGAACTCGGGTGCGCGCCGGCGGCGCCGGCGCTCATCATGGAGCGGTCCTGCAAATAGGCGCTGTTTGAGGCGTCGGCGGCGACTGCCATGTAGGTGCCGCCTAGCACGGCCGTCAGCGCCAGGGCCAGCGCGGTGGGTTTGTTCATCTGATGGAGTTTCATTGGTTATCCCTCGTCTGCCCGGTGAGCGCCAGGCGTTTTTGGGCGCGGCGCTTTAAGCATGCGGAAATCATGATGCCGAGCGCGATGATCACGATCATGGCCGCGATGGCCAGCCACACGGCGTGCTGCCCCAAAAGGTGCAGCGTCTTGAAATAGCCTGAGACGGAGCCGGTGTATTCGGAGTCGCCCACGGTGAACGAGCGCACGGTGTCCGTGCCTGAGATCACGGTGACGTCGCCGCCCACATCGCGGTTTACGAGATCGTTGTCGAGATCATCGGTGAGCTTGCGCAGCTCGCCGTCATCGCTCGAGGTGGCGAGCACGACGATGCGCCCGGACTTGTAAGGGGAGAGCATGCTCAAAAAGCCGCGCCACTGCATGTTGGAGCGCAGGTAGCGCGTCGCCTCGGTGTTCTGGGTGCGGAAGTCGCCCGAGAGCAGGCGCTCTAAGGTGCGCAAAAAGCCGCCTTCAAAGCTCAAAGACCCGTACTCGCGGATCGTGAGATCGTGCGCCGAATCCGAATAAATGAAGGCGCTGCCTTTTGTGAGATCTTTTATAAACTCGCTCTGTTTTAAAGAGCCCACGGCGATGATGTCTTTGTTCATCAAGGCAGGGCTCTCCTCGACGGCCTTAGTGCCTAAGACCGTGGTGGCAAACCACACCGGCACGCCGGTGGACTTGCCGGCGCGGGCGCAGAGGTCCAATAGCGCCTGCACCTCGGAGGCGCTGGGCGCCTCAGGCAGGAGCAGCAGCGTCTGGCTGTAGTCGGCGTATTTCGTAAACGGGAAACTCGCGCCCACAAAGAACGAGAGGTTCGGGAGTTTGGCGAAGTGATCCGTTGAGGACAGATCGATATACGAGCTGTCTAAGATCGCGCTCTTGATGTTGTTGTCATGGAGCACGGAGCAGGGCGCGCCCTTCTTGAGCTTGATGTCAAAGTAGAGCGAGAGGTTGTTGTCGCCGTAAATCATGTACGGCTGCACCGGCAGATCGTAGTGCTCCTGGCGGGCGTCGCCGCCAAAGTAGCGCCACAGCGTCTCGATGAGGCCTATCTTGTTGACCGGGAGGTTTTGCAGGAAGTTGCCCGAGAGCGTGACGTTAAGCCAGGAATGATCCTCGTCTATCCATTTTTCAAGCGGGAAGTTGTAATCGAGCGCCAGTTTCACGGGCTCGCCGTAGAGCTGGTAGAGATCCGGGGCGGCGCGGAAGGAGATGTTCAAGGGCGAATGCCAGGTGCCGGCGGAAACGAGCGACTGATCAGGGCGCAGCAGCTCGCTTAAATACACGCGGCGGTTTGTGGGGATCCACTTGGGAGCGTCGTAGGCGTTGCGGCCGGTGATCTTCTGCTCGGTGACATCAAAGCTCACGGAGCCGGGCTCAATATGGCCTGAGGTCAGGCGGTAGACGGCGTTGCGCATGGCCTGGAGATCGCGCCCTGCAATAAGCACGAGCTTCGTGCCCGGGCTTACCGGGTTGTCTACCATGCGCACGCTGTCAGAGGCCGGCATGGTCACGGAGCCGATCTGCTCGCCAGGGTGGCCGATCACGATGGCGTTGTCGCGGGGGATGCTGCCAAAGAGCGTCTTGAACTTGACGCCGCGGTAGTCAGAGCGGATGCCAAACCACGAGGCGAGGATCGCCGCCGCGGTGAGCGAATCGGGCTTGGGCTCGTGCGGCAGCACCACGGAGACGGCGCTCTTGGTGACATCGAAAGGATCGAAGAACGGCAGCGGGAAGATGTTGAGATCGGAGCCCACCTCGAGGCGGTGGCCTTCCAGGTGCAGCGTGCTGTCAGGCAGGATCGAAATCACAAAGCGCCTGGTGTAGTCGATCATGCACGAGAATTCCTCGTCGTCGGCGACGCGGAAGTTGAAGGTGTTGGCCGTGCCGAAATATTCAAAAGGCAATATGAGTTCAAAGTGCATCGGCCCTGAGGTCGAGTTGAGCGGCAGCGTGCCCACGGGCTGGCCGTTTAGCGTCATCTCAAGGTGCGAGCCGCGCTTTGCCATGTCCTCGGGCACCTCGATGTTAAGCGCCAGGCGCGCCGAGGTGATGACCTTGTCCAAAGGCAGGGTGAAATCAAGGCCTGTGCCTTCCATGCCGGCGCGCAGCACCACGCCGGTTTTGGCGCCTAATTTGGCAAAGGTGAGATCGGTGGCAAAGGGCACGCTCTCCTCTGACTGTGCCTCCTGCTGCGCCTGAGCCTGAGATTGCGGATCTCCCTCAGGCAGCGTCAGATCGCCGCTTTGGGCCGGAGCCTGGCTCTGGGCGGGCAGGGCCAGCTCGCGCAAGGCCTTGGGCGTGTCATCGGGCGCGGCGCCCGCGGCCTCGGCGGCCTTTAATGACTGCTGGTTAGGCGCCGGGCGAGTGAAGCTGGCCACGGCGTTGTCGGAGGCGGGCGCGGCCGGCTGCTGCGGCATTGCCTGCGGGGTGATCCCCAAAAGCTTTAAGGCCGGATCGTCAGAGGCGGCGGCGCAAACTTCGGATATTCCTAAAAGCGCGGCGCAGATGAGCGTTTTCTCCCAGATCTTCATGCCGGCACTCCTTCTTTCTTAATCACATCCTCGACGGTTTCAGCCGGGCGCTGTTCGTTCTTGCCTTTCTTTTTGGCCGAGTGCTTGCGCGTGAGCGAATCCCAGATGCAGGCGAGCACGGTGAAGTAGGAGACGATGATGTTGTCCTGCTTGTGCGGCGCGGCCTTCCAGGTGTCAGGCCTGGTGAACAGGAGCCTTACGATCTCGCGGCGGGTGTCGATGTCGAGATTGTCAAAGGTAAAGCGCAGGTAGTCTGAATACGCGGAATTGGAGACCATGTCGGCCTTGAGCACGATGACGCCGTGATCGGTGGTGATCTCAAGATCGGTTACCGGATCGTCCTGGAGCACCTGATCGCCTAAGACATTGTCAAGGCGGCAGCCGGTCATGGAGAGATCGCGCAGCGACGAGCGCGAGCAGATGCCGCTTTGCTGGTAGATGAGCACCGGCAGCGTGATCTCAAGGCGCTGGGCCTTGCGCTTGTTCGGGGTCTCGCGGGCAACGCAGATGGCCGCGAGCAGCAGCGTGAAGTTAAAGGCCGACCAGGCGACGTTTAAGAGCACGGCGCCTAACTGCACGGTAAAGTACTGCGGCATGAAGTATTTCACGATGCCAAAGATCATGGAAAAGAGGATGAATGCAGCGCAGATCAAATGCGGCTTCACGGCGTGCGAGTCAAAGTAGGCCTTGTCCACGGTGCCGCCCTTGTCGGTCACATTAAATTTGCCGTGGCGCGGGGAGATGAGCACTGCCAGAGTCGGGATCACCAAAGGGAAGCTTAAGAGGATGTCGTAGATCTCGCCCCAGAAGCTGTAGCGGTGGCGGCCGTTGATGCGCGATGAGGTGTAATAGGACATGAAGAGGTGCGGCAGCGCGTAGGCAAAGAGCAGCGCGGCCGAGCCGTGCAGCACGCTGATGCCGAAGGTGAGGTACATGCAGGGCACGAGCAGGAACACCACGCGCGGCAGCGCGAAGAGGAAGTACATCGTGGCGCTTAAATAGCACAGGCGCTGCGGGAACGAAAGCCCGCGGCCAAACAGCGGGTTGTCCAGGCGCAGGATCTGGATCATGCCGCGCGCCCAGCGGTTGCGCTGGATGATGTGCAATATGGTGCGCTCGGTGGCCAGGCCCGCGGCGAGGATCTTGTCAAGATAGCCCGTGCGCCAGCCGCGCCGCTGCAGGCGCAGCGCGGTGTGCGCGTCCTCGGTCACGGTCTCCGTGGCAAAGCCGCCGATCTCGTCCAAGGCGGCGCGGCGGATCACGGCGCAGGAGCCGCAGAAGAACGCGGCGTCCCAGTTGTCGTTGCCTTTCTGCACCGGCCCGTAAAAGAGCTCGTTCTCGCAGGGGATGTCGCGGCCCAAGTAGAGGTTGCGCTGAATGGGATCCGGGGAGTAGAAGTGGTGCGGCGTCTGCATGAGCGCCAGCTTCTTGTCTTTTAAAAACGCGCCCACGGTGTCCTGCAAAAACATGCGCGTGGCGATGTGATCGCAGTCGAAGATGGCGATGAGCTCGCCGTGCGTGAGCTTCATGGCGTGGTTTAAGTTGCCGGCTTTGGCGTGCGCGTTGTCGCTGCGGGTGATGTAGCCCACGCCGGCTTCCGTGGCGAACTGCGCAAATTCCTTGCGCCGGCCGTCATCCAAGATATAAACCTTGATCTTATCCTGCGGGTACTCAAGGCACTGCGCGGCAAGCACGGTGTCGCGCACGATCTCCAAAGATTCGTTGTAGGTCGGCACATAGACGTCAACCGTCGGCCACTTGCTGATGTCCTCGGGCATGGGAACCGTTTCGCGCTTTAAGGCCCAGGAGATCTGAAACGAGCTCAAGAGCAGGATGATGTAGACGTAGCACTCGGCAAAAAACAGGATCCAGCCGCAGATGGCCTCGATCAGGGAATCAAAGGCCAAAGTCTGGGTGGCGCGGAAGTACATGTAGCGCGTGGACATGGTCACGGAGACCAAAATCAGGATCACCGAGATGAAGTGCTTGCGGCTGATATTGGAGAGCAGGAAACAGGCGCCGATCATGCACAGCCCGAAGATGTACTGATCCTCGGCGTTCATCGGCGTGACGACGATGAGGTAGATGAGCGGCAGCGCGATGCAGGCTGCAAAGAGGAATTTTAAGGCTTTCATGTCAGGCTCCCTGGCTCTCAGGGTTTAAGACCATGGTCCCGGACTTGACGTCAAACTTGAGCAGGCCCGCGATCTTGCGGGCAATGACCTCAATGTCAAAGGCGGCCGAGGAGTTCTGGTTGAAATCCGAAATGGAGCGCTGCATGGCGGCGGCCTCGATGACCGAAGTATCCGAGTGGATGACGCCTAAAAGCCGGTCTGCAAAGTTGCCGTGCGCGAAGTCCTGGACTTCGCGGTTGAGCCGGATGCGGTTGTCGACGTGGTTTAGCACGATGTAATAGCCCAGGCGCTCGTTTAACGGCCTGTCTATGAGCTCGTTGTTCTCAAGCACCGAGAACAGGGAAACCGAGGAGGCGTCGGCCATGAGCGGCACGATGCTGATGTCGGCTACCGTGGAGATGGCCGCAAGCGCCGGGGAGTACCCCGGAGGGAAGTCGGCGATGAGCAGCACGCTGGGATCGCAAAACAGCCCCTTTTGCCATTCGCCTAAGTAGTTCGTCGGGCCTTTGTCGTCGGCGAGCACCGAGGCGAGCGCGCGGCGCTGATCCTCGCTGGACTTGCCGTAGGGGATCACAAAGAGGTTCTTGCCGCCGTTGATCACGGCGTCTATCCATCCTGCCTTGGGATCTTCGGTGAAGATGTTGATGAAGCCGCGCTCCTCTGAGAGCTGCACGCCGAAATACAGGCGCAGCGAGTTTTGCGGATCAAAGTCGATGCACACGACGCGGGCGCCCGAGGCCGAGAAGACGTGGGCGAGGTTTGCGGCCAGGGTGGTTTTGCCAACGCCGCCTTTAGGTGAGCAGACACTGATTACCGGCATGATTCGATCCTTCTGAAAATGTCCTGCAGCGTTTCAGGCTCGCCCGGGTTTAAGGCTGCCGGGGCCGCGCCTGTGCTGCGGAATAATGAACTGTAGCTGCCCTGGGGGCGGTTTTGGCGCAGGTGCGCCGTGAATTTGGAGACGGCCGCGGCGCGCGCCTCGGAAAGCGAATCGCGCATCTTTTGCATGCGCGAAGGCTGGGACTGCGGCTGCGCGGCGGAAGCGGCAGGGGCGGCAGGCCCCAGGCGCTGGCCCATGAGCGACTGCTCGCTGCGGTGGGCGTCAAAGAAACTGTCCTGCGCCGAGCCGGGCTTGGGGGTAGGCGCCCCGGCGTCAGGCAAGGCGCGGGAGACGGGCGCCTTGCGCAGGGCCTCGAGCACGGCGCTGCGCTCCTGAGGCTCCGGCGCCGCGAAAACCTGCGGTTGCGGTTTGGCGGCCTGCGCGGCGCTTTGCAGCTGCTGCATGAGCGATGAGCCCTGGTGTGCGGCGGCGTAGTCAAAGGAGTGCGAGCGCAGCACCTGCGAGGTGTGGGTGAGCGCCGCGGCGCGGTCCTGCGCGTCCTGCATGATGCGTTCGCGCGCGGCGTTGCGCGACACGGACGCGCCTTCGCGGGAGAACTGGAGATGTCCGCCCTGGACGGGACGGGCTTCTGCGTAGCTCTGGCGCTGCTGCGCCTGGCGGGCCTGGACTGCCCGCAAGAGCGATGACGACGAGCCGCTTTCCGCCCTGGCAGTCATGAACAGCACCGTGCCGCCTGATGAAGATCCCTTGCCCTCGGGAGCGCGGGAGAGCGCCTTGCGGGTGAGCTCGGACTGGCTTGGGGCTTTGCGGCTTAACACCGACATGATGGAGCCGCTGCTCCCTGAATCCTTAAAAGCGTTTTGGGCGCGCAACGGAGTCTTAGAAGCGGAAGCTTTTTCCTGCGCTTTGGCGCTTAAAGCCTCAAGCGCGGCGTTTGCCGATGACGGGGAATTGCCCGTGCTTTGAGGCTGCGGGGTATTTTTGCCGCCTAAGGCCTGGAGTATGGAGCCGCCTGCCTGAGGGCGTGCGCGAGCAACAGGTGCCTTGGCCTGATTAAAAAATGCCGGGGCGGGCGAGAGCGCGGCCTGCTCGCGCGGCCTTTTGAGATCCTGGTTTTTGTCGGCCTGGCACAGCAGATTCCAGCGGGTGTAATCGCCAGCCGCTCCCAGCGTGCCGCTGTGTTCGCCTGAGGAGGTGAACGTGCGGTAAGGCCGCTCTTTGTTGTTATGGTCTTCGGGCATCTCTCCCTGCCTGAACGTAGTGCCTGATAGGTTTAATCCTGCGGTAGTATGTAACAGCTTTATTAAACAAAACTTAGGAAACGGCGGATTTTTAGTCAGCCGCTTCGCGTTGCAATCCCGCGGACATTTATGATTTTTATTCCTTTATTTTACGACTAATAAGCGTTCAGTGTCAGATCGCGCGCTTTTGCGCGTAAAGTACGTGAGCCTGAGCACACGCAAAGCGCTGTGCACAGCGAAAGCGCGCTTAATTTGCACTTAGGGCTTATCGGTATAATTTCCGGGAATTACGGACAGATTTGACAGCGCGGGGCGGGACTATGGCGGAGTTGCAGTCCTTTTTTGACACTCTGACAGGATTTTTCGCAGGCCCGGGCGACGGTCTGAGCCTTTGGCAGTTCCTCATCATCTGCCCCCTGGTGTTCACGGCAGGCTTCGTCGACGCCGTGGCAGGGGGCGGCGGGCTTATCTCGCTGCCTGCCTACCTTATCGCAGGCGTCGCCCCGCACCTGGCCCTGGGCACGAACAAGCTTGCCATGATGATGGGCACGGCCGTTGCCACGCTGCGCTACATCCGCGCAGGCTTTGTAAACTTCGCGTTATCCTGCCTGTGCGTGCCCTGCGCGCTCTTTGGTTCTGCCTGCGGGGCGCGCCTGGCGCTCGCGGTCGGGGACCGGCCGCTTAAGATTGCGCTCCTGTTTTTGCTGCCGGCCACCGCCTTTATGCTCATGCGCACGAACCTCTTTGCCGCGCATGCGCCCAGGCGCTCCCAAAAAACCGCGGCGGCTTTGGCCATGGCCGCGGCGCTTGTGATCGGCGTCTATGACGGTTTCTACGGCCCGGGCACCGGGACGTTCCTCATTCTGATCCTGACGCTGGTGTGCGGCATGGGGATCCGCGAGGCCAACGGCATGACGAAAGTCATCAACCTCTCAACAAACGTCGCGGCCATGGCGGTGTTCCTCGCGCACGGGCAGATCCTGGTGCCGCTGGCGCTGTGCGCCGGCGCCTGCGCGATCGCCGGCAATTACCTCGGGGCGGGGTTCTTTAAAGGCGGGCACGTGCGCGGGGTGCGCGCCGTGATGCTCGCGGTGATCGCGGTGTTCTTTGTGAAAGTGTCCTGGGAACTCATCACCGGGGCGTGAGGCTTAAGGCTTCCGGCAAGGAAAAAGCCCCATCTCTGATGGCGTGCCTTTTAGCGTCCTTTATTCGACTGAAAGCTGTAAATCCTTTCCCAGGGCTTTCATGGCCAGGAACAGGGTGTCGATCTTCGTTTTGTGCCTGATATCCAGGATCCTCGTGATCTCCTGGGGCCTGACGCCCATTCTCCTTGCCAGATCCACGGGCCGGAGATGCGCTTTAAGCATCTCGTTGTGCAGCAGGATCTTGCCGGCAAGCGATGGAAGAACCGTAAGGCTCTCCTGGCCGTCCTTAACGGGAGATGGCATGGGAAACGACTTGTGCAAGTCCACGTATAAAGCCAGCGTGCCCTCAAAGACGGTTAGCGCATCCGCCTTAATTTCCTCTTTGGCCCTTGATTTTGCAACAGCTTCAGGCAGATCCGGGAGGGTTACTATATATCTGCCCTCACCGTCGCCTTTCAGCGAGATCGGGTAAATAAACTTGTACATCTTTCTTCGTCTTTACTTCAGCTTTAAAATGCAATATAAGCAAAAAAGATTATTTGCTCAACAAAAAAGTTTATAAATTGGTGCAGAAGGGATCTGGCGCCCAAGACGGCCGGTCTTAACGGAAGCGCGACTTGATACTGCGGAGCAAGACATGACTTCGAGGGATGAGGGATCGCGGCGAAAACATCAGCGCCGATCAGATCTGCAGACAGGAAAGATTTTCGAGGAATGCGGCCACAAGCAACCTTTGATGATGTTGACGACCACTGACAGAAAGAACCTGTTGCCGATATGACAAATGCAGTGATACATTTCGTCAGGGTCAAAGTTAAATCTCAGCAGATTTGGAACCAAAAATGGACAAAAAAATTCAAAAACTGAGTGAATTAAGCCTTAAGCAGAGGGAAATTTTGTTTAAGACTTTGAGAATAACTTTGACACATCACAGTAATGCGCTTGAAGGTTCGACGCTTTCTTTCGGCGAAACAAAAATGCTGCTTGAAAAGGGCGTAACCGCAAACGGAAAACCTATAAGCGAACAGTTGATCACACTTGGTTTTGCTGATGGTTATGACACGGTTATCCGTGAAGCAAATAACCGAAATCTCAAATTAACCAGTGCATTTATCAAAGATCTTCACGGTATTATTTTCGATTACGCAAACAAAGTCTGTCCTGAATATGTCAGAAAGCCGGTCGGCGCTTACAGATTTGAGAATGCGGAGATCAGCGGAAGCAGTGTTTCCCTGTGCGATCCGGCGTTAATTTCACAAAAAATTGAAAATCTGTTATTCCGTTTTCCCAGCAATTCAATGACCATGGCAGAGATCGCAGAGTTTCATGCCGGTTTTGAACAGATCCATCCTTTTGCCGACGGAAACGGGCGTGTCGGGCGATTGCTGATCGCCTTTCAGTCCATTCAAAACGATCTGATCCCGCCGCTCGTTAAAATCGAAAACCGGGACAATTACCTGTCGTTGTTGGAAAAAGCGCAAAGTTCGCACGATTTTTCCAAGCTTGCCGGTTTTTTGAAAGAATGCCAGGAAAAAAGCCTGAACCTTATTGAAAATCAGACCGATTTTTGATGAAGCGACTGGCTGTGCACGCCTTTTGAGACCTGAAAGCGGTGCGAGCCATTGGCGCAAGCGGTTTTATTGTTCTTTGACTTAACACTGGCTTTTCTGCAGCGGCGCGGAGATCAGACCTTGTTTGATTTGACCTCATAGGCTGAGGCAAGTTTATTGAACGCGGCAACCGAGCTGAGAGCGAGCAGATCCAGCGCATCGCGGTAAGGAGTTTCCCCAACGCGGGCCGAGGCGATCACAGCTTGTGCAAGAAGCGGGCTGACGCGCTGGCAAAAACCGCCGGTTTTGCTGCGGTGCTGGCTCTCCTGTCTGGTCAAAAAGCGCCGGTATGCATTTTGGGCCTTGGTATGTCTGTGCTCTGATTCTGTTTTGGAGAGCAGCTTAAGCTGGTCCATGCGCCTGAGAACAGCAAGCGTGCTGACATGGTGTTTGTTTACAGCATTTCTGATAAATACGTCGGGATCCGAAGTTACGGCAAAATCCGCCAGGAACTCTTTCTTTGGCATCAGCGCAGAGGCTGCAAAAGCGCTGCACCAAATCTCGGATGCCCGGCTGTTGCTGCTTTGCACATCGGAAACTCCGCTTAATCCAAGGCAGATATGCCCAAGTTCATAAAGGAGCGTGAATATCTGCTCTGAAGCGCTGTCGCCGCCGTTTACGAAGATGAGCGGCGCAAACCGGTCTGAAAGCGTAATGCCTTTGAATTCTCTGATGTCCAAACGGCGCCGGGGTGCGCTTTTGACAATCCTGCTGATCTCGACGATCACCTTGTGCCGTTCCAGCCGTTTTGCCAGTTCACGGAGAAAACCGCTGTCATTTGCGATCTGCAGCGAGCCTAAAGCCAGCACTTCCCTGAGGCGCTCTCCGGCTTCATCGGGGTCATCATTTAGGGGGAAGGCGGCAGCGAAAGGAATGGGATCGAGGCCGTTTTCCTCTGCGTATGCAGAAAACCACTCCTGCTGGCGCAGGCAAAAACCGGCCTGCTCGCAAAGATCGATGCTTGGAGGCTTTAAGCCTGCGCCGCCGGCGGTTCTGAAATCCTCGACGGGCAGTTTGTCAAGATCGGAAGCCGGTTCATTAAGAAACAGGTAAGCAAGCGGGTAACGCAGCTTTCGGGAAAGCGCCTCCAGCGCCGGCATCGTCAGCTTTGCCTCGCCGTTTTCGGAGTGTTTAAGCCTGGCGTAGCGCTTTTCTGCAGGCAGTGATGCGTACTCGATGCCGGCTCTGGCGCAAGCGCGCCGGATCACCGCTGTTTTGACGGAGAAATATTCAGGCATGCTCAGCTTCCTTGGCAGCGCTGGGTTGAAACAACGCGATCACCGTTCCAAGTTTGTGGCTGCGGCAGCGAAGGAGAACCGCCGCGATCGAATACTTAGCCTGCATTTGTCTCCTGCCTGGGATGCCAGTGCTTTCCAGCTTGCACCGCGCCTTAATCGTTTTTTTCGTTACAAACCAAGGGGCCGTCGCTGAAAATCTCCAGACCTTTGAAGTCGTACCAGGCATCTCGCACTCTGGGAAATTCAAGCGAGGCGCCCAAAAGCCAGATTGCCAGGCAGAAATCTTTAGTCCAGGCCGCCTTAAGCTCGTTAAGCAGCTCTCCGGCGCTCCTGCCGGCATATTCCTTATGCAGATCGAAATTGCCGCCTTTGAACAGATCCTTCATGAAGAGGAACATCACGGAGCTTCTGAGCCAGTTGAAATCAGGCACCGATTCGCTTGTAAAATCTTCAAAATCTTTGAACGACGGTTCATCCTCCAGGATGCTGAAAATCGCATTTAAGCCCTCAGGCGGTTTGCTTTGCGATTTCATGGCATCCAATTTCTTAAAACAATCAAGATCATCAATAAGCTCATGCGCTAAATCATCCATTTCCTCCTGGGAGCGGGGCTTGCATACTGCCGCAATGTGTGAAAAGAAGATCAGCACAGAATCGTAAAAAAATCCGAGCAGCCCCTGAGGAAAATCCATGCGGCGCTCGTACCTTAACAGGCTGCTCCAGATTGAGGTGTCTTCACCAAAGACACCGCGTCCTGTCAGGGCATCTGTGTTTGCCCTGCTGATATCTTTGTATGTAACAGCCTTCATGCAATCAATTTTGATGTCGCCGTGCGGTAGATCGAGAATTTTCCACAGCAATTCGTCAGCCCTGGTGCCGCTGTACCGTTTTTTTCTCGCAACGATTCTGCAGAGCATGTTCGGATTAAACAGCGGAGGCCGGATCTTGATGCGGCGATCGAAGAGTTTTTGGGAGATGATCAGGCGTGATCTCTCATCCAGCGCGAAAACGGCGGTGACATCGTCGATCTCGGCGTATTCAGCAAACATTGACTGCCTGTTCATGGAGATAATGACCCAGTCAGACAGGTCTTCGACACTGGGGCATTGCGAGAACAGATGGTCTATGAGCTCGAGATCATTTGCCAGTTCAGGATCGCTGAACCTGTCGGCGGTGATTTCACCCATATTCCTGCCGTAAAGAGCAAGCAAACCTGTTTTGCAGAAGCGCTGGAATTCGTCAACGTTCAGCAGATATAAATGTTGCCATTTGTTCATGTTCAGGATCCGATAATTAAAGCCTTAAAGCCGCTGTACGCGGCGGGCGCCTCGCCCGGGCGAAAACGCCGGGCCGCTTTGCCGGATCCCATTATGCGCCTGATCCGTCCGTTACATGGAAGAGTGTGCTTGCAGGTGTGACGCCGCCTGCGATCACCGCGGCGCAGCCGGCAAAACAGCTGTATCAGCCTTGTGATCGTGTTTCAGCTCTTCCTCCTCAAGGCAGTCTGGGTTATCTTCAATCACGGCCTTAAGATCGAGTTGAGGTGATCGGGCGCGGCTTAATTTTGGCGGGGTGTCTTATGTCCAAAATCTTAAACTTTGGCTCTTTGAATATCGACTATGTTTACACCATGGACCAGATCGTCACCCCGGGCGAGACGCAGGCGTCTTTAAAGCGCGGCGTGTTCCAGGGCGGCAAGGGCTTAAACCAGTCCGTGGCCTGCGCCAGGGCCGGCGCCGCGGTGTGGCACGCCGGGGCCTTGGGGCAGGGCGACTGCTCGGTGCTCACCGGTGCGCTCGAAGATGCCGGAGTGCACACGGAGTTTCTGAAGACTCACGATGTCCCTCCCGGGCACACGGTTATCCAGGTGGATCGCGGCGGCCAGAACTGCATCATCCTCTACGGCGGGGCCAACCAGAGCTTAAGGCGCGCTGAGATCGATGACACGCTTGCTCACTTTGGCGCAGGCGACGTCATGCTGCTGCAAAACGAGGTGAACGAGCTTGGATACCTCATAGAGCGCGGCTTCAAGCGCGGCCTTAAGATCTGCTTTAACCTCTCGCCCTTTAAAAAAGAGCTTTTGGATCTGCCCCTTGAGCGGTGCGCGCTGCTGGCAGTGAACGAGGTGGAGGCCGCCGGGATCACCGGCCTGAGTGCGCAGAGCCGGCCTGAGGATCTCATAAATGCTCTCGCCTCGCGCTTTAAAGACAGCTGTGTGGTGCTGACGCTGGGAACGCGCGGCTCTGTTGTAAAGCCTTCAGGAGAGCGCGCGGAGTATTTTGGCTGCTACAGGGTAAAGGCCGTAGACACCACCGGCTCAAGGGACACCTACACCGGCTTTCTGGTGCACGCCCTGGCCTCCGGCGCCAAGGTGCGCGCTGCCATGAAAGAGGCCGCCTGCGCCGCGGCGATCTCGGTGACGCGCCCGGGCGCCGCTTGCTCGATCCCCTCGCGCGATGAAGTGCTCGCATCTGAACTTTTCAACGGCCCGGAGCCAGCTTTTGGCTGAGGGCGCCGGAAAACTTTTAGCGATCGGGCGGCTTTAAAGTTCGGCCAGGCGCCGGCCCGATCGGTTGGTTCTTCTTTCAAAAACACCTGGATCCCCAAATGGCGCTGCCTGCCTGGGCAGGCCTCGTGCACTGAGCAAGGATCGCTCAAATTCCTCAAAGG
>DKSD01000069.1 GCA_002473165.1 Succinatimonas sp. UBA7265
GACGACATCTGGGACAGCGCCTCTGATGACGTTTTGGCGGGGGATGACGATGAGCCGGAGACGGTAGAGGACCTCCTGCATGACAGTGAGATCCTCTAGAAATATTGCCCCAAAACAGTGCGAGTCATAGGTATAGAAAAACTCGCACAATTTGGGTTTACGGTCCCGGCTCTCATATCAGGCGCTCCTGCACGCCTGAACGAATCTCTTACTGCCTGGCAATGATCTCGGCGTTCGTCTTCTCTTTGATGTCCTCAGGGATGTTGTCCCAGGCGGTCTTGATCGGAGTCAGCAGATTGACGACCTCGTCGATCGGCCCTTCCTCAAGCGATACTGAAGCCTGACCCAGCAACGATTTCATGTAATCGTAGAGGGCGTACATCTTATCGCCCAACTCAGGGTTCTCTTTGCGATCTAGCGCGCCCTGCAGCCCGTCGAGTATACCCATGGCCTTGGTGATGCGATCGGCCTTGTAAGCGTAGTCCTTGCGCTCTATGGCGCCCTTTGCCTGCGACAGCCTTTCCAAGAGCCCGTTGAAGAGCATCTGGATCACGCGGTGCGGCGAGGCGACCGACAGCTCAGCCTCAAGGCTGGTGCGCTTATAAGCTTTTAAATTGCGTCCGTACATTGATTTCTCCTGCAAGCTCAATATACATTCCCTTTGCTTATTCTAACGGCATCGCCCCGTTTTTATTTAGCCCGAATTCAAACTTGCGCTTGCAAAAAACTAAAAAGGCCCCGCAGGGCCTTTTATTTCAGCAGAAATTCAATGCTCAGGCTGTCTCATCGAGGATCAGCCCTTTGAGCGCTGCCGCGCTCTTTTGCGAAAGTTCCGCTCCGGCCTGCGCTTTGCTGTCAGCCACCGCCGATTTCGTCTTGTCCTCAAAGTCGGTGATGATCTTCTCAAAGTGCATCAAGTCCTCGGAGGGGATCTGCCTTACCACATCCTTAGTGCCGCGGTTCGTGACATTGATGACCATGCGGTCATACTTGTCATCCACCGCAAAACTCAGCCCGATGTTCTGGGCGTTAAGCTTGGCCGTAAGCTCTTTGGCTTTCTCGCGCTGCGCCTCCAGCTCCTCATCGGTAAGCTCTTTGGCGCTCTCGGCGTTCTTGTCAGCCTCGGCCTCGCTGTCCTTTGAGGCTCTGGGATCTTTCTTTGAGGACACCTTCAGCGACGAATCGTCATCGGCGACGGCGCGCACGCTCTGATCGCGGCCTGCCCCGCTCTCAGGAGTGATCCTCTCGGCATAAGACCCCGGGCCTCCTGCCTGAGTGACAGCGTCACGCATCGTCTCAGGATCTGAGACGTAGTCAGTTTTTTTGTAGCCGGATGCGCCGGCGGCATTCACGACATCGATGTAACTCATGTTCCCATCCCCTTCTGCCATGGGGAAAAACGATCCCGTTTGCAGCTTGCCAAATTCAGGGGGCACTCTCCCTTCTACTTTGAATAACGGAATTCCTTGATCGCGACTTTAGGATTAATTCACAAAAATTTTCATTTTTTTAAAGACGGGAACTGCGCTGAAACAGCAAGGAATATTTTAAAAAGCAGAACGGCGCGGCCGTTTTTTTTTGCGGCTGCGCCGAATGGACACGATTAGGTTTTGGCCAGGACGATCCCGGCAGGCGGGACGGACTCAAAGCGCTCCCGGACACGCATATAACGTGACCGCAGGCGCCAGCTTAAGCCGATGCCGCAGGAGAACCCTTCGCGCCGCGGCAGCTTTTACCGCGGCGTATTAAGGATCCGGATTTGCCTGGGCTCAGTCGGCCAGAAGCCTGGCGGCGTCAAAGCCGTTTAAATGCTCCTGCACCTTGCCGCCGTGCGCGCCTAAGAGGCTGGCGATGTCGAGCGCCAAAGCGGCGGCCGACTTCCCGTCAACCGGGGTGGCGGTCGCGGTGCTCTTGGCAGCCTGAGTGCCGTTTAACTCCACGACCGACGAAGCGGTGGGTTTTGAGAGATCGGCCGCGATATTGGCGCTCTCTTTGGCCGCTGCCGTTTTTTTGGCGGTGTAGACGCTGTCCTGGGACTGTACGCTTGCGATGGTGTTAATCATTTTCTCTTCCCTCGTTGCTCAATTTTACTGTTATGGCAGCTTTTTGGCTGTCAGATGTAATCAAAAAGACTGGTTCCGTTGATCTTTGAATAGACCGAGCGCGCGGTGTTCAAAGCCTGCTGATCCTTGACGATGTCCGAGGCCGCCTCGAAGGCGTCGACCTGGGTGATCGTCGCCTCGGAGGTGGTCTTGATGGTCTTCAACGCGTCATCGGAGCTGATGACGTTTTGCACCTCCACCTCGCGCGCGCCCACGCGGCCGCGGTACATGTCGTACTGATCCATGGCGTTTTGCACGCTCACCTGAGCCTGCGCCATGAGATCGGAAAGCTCCTCCGTGGCAATCGACCCGTCGCGCAGCGACTCCACGTAGGACGTCAGCTGATTTAGGATGTTGTCCTTCTCTGGCTTGTTCATGGTCACGGTGATGGTGCGCGGACCCACGGTTTCGCCGTCGGCGATCGTGAAATTCAGGCCCTTGCAGGTGATGGTGTTGTCGGTGGCCACCTCGCCCTGATCGATGACGTTGCCGTCAGGATCTTTTAGCGTGAATTTCTTGTCGGCCGTGATCTCAAGCGCGAGCTGGTTGGTGCCCGCGCCGGTGTAGTCGTAGTACTGCTCAAACACCGCGTCATAGTCGCCGTAGTCGTTGACCATGGCGTAAACGCCGTCGCTGTCGCCTGTGATGCCTATCGTCCTTGCCAGATCGCAGTTTTGAAAGATATTGAGGCCGGAGTCTGAGACCTGCACCTTCACGGAAGGGGAGACCTGCACGAGGCGGGCCTGGCCGTCGGCCTGGCAGCGGTAATGGCCGTCCGAGGTCTTCTGCATGGTGGTCACCGAGCTCTGCGCGCCCGAGAAGATGTACTCGCCTTCGGCGTTCTGGGTGTTCATGAGATCGTAGAGCTGATCGCGGATCTGCTGGAGATCCTCGGCGATGGCGTCGCGCGATGTCATGTCGTTCGTGCTGTCCACGGCCTGGATGAGGCGGGTGTTGGCGCTGGAGAGCGCCGTCCACATGGACTCAAGCGCCGTCTCCTCCTCGCTCATGGTGTCGGCGGCGAGGCCTGCATTCGTCGAGTACTGCTTGTAGGAGGCGATCGAGGCGTCGTATTTGATCTTCGCGGCCATGCCGGAGGGATCTTCCGCGGCCGTCTGAAACTTCATGCCCGTGTTGTAGCGGGTCGTCGACTCGTCAAGCTTGGAGTTTGAGCCCTGGATGTACTTCAGGTTCCTGTTGTACATCATTGTGGTGGAAATGCGCATTGCCATGGTTCACCTCCCTCAGAATGAGCTGATGAGCGAATCGAAGACGGTCTGCGAGGCCTGGATGATCTTCGCGCAGGCCTGGTAGGTCTGCTGGTACATGATGAGGCTGGCCGCCTCCTCATCGAGGTTCACGCCCGAATCTGAGTCGTAGAGGGCCTGGGTCTGCTCCTGCTTGGAGGTCGCGGCCTCAAGGTTGTTCGTGGCCTCGTAATCGGCCGCGCCTAAGCGCGAGGTCAGCGAGGAGTAGGCTTCGGTGAACGTCTGCTTGGCGCTGCCCGTTGAGCCGACCTTGCCCAAAAGCTTGAGGTTGCCCATGGCGATGCCGTTCGTGTTGTCGCCGGTGCCGTTGGTGTTGATCTCGATGTTGAAGGTGTCGCCGGGCTTGATGGTGCCGGTGATGTTGACCTCATACCCGGGGTAGCCGTCTTTGGTGAAATCATCGGTCGTCACCGCGCCGGTGTTGTCGACCTTTTTTGCGTTGCCAAAGAGGTTCTGGCCTTTGCACTCGGCGGGAGCCAATGCAATCTGGTTTCCGTCGCTGTCGTAGATGGCGTAATCGCCGTCGTTGTTGATCTTCACCTGCACCGGGGCGCCGGTGTTGAACTTGGGCAGATGGGTCGTCGCGTCGACGCTCACGCCCATGTCAGCTCCCGTGGCGGTCATGGCGGCCATGGAGATCACGGCGTTGCCGGCGTTGCCCGTCACCGTGCTGGTGCGCACGGCCGCGGCGTAGGCCAGATCCTCAGGCTTTGAAAGCTGGAGGTTCATGTTATAGGCCTGGTGCAGCGTGGGCTGGAAGTAAAAGTCCGGGGCCATGTCCTTGGTCTTGCCCGCCGTGTTCATGGCAGCGAGCGTAGCCTCCGTGGCCGTGCCCGCCGTGCTCTTGAACGTAAGCTTCACGCCGGCGTAATTCGTCATGTCAAGCTGCAAATTGCCCGCGGCGTCCGTTGTCTTGGCGATGAGCACATTGCCGTCGGAGTCCGTGGCGCCGATCTTGGAGGTAATGTCCGTTAAATTGCCCGCCCAGTCGGCCTCATAGAGCTTTAACGCGCCGTCTTTGAACGACACGCGGTAATCGTTGGCCGTGACATTCGCGCCCTTGCCCTCGACGAACTCGCAGATGGCGCCCACGGTGCCGGAGCTGTCGTCCGTGGTGGCGTAGACGCTGTCGATGTTGAACACCTTCTCGCCTGAGATGCCCTCAAGCGTGAAGCCTGCCTGGTTCTGCACGTTCATGGCATCGCCGTAGGCCGTCATCAGGCGGCCTAAGTCGCGCATGGTCTGGCGGATCTGCGAGCAGCTCTCAAGATACCCGCCCATGGTGCCGCCGATCGCCGACTCCGGCAGCCTTACCGTCGTCTTGTCGTTGGCCGATCCTGAGTAGTTGTTAAACGTCATCGTGACATACTGCTTCGTCGAGTCGAACTCGTCCTGCAGCGTCGCGAACGTCGAATAAGTGGCGTCGTTGCACAAAAGCTGGCCGTTGCCTGAGAGGTAGACGGCGATGGAGCCGTTCTCCTGGGTGACGGTGTTGATGCCTACCTCAGAGGAGAGCTGGCGGATGTACTCGTCGCGCTTGTCGCACATCTCAAGGTAGATCTCGTTGCGATCGTCGGCGCCCTTGCCGTCGGCCGTCGAGGCCAGGATCTGCACGTTCAGGCGGTTGATGGCCTGAGTCAAAGTGTTGACGTTCACGACCGAGTCGGCGACCTTGGCGTTGACGTCGTTGATATTGGACTGGATCTCAGAGTCGAGCGTCTGGGCGCGGTTCGTGAGGATGCGCAGGTTGGAGAGCACGGCCTCGCGCGAGGCGATGGAGGTCGGGTTCTGCACGGAGGTCGCCACGGCGTTGGAGATATTCGTAAGCGCGGTGGCAAGCGACATGTCATCGTCCGAGAGCGCGCTGTCCGTGGAGTCCATGCCGGTCTTTAAAGCGCTGTAATAAGCGACATTGCCGTTGTCGCCGAAAAGCTCGCGGGCCACATACTGGTTGTAGATGCGGCGGGTGTCAGTCTCGCCCACGCCCCACTCTATGGAGTTGGTGTAGGTGATGGTCTGCTTTCTCGTGTAGCCCTGGGTGTTGACGTTGTTGATGTTGTTGGACGTCGTGCCTAAGTGCTTCTGGGAATTCAGAACACCGAATTTTCCGATCTGCAATAAGTCGAGCATTTTCTTCTAATCCTGTCAGGCGGCATTTAAATGCCGCGCCGTTTCTCTCTGACTCTTCCCATGCTATTTGTATGCCATAAATGCGATCTGCCTGGAAATATTTTTAAGCTTGGCGGCGTAATCAGGATCCGTGGCGTAGCCTGCCTTGGCGATCTGGTCAAAATAGGTATCCGGATCAAAGCTCTTGGCCGCGGCGTCGCCGTAGCGGGGATTGGAGCGGATAAAGTCGACGTAGTCCTTCATGGAGTCGAGCACGTTGGAGTAAGAGCGGAACGAGCTCACTTCATTGACAAATTTCCCCTGCTCAAACTCAGGCGAGCTTAAATTCTCTTTTTGCCCCTTCCACGAGGCGTCGGCCTTGATGCCAAAATAGTTGTTGCCCGAGGGCACGTGTTTGCCCCACCCGGTCTCGAGCGCCGCCTGTGCGACGATGACGAGCGGGTTGAAGCCCTGCCCTTCCACGGCCTTTAAGGCAAAAGGCATCATCCTTGAGACGAAGTCCTCCTGGGAGTCAAAGCTCTTCATGTCGCCCTCAGGCAGCGCGCCGAACTGCTCTTTTAAGCCGTTTACAAAGCGTGCCTCATAAGAGTTGGGATCGAGGTAAGGCAGCGCCGTCTTGCCGTAGCCCTGCGTGAAGGTGTCAGGCCGCGGCGCACCGCCTGAGGTGAGCTCGTCCAAAAGCTCTTTGCCCGCGTCCCCCAGGGATTTGGAGAACTGTTTGGCGATGAGGTAGGTCACGGAGTTTTTGGAGATCCCCGAGCGGTTTTTTGTCATCTGTCCCACCTGCTGCTCTGAGAGCATGTCCTCAAACATCGAGGAGTATTTGCTGTGCAAGGGGGAGTCCGGGGCTAAAGTGTCATTGGTCTTGCGCATGCCGTTGACCCAGAACTGGGTGAGCAGCGACTCAAACTGCTCGGCCGCGGCCTTTAAAGCCTGGGCCTGCTGTTTCTTGTCGCCCGATCCCAATGTGCGCAGGCGGTTTAAGCCGCGGTGATCGCCCACGAGCCCGACATCGGCCGGATCGACCGTTTTAAGAGAGCTGATATCCCGAGCTTCCATGACGCACCGCCATTATTTTGACCTTCATGATTTTTTGCGGATCAAAGCAAAGGGCGTGCCAGGGGAGTGCAAGACAATGAAAACAGGCAAAAATTACGGCATATAAACAGCACAGGATCGTGCCAGAGCGTGCAGTATTGCTCTAAGCCACTGGTAAAGGACTCAGGAATTGGATTTGTCTGAAAGACCGCACTGCGCCTAACTGCTTAAATTTGCTAAACTTAGGGTACAAAGCGGTTTAAAGAACATCAAATGAACAAAGAAACAATTATTTATCACGGCAGTGAGGAAGAAATAAAAGTTCCTGTCCTTGAAAGAGGAAACGTAAACAACGATTACGGCCAGGGATTTTACTGTACGGAAGAATACGACAAGGCGGCAACCTGGGCGCTGAAGAGAAAAAGCAACGGGTATGTAAACAAATACCTTCTTAAAGCCAGCAAATTAAAAGTGTTTGATTTTTCAGAGCTCAAAGAGAACATGATCCTGCACTGGGCGGCTGTGATCTTCAAACACCGGGAAGCGCGACTTGACGGTCTGCTTGCGCAAAACAACCGTGATTTCCTCATTGAGCATTTCAATCTGGACTTAAGCGGCTATGACATCGTCAAAGGTTATCGGGCTGACGATCAGTATTTCAGGCTGGCACGACTTTTCCTCACGGATCAGATCACCATTCGCGCTCTGGCAAACGCTTTTACGGCTGGAAGACTCGGCGAGCAGATCGTGCTGATGTCGCACCGCGCTTTTGCCTGCCTGGAATTTCAAGGGGCAAAACAGGTAAGCGAAAGTCAAGGCTTCATCTCTTATCGTGCCATGACAGAAGTTGCCAACCGGGAAGTCAGAGAGCAGCTCGAGTCGGACATCGCCCAGAGAAAAGCCGCCCTTAAAAACCGCGGCGGTGCTGTTGCTCCAATTTTATCTGAAATCATAAGAAGTTATTTACAAAATCAGCAGACTGATTTTGATAAATTTGCCAAGGATGAAGCATGAACCGGGCCTACAAAATCTCGTCGCTTGATGACGCGCAGGATCACCTGGGCCAGGCTTTCCACTATGCGGCAAACATCTTCGGACTTAACCTCGACGCCTTTGCCCAAAGTTTTTCGCGCACCCGGATCGCCGCCCTGTTTGAGCGTGATCGCTTTGTAATAGCCGGGGAGAGCGGCATTGAGCTCTTCCGCGATATCGTAAGGGAAGCTGCCATTGAGCTTGATGAAAAAGCCGAAATCTCGCTTGACTACAGCCCCGAATACTGGGCCGGAATGATGCTTGCCGCCTACCAGTGGTATTCGGGGCTGAGTTTTGAGGCGATCTTAGGGCAGATCAAGGCACACGAGATCCTGGATCTCTTTTACCCTTACCATGAAGCGCCGCCTGAAAAAACGCTTTACTGGATGGACGCGAAATATCTGAGGCGCAAAACCCAGACCTATTTCAGCGCTTACCGCAAAAGCGTGCTGCTCTCCCTTGAGGAGACGTCAAAGCTCAGCGGGATCCCGCTTGAAACGCTTAAAAAATGCGAAACCATGTCTCAGATACCTGCCATTAACTCCTTGAGCGGGCGGGAACTGCACAGCCTTTCCAAGCTCTTTGACTGCGAGATCGGTGATCTGCTCGAATACGAGCCTGAACCGCTTCGCGCAGACGAATATTTCTGAAAATTCAATAGGGATAAGGATTTTTGGAGGGACAGACCCGGAGCAAAGCCCCGGGTTTTGCACAGATCAGACGTGCAGGGAATGATCGCCCCTGAAGATCCCGCAGACGCCCGAGCGCACGGTCTCGATGACGTCAAACTGCTCGGAGATCGCTTTTAGGAAGCGGTCGATCTCCGGGGAGGAGTTCACGTATTGCAGGATGTAGAGCTCCGGGGTGACATCGACGATCTCGGCTTTAAAGATGTCGCAGAGGTTTTTGATCTCATCGCGCGCGGTGTGGCCGATGGCCTGCACCTTCACAAAGAGGATCTCGCGCTCGACGACGCCGGTGCTGTCATCCTCAAGCGCCGAGACCTTGATAACGTTCACGAGCTTGTAGAGCTGCTTGGTGATCTGGCCTAACTCCATCTTGTCGCTCTGCGTGAGGATGGTGATGCGGGAGATCGACGGATCCTCGGAAGGGGCCGCCGTGATGTTCTCGATATTGTAGCCGCGCTGCGAGAACAGCCCCACGACGCGCGAGAGCGCGCCGGTCTCGTTTTCCAGCAGGATGGAAATGATCTGTCTCATCTGTCAGTCCTCCGCCATGAACATATCCGACATGCTGCCGCCGCCCTGCTGCATCGGCAGCACCTTGGCGTCCGTGTCGCAGCGCACATCGCAGATCACCAGTTTGTCTTTCAGGGACAGCGCCTTGGCAACCGCCCCCTCAAGCTCGGAGGGCTTCTCCACGTAAATGCCCTCATGGCCGTAGGCCTTGGCAACCGCCACGAAATCCGGGTTGTCGTTTAAGTCCGTCCAGCTGATGCGGCCGCGGTAGAACATCATCTGCCACTGGCGCACCATGCCCAGCGTGTGGTTGTCCAGGATAAAGATCTTAAGCGGGATATGGAACTGCTTGCAGGTGGAGAGCTCCTGGATGTTCATCTGGAACGAACCGTCGCCCGTGAAGAGCACGATCGGCTTTTGCCGCTCGCCGACCCAGGCGCCCAAAGCCGCCGGGAAGCCGTAGCCCATGGTGCCCAGCCCCCCTGATGACAGGAACAGGCGCGGCTGGTCAAACTTCCAGTACTGCGCGGCGAACATCTGGTGCTGGCCGACGTCGGTCACGACGACGGCATCGCCTTTCGTCGCTTTATACACCGCCTCGATGACTTCCTGGGGCTTGATGAGCTTGGGATCGTGATCATAGGCAAGGCAGTTCGTGGCCTTCCACTTGGCGATATGCCCCCACCACTCGTCCAGGGCCTGATCGTCGCGCTTTAATTTGAGCTCATCGAAGGCCTCCAGGAACTGGCCGGCCACGATCCCGGCATCGCCCACTATAGGGATGTCGGCGTTCACGGTCTTGGAGATCGAGGCCGGATCGATGTCGGTGTGCACGATCTTGGCGGCCGGGCAGAATTTCTGCAAATTGTTCGTCACGCGATCGTCAAAGCGCACGCCAAAGGCCAGCACCAGATCGGCCTTGTCCATGGCGAGGTTGGCCTCGTAGGTGCCGTGCATGCCGAGCATGCCTAAAAACTGCGGATCGCTGCCCGGGTAGGCGCCAAGTCCCATGAGCGTCGAGGTGACCGGCAGGCGGAAGAGTTTGGCGATCTCCTGAAGTTTATCCGAGGCGCCTGAGGCGATCACGCCGCCGCCTAACATGAGAACCGGGCGCTTGGCCTCGGCGAGCATCTTGGCGGCGCGGCGGATCTGCCCGCGGTGCCCCTGCAGCGTCGGGTTGTAGGAGCGCATCCTCACGCCCTGGGGATCAGGCTCGGGGTATTCAAATTTCACCGAGGGGCGCACGCAGTCCTTGGGGACGTCGACGACGACCGGCCCCGGGCGCCCGGTGGAGGCCAGGTAGAAAGCCTGGCGCAGGTATTTGGGGATGTCCGTGGCCTTCTGGCACAAATAGGAGTGCTTGACGATGGGGCGGGTGATGCCGATGGTGTCGACTTCCTGGAAGGCGTCAGAGCCGATGAGCGGCGTGCCCACCTGGCCGGTGATCACCACCAAAGGCACGCTGTCCATGTAGGCCGTGGCGATGGCCGTGACGGTGTTCGTCGCGCCCGGGCCTGAGGTCACCAGGCACACGCCGACCTTGCCGGTCACGCGCGCGTAGCCGTCGGCGGCGTGGGCGACGCCCTGCTCGTGGCGGCCTAAGACATGGCGGATCTTTTTGGAGTCGTGCAAGGCGTCATAGATGTCAAGCACCGCGCCCCCCGGATAGCCGAACAGGTATTCAACACCCAAATCCTCCAAAGTGTGCACCAGCATCTGGGCGCCCGACATCATAGCCATGACAGCTCCTAATCAAATATCAGAACTTGCGTTTTCTTAAAGCGGGAAACAAGCGCGGGATCTGCGCGCTGTAGCGGGCGTAATCCTCGGTGAAATCACGCTTAAGCCGCGGCTCGTCAAAGCAGATCGCAAAGACATACGCCCACGCGAGGGTAAGCGCGGGGACGAGCAGGCTGCACAGGGAATTTATAGCACAGGAAAGCCCTAAATAAAACAGGACGAGCCCCAGGTGCATGGGGTTGCGGCACAGCGCGTAGGGACCGGCGGTCACCAGCCTTTTCGTCTCAGAGGAGAGCTTTATTCTCCCGATGACCGCCGCGCCGCCGCCGCCCTGCCTGAAAAGCGCGACATTGGCCCACAGCGCCAGAAACAGCCCGCAGCCTGAGCACAGCGCCCCGATGACGAGCGCCGGGCGCGCCCCGGGCAAAAAGCCGCCCGGGAACAAATGCGCCAGGGCGATCATGAGCGCGGGCACGGCAAGCATGAACACCGCCCAGCCTGCGGCCGTCGCCGCGGCATCGCGCAGCGTCACTTTTGCGCCCCCTGCGCATCGGCGCTTTTGGCATCCATGAGCGCGCAGATGACATCCAAAGGATGCTTTAGCGCTTTGCCTTCCATGCGCAGCGACTGCGAGCGGCAACTGTAGCCGGTTGCCAGGCAGTTCTCATAGGGGCGCTTTTCAAGCTCGCACTTCCAGTTCTGCTCCCACACGCGGCGCGACTCATCGAGGTTTTGCACGAGATGCCCGTGCAGCCCTGCCATGCCGCAGCAGGCCACGGGCACCGGGATGAGGCTCAGGCCGAAAGCGCCGAAGGCCTGCTGCCATTGCAGCACGGACTGCGGCAGCAGCGCGCGCTCGCTGCAATGGCAGAAGAGATAGCGCGGATCGGCAAAGCCCTGCCCGAGGGCGCGGGCTTTTTGGGCAAGCGCCGCGGCCGCCGCTTTGCCCTTTGGCGAGGCGAGGGCTTTTATGAGCCACTCCTCAGGCAGCAGCACCGCAAAATCCCCGCGCGCCTTGCCCAAAAGCTCCTCGTACTCGTCGCGGTAGCACAAGGTAAGCGCCGGATCATAGCCTGCAAGCGTGATGCCCGTCGCGGCCAGCGCCTGCAAGCGCGCCGCCTGCTTTGCCGCGTAGTGCACGAAGCGGCGGCGATCGCCTCTTATGACCATGAGCTTGCCGTTTACATAAGGGCGCAGCAGCGCGGCCTTACAGCCCAGGCCCTCAGCCGCGCGCGCAAAGCGCACCAGGCCGTCGGCCTCATAGGAGGCGGTAAAGGGATCGGCCACGATCAAAAGCTCCGGGCGCTCCTTTAAGGCCCCCGCCACGCTCAGGCATTTGATCCCGGCTTTGCGGCACTGCGCTTTAAGGCTCTGTTCTGACACCAAAGGCAGATCGGCAAGGCCAAAGATCCCGCGGGTTAACGCCGCGCACAGGCGGTTTTTAAACAGGAAATTGGAGAGCGCCGGGAATTTGGCGGCAAGCGGGATCAGCCGTTCGGCGTTTAGCACCAGAAGATCGGAGAGCGGCCTTAAATAGCGGCCGTAGTACATGGAGATAAAGCGCGAGTTGAGATCGGCCGAGTTCACATGCGTCGGGCAGATCCCCTTGCAGGACTTGCAGGCAAGGCAGGTTTTGATCTGCTCCAAAATTTCGGAGTTGTAATCGCCCCCGCGCGAGAGCGTATTAAACGCCCGGCGTAAAAAGCGCCAGGGATTGGGCAGCGCCGTGAGCGCCGAGAGTTCTTCTGCCTGGGGGTTGAAGCCTTTGTCATTTAAGATCTTAAGCCACTCGCGCATGAGCTCGGCGTAGCCTTTGGGCGAGCGCACGTGATCTTTGGTGTAGCGGTAGGAAGGGCACATGAGCGCTGAGTGCGAGTAGGAGAAGCACTGGCCGTTGCCGTTGCAGGAGAGCGCCCCGCGGAAGGCGTCGCGCACACTAAGCGGGATGGTGCGGTCGAGATCGCCGCGCATCAGGCCGTCGATGGCGACGAGCTTATCCTCCTTATCATGCAGCGGCACGCAGATCTTGCCGGGGTTTAAGACATTTTGCGGATCGAAGATCTCCTTGACCTCGCGCGCCACCGGATAGAGCTCTTTGAAAAAGCGCTCGCCGAAGACGCTGCGGTAGCCGCGGCCGTGCTCGCCCCACATCTGCCCGCCGTATTTCTCGCACAGCGCCACCACGCCCTTTGAGATCTCAACGAGGTTTTGGCGATCCTCGCCGGTCGTGAGATCAAGGGCCGGGCGCACGTGCATCAGCCCGGTGTCAACATGCCCGAACATGCCGTAAGGCACCTTTTTTGAATCCAGCAGCGCGCGGAACTCCGTGATGTAATCGGCAAGGTGCTCAGGCGGCACCACGGTGTCCTCGGTAAAGGCCACAAGCTTGCGCCGCCCGGCGGCGTTGGCCAGAAGCCCCACGGACTTTTTGCGCATGCCGTAGACGGCGGCGATGCCCGCGGCGCTTAAAACCTGCTGCACGCCGAGGATGCCGCCCTCCTGCCTGTGCGCGCGCTCTTGCAGCGCCGCAAAGAGAGTTTCAAGTTTGCGCTTTTCCTCAGCCTCGTCCTGCCCTGAGAACTCCACGATGTTGATGCCTGAGATCTCATGCCCCGGCACCTCGCGGATATAATCGCGCACTCCGATCCACACCGCATCCTGTCTGGCAAGGCCCAGCACTTTGGAGTCGACGGTCTCAACTGAGAGCGCGCCGCCTTTGATGAGCAGCGGGGCGCTGCGCAGCGCCGAGATGAAATCCGCGTATTTGACGACGAGCAGCGCGCGGTATTTGGGCAGTGCCGTGAGATCGAGCACGGCCTCGCAGATGACGCCCAGCGTGCCCTCGGCGCCGCAGATCAAGCGCGCCAGGTTCACGGTGCCGGTCTCAGGATCCCAGGCGTGGTAAAGGTCATAGCCGGTCATAAAGCGGTTGAGCTTTGGAAAGATCTCAACTACCTTTTCGCGATTTTCTTTTAAAAGCGGCACGAGACGGCGGTAAATCTGTCCCTCGAGGCTGTCGGCTTTAAGGCATTTCTCAAGCGCCTCCCCGGATTTGGGGCCGAACACCGCCACCGAGCCGTCTGAGAGCACCACGGTCACGGATTTTACATGCGAGGAGGTGCGGCCGTATTTGAGCGAGCCCTGCCCTGCCGCGTCATCTGAGATCATGCCGCCTATGGTGGCGCGCGACGAGGTCGACAGCTCAGGCGAGAAGAACAGCCCGTCCTTTTTTATCAGCTCGTTGAGCTCATCCTTGATGCAGCCAGGCTGCACCGTGATCTCGCGCGCGGCGGGATCATAGGCTATGACCTGCTTCATGTAGCGCGAGCAGTCGATCATGACGCCGGTGTTCAGCGACTGGCCGTTTGTGCCCGTGCCGCCGCCGCGCGGCGAGATCACGATCTTTAAAAACTCAGGCTGCGCGCGCACCCTAAGCGCTGTCGCGATGTCGCCGGCGCTTTTGGGGAAGATCACGGCCTCGGGCATGCACTGGTACACCGAGTTGTCGGTGGCGCACAGCAGCCTTGAGGGATGGGAGGAGTCGAGATCCCCTGAAAATCCGGCATCCCGGAGCGCCTTAAGGTAGGAAAGCGTAAGCTCTGAGCTGTTCTTGATGCCGGTAATGCGCGGGATCATTAAAAGGCCTCCGAAGGTGTCCCCTGACAAATACAGATTTGAGCACTTTAGCAGATGCGCGCAAAGGCGGCGCAAAAACGGCAAAAGCCCACTGAGGGGGCACGAAGGATGCGGCCGCGCAGCGCTAAAAAGCAAAATTTAAATAAGCTCAGCCCTTCGCACCCCGGCGCCCGCGAGGTTTCAGTGCCTGAGTTCTTTGAAACAGATCGCGCAGCGGCGGCGGAAGAAGGCGATCCCGTAGGCGCAGATCCGGCCGGTGCAGTCATATGCCAGTTCTTCGCCATAGTTTTTTTCTTCGATCTGGCAGAGCGCCTGTCGGGCGTCCCGGCCCAGATCGCGCAGGCTGTCAGCGTGTTTTAACTCCAGCACCACGCCTGTATCCTGATCCTGGGATTTGAACGTAATGTCCGCATAGCCGTCGCCGCTTTCACGGTTGGAACAATAGTCAATGACCAGTTCGTCGCCGGCTGCTGCAAAAATGCCGTCTATGAATCCGTGATAAAAATTCTCCGGCGGTGACTTTGTGGCCGAATCCCGCAGCGAGACGAAACCGGAGAGCAGTTTCCCCAGCACCAGACCGGCGGTTTTCGGATCACCTGAGAGCATAGAGGTGATCAGTTTTCGGACTTCATGGCTGTACGGCCCGTCACCGTTGTCGTGGTAATAATTCACCACATTGTCGCGGAAGCATTTTTTGACCTCCGCGTTGGGGATGCGGAATTCATGAACATCGTCTGTTCCCCTTTTATCGAGGGTGAGATAGCCGGTGTAAACGAGCAGGTTCCAGAAGTCAGGCGATCTCCTGAATTTCAGATCCCCGTAACTCATGCCCTCGTTTATCCTGATCTCCGCGCTTCTCCCCTCAAGCAGCATCGAAAGCCGGTCAGCGTCATCGGCTTTAAGGTACGGCATGTACTCAGTAACGATCTGAAGGTTGCTGGTGTTATTCCAGTAAGCCGGCGGATTGAGCGATGCAGGCCCGTCCCGGCGCGGCTTTAACAGATCGCGCACATAGGAAGTCACATCCCAGGGGCAGAAGATCTCCTGAGATCCGAACCGGTAACCGTCATAACTTGCTTTGGTGCGTTCATACAGATCATCAAAACCGTAATACGAGAGCATGGCGCGCACTTCATCTGCGGTAAACCCAAACGCCGCCGACAGGCTGTCATCACCGTCGAGCGCCGTGTTCAGCGTGAAATTGTTCAGGATCGTAAAGATCCCCTCTTTAGTTGCTCTCAGGCAGCCTGTCAGGATCCCCTTTTTAAGTTCGGGGTTGGTTTTAAGCACATTGCCGAGCATGGGCGAGATCACATTGCTCATCTCTTTGTAATAGCCGTTCATGGCGGCTTTCTGCAGCGGCACGTCGTACTCGTCTATAAGCAGCACCGCTTTGCGTCCGCAGTGCTTAAAGATCAGGTGGCACAGCTTCTTCAGGGAATCGCTGATGCGCCGCTCGCCTTCATCGCTGGGTTCAAACGGGAGATCCCTGACCTTAACAAAATCCTCCCGATCGTCATCGTCCAGCCTGCTGCTGTTTAACAGCCATTTAAAGCGGTCGAAGAGATCCCTCACCAAAGAGACCAGCGCGGTATAGGCCTTGGGGTATGAGATGGCGTCTATGCTTTTGAGCGTGATGCTGACGACCGGGTGCTGCCCCATGTTCCTGCGGCAGAAATCCTCATCTTTGCAGATCTCCAGGCCCTTAAACAGTTCCTGCTGCGCAGAGGTGTCGCCCGGTTTTGCATAATTTTGCTCAAGGAAATACGCCAGCGTGCTCATCATCAGCGTCTTGCCAAAACGCCTGGGGCGCAGGATCAGGAAGGTGTCATCACTGCCTTCCAGGATGGTCTTGATGAACCTGGTCTTGTCGACATAGTAATAACCGCCCTCGATGAAAGTGCGAAAGTCCTCGGTGCCGACTTTCACGCTCAGAGGCGTTGCTGACGAAACTTCAGGCATGAATGCTTACCCGTAAATTATTTTGCGTTTATTCATAATGGTAGAAGATCAAGATGCTCTTTGCAAAACACGCATACGTGTCAGATAATTCGGGTATCCTCATAAACTTCGGCTTTGCCGCGAACTTGAAGCTGAATTTTCCCAAAGCGCCTTGAAGGCAAGACCTGACAAATGGCAATTCACCGAGTCTTCGTAAAAATCGGCCAAAAGCCGACTGAAAAACAGCGCAAACGCCTCCGCAAGGCTGCGGCGCTGCCGATCACTTATGACGACGACAGTCCGGAACTTACAAAAGAGCAGTATGAGGAATTCGCCAGGATCGCGGCCGCGCAGCGCGCGAAAAAGCAAAATTTGAAATAAGCTCAGCCCTTCACCAGCCAGCACCCGCGCGTTCGGCCGATCCTTTCTGTAACGCCGGCTTTAACGAGTTCTGCCATCTTTCGTTGCACCGTGGAGCGCGACACTTCGATCTTTTGGGCGAGCACACTCTGGCTGACGCGCGGATTAGCGCGCAGCACCGCCAGAATGGCGGCATGGGGGCTTTTATGCCGTCCGCACCATGACGGCCGCTGGGCTCATTATCATCAATTTTTTGCTGATAGCATTGACAAGTATCTGAAAAATTGCATAAATTAGAGAAAAACAAGGAAGATATTCTCGCGTAAGCAGCGGGCGTCCGACAAGCGGCTCTCCGAATTTTCAGATGCGCTGGCGCCTTAAATAACCGGCAGGCGTAACTTACGGGCAGACAAAAGCGCCACAGCCGTCAGGCTGTGAAATTTTCTAAGTAATTTATTGAAATTAAATAAGAAGTGGTAGCTAAGATTGGAATCGAACCAATGACCTCAGCATTATGAGTGCCGCGCTCTAACCGACTGAGCTACTTAGCCATGCAAAGAATAGTTGGCTGGGGCACAAGGGATCGAACCTTGGAAATGGCGGAATCAGAATCCGCTGCCTTACCACTTGGCTATGCCCCAACTCGGTTGTTCAGGTGGCAGGGGTAACTGGATTCGGACCAGTGCATGACGGGATCAAAACCCGTTGCCTTACCACTTGGCGATACCCCTGTGCATCATTGACATGCAAGGAGTTGTGTTAAACAACGGTGCTCATTATATAGACGGGCTTTTTTTTGTCAACAAAATTTTTTCACAATTTTAATTTTTCTTTAAACGCCCGCAAGTAAACGGTTTGCAAGGGCTTTTTAAAGGCGCGCGCCGCCGCCCGGCCGCGGGCTGAACCCCCACTCACAAAATGCCGCAAAAGCGCCTCCGCACGGGCTTTGAGGCTGTTTTCCCGCTCAAATTGCTGTTATAGTTTACTTATTGAAGATTTGGAGGTTTTTATGGCAGAGTCCAAAGTTTCCGCTGAAGCGGAAAACGCCGGCGGCAAACAGGAGAACGTGATGGCCTTCTGCTATGACTTTGACCACACCCTCTCCCCTGATGACATGCAGGCGCAAGGCTTTATCCAAAAGCTCAAGGAGAATGTGCCGGAGTTCTGGGCGACCTCCAACAAACTGGCCACCGAGCACGAGATGGATCCTAACCTCGCCTATATGTACCTCATGCTCAAAGGCGCCGAGAACAAGTTTTATGTAAAACGCGACATGCTGCGGCGCTTTGGCTCAAAGATCCAGCTCTACCCAGGCCTTGACACCTGGTTTGAGCGCGTCAACGAGCTTGGGGCCAGGCAGGGGCTCACGGTTGAACACTACATCATCTCCTCTGGGATCAAAGACATGATCCTCGGCACCTCCATAGGCAAAAAATTCAAGGCCGTCTACGCCAACACCTTCCTCTACAATGACGACGGCGTCGCCACCTGGCCTTCCATGGTCATCAACTTCACGAACAAGACCCAGTTCCTCTTCCGCATCGAAAAGGGCGCGATCGATGTAAATGACAAGAACGTCAACACCTACTACCGCCCCGAGGACATGCGCGTGCCCTTCTCCAACATGATCTACATCGGCGACAGCGCCACGGACATCCCCTGCATGAAGCTTGTCAACTCCTTTGGCGGGCACTCCATCGGCGTCTTCGATCCGCAACACCAGAACCGCGAACAGGTCTACGGGCTCATCCGCGATCGCCGCATCCGCTACTTCGCCCCGGCCGACTACTCGGAAGGCTCCGAGCTCTCCACGCTGGTCACGCAGATCATCAGCTATATCGGGGCGGGCAACGTGCTGCGCCGCCAGAGCGAGCGCTGCCAGCGCGAAAGCCGCGAGCACCTGGGCAAGGCGCAAAACGCCCAGCCCAAATACGATCCTCTGGACAGCTGAGCCCAGCTGATTAGCTGCGCTCAAGCCAGGCGCGGCATTGCTGATCCCGCTTTTGCTGCTCCATGCCGCCAGGTTCCTCGGCACTCGGCATCTGGCGGCGTTTTTGCATTCTAAGAGCAGTCACAACGTCAAAAATTGTCATTTTATATGCAGTGAAGTATCATATTTTTGTCGTTTTAACGGCACTCTAAATTCATGTTTTTGTAGTTTTATCAGCAGTTGTTGCTTTTATTTATTTGTTTTATAAATAAAATATGATATTATCCAAAATAGATCGGATAGTCCTCGATCAGCAAGAGGATTTGGCACTGCTCAGGCAGGGAAACTACTGCACTCGCGAGGAAGAAGCGCTGATCGATTTGGACAGCCATTTAGCTCAAGTCGTCACCGGAGTGCGCCGAAGCGGAAAATCAACCCTGTGCCTTCAGGCGCTGGAGCATGCGGGCGTCAAGTATGCCTATATGAATTTTGATGACAACCGGCTTACAGATCTGCATGCGGACGATCTGGATCTAATACTGGAGGCTCTCTACAAAAAATACGGCGACTTCAGTTATCTCATGCTCGATGAGATCCAAAACGTCGAAGGCTGGCATCTTTTCGTCAACCGCATGCTCCGCAGGGGGATGCATATAGTACTGACAGGCAGCAACTCCCGGCTGCTCAGCGGAGAACTGGCTTCTTATCTTACAGGCCGTCACCACCAAATAGAGCTCCTGCCGTTCTCGTTTCGCGATTTCTGCGCCTGTAAGGGTGTCGCAACCGAGCCGCTTACCACCAAAAACCGCGGGCTTTTGGCGGGAGCTTTTGACGATTACATGCGCACAGGCGGCTTTCCTGAATTGCTCCATGAAAAGGATATTAAGGGGTACATCGATTCGCTGATTGACAGCATCCTCAGTCAGGACATAAGAAAGCGTTTTAATATCAAATACACTGATACATTGGAGCGCCTGACAAACCACCTGCTCAATGAGGCTCCGGCTTTTCTGGTCAAAGACAAATTGCAAAAACTTTTTGGTTTCAGCTCAATACACACGCTCGGCAATTATCTTCATTATCTGGAACAGACTTATCTGCTCTCCTATGTAATGAAATACTCCGCCAGAAGCCGAGTCCGTCTCCGCAACCCCAAATACTACGCAATCGATGTGTCCATGATGAACGAGCGCAAGGATGCCTTCTCAGGTGAAAACCTCGGTATGCGCCTGGAAACCATCGTTTATCTCGAATTAAGACGCCGGGCCAGGTACGCCCGCCAGGACGTATATTATTTCAACAACGGGCGCTCAGAATGTGATTTCGTGGTCTGCGACGGAAACCGTTCCATTTCCGCCTTTCAAGTAAGTTATGACATTTCAGACCCAAAAACGTTTCGCCGCGAGATCCGAGGCTGTATCGCCGGCGCAGAGGGTACCAGCTGCGAGCAATTGTATTTGCTTACCTATAACGACACCCGCGATGACACCGTCACCGCAGGGCGCCGGATCAGGATCATGCCGGTATGGGAATGGCTGCTTGAGAAAGATTCCGCCGTTTAACCAGGGAAACCGTAAAACCGCGTAGGGCCGATGCCGCCGAACGCCGTGATCCGCCCTGCTTTAATCCCCTGATCCCTGATATAATAAAGGCAGAGAAACACACAAGACGCAAAAGACTTAAGCCTATGATCCTTGATGAAATCAAAGCCTCTTTAGCCATAGAGAACCTTCGCCTGACCTCGCAGGAGGAGCAGGTGCTCTCAGACTACATCGAGGGGCGCATCAGCTTTGACGAGCTCAGGCAGTTTGTCGCCGGCCTGTTAAAGAGCAAGGCCGCCTGAATTTTGCAGGATCTTTCCGAGGACAGTTTCTACTGCTATCCGGGGACGGATGTCCTCATCAACCTCCAGGGCGAGCGCGATCCCGAAAAGCTTGCCTCAGTCGAGCGCCTGTTCTCAGGCGCGAGGCTTGCCGATCTCTACCGCAAACCCTGCCCGGGCCGCTTTGATTTAAAACACCTCCAAAAGATCCACCATTATCTCTTCCAGGACATCTACCCCTGGGCAGGGCAGCTGCGCCGCGTCGACATCTCAAAAGGCTTCCTCTTCTGCCATGTCGCCTACATCGAGCATGAGGCGCACAAGCTCTTTGCCTGGCTTAAAGAGCAGAAGTTCTTTCGCGGCCTGGGCTTTGACGAGCTTATGGACAAGGCCTCGCACCTGTTCTCGGAAATCAACGCCCTCCACCCGTTTCGCGACGGCAACGGCAGGACGCAGCGCGAGTTTTTAAGGGAGCTGCTGCTGCGCACAGGCTATGAGGTGCGCTATTCGATGCTCCAGGATCCCTCTTTGATGATCAGGGCCTCCGTCGCCGCGTGCAACGGCGACGAGAGCCTGATGCGGCAGCTTTTTTGCGCCTGCACGGTAAAACGCGGCACCAGGGTGCCACAAAACAGCTAAAGAAAAAAAACATGAGTGACACTTCGATCCGCAACGGGGAATTCCAGCTTCAGGCCGGCACGTTCTGCCTGGCCGTGTGGGGCTGCCAAATGAACGTTTACGACACGGGGCGCATCCGCGATCTGCTGCTCTCCCGCGGCTACGCCGAGGTGCAGGATCCCGCCGCCGCCTCCGTCGTCGTGCTCGTGACCTGCGCCGTGCGCGCCAAGGCCGAGAACAAGGTCTTCAACCAGATAGCCGCGTGGAAACACGAGGGCAAGGTCACAGAGCGCACTGTGGTGGCCCTGGGCGGCTGCGTGGGCACGGAGCTTGGCCAGAAAATCATCGACATGGACCAAGGCGTGTCCGTGGTGTTCAGCCCCATGACGATCCACCGCCTGCCGGATCTTATAGAGCTTTACCGTCAGACCGGGCGCCCGGTGTGCGATGTAGACGCACTCTCCATGGACAAGTTTGACGAGCTGCCGCTTTCAGGAAAGCGCGGCGCCTCGGCCTTCGTCACCATCATGGAAGGCTGCTCTAACAAATGCACCTACTGCATCGTCCCCTACACCCGCGGTCAAGAGCAGTCGCGGAGAGTGGAGGACATCTTAAAAGAGTGCCGCGAGTACCTGCAAAACGGGGCGCAGGAGATCCACCTGTTAGGCCAGAACGTCAACTCGTTCCGCGGGCTCAGCGCCGACGGCACGGAGTGCAGCTTCCCCGAGCTTTTATATGAGGTGGCCTCGCTTGACGGCGTCGGGCGCATCCGCTTTACAACCTCAAATCCCATGGATTTTTCAGACGAGCTCGTGCAGGCCGTGCACGACATCCCCATCATCGCCGACGCCGTCCATGTGCCGGTGCAAAGCGGCTCGGATCGCATCTTAAAGCTCATGCACCGCCGCTATACCGCAAAATCCTATTTAGAGCTTGTGGAAAAGCTGCGCACGGCGCGGCGCAGCGTGCGCATCTCCTCTGATTTCATCGTGGGCTTCCCCGGCGAGAGTGCCGAGGACTTTGAGGCCACCATGGATCTGGTGCGCGCGGTAAAATTTGACCAGAGCTTTAGCTTTATCTACTCAAAGCGCCCGGGAACGCCTGCTGCGGAGTATCCCGACGATGTCAGCGCCCATGAGAAAAAACAGCGCCTCTACGCGCTGCAGGATCTTTTGGAACAATGCGCGCGCGAGTACAGCGACGGATACCTTAATACCGAGCAGGAAGTGCTCGTCGAAGGCCTGTCATCGCGCGATCGCAGTGAACTCAAAGCCCGCTCTTCAGCCAACCGGGTGACGGTGTTTAAAGGATCCCCTGATCTCATCGGCAAAATGGTGAAGGTGCGGATCACGAAAGTGCTCGCCCACACGCTGCGCGGCGAGCTCATCTGAGAGTGCGAACAAGGATTTATTAAACGAAGTGAAAGAGATCAGCGAGGATTTTACCCTGGAGCCTGCGGACAAAGACCGCTTTGCCTGCCTGCAGGGGCCTGAGGATGCGAACCTCCGCCAGATAGAAAAGCGCCTGGGCGCGCGCATCGCCATCAGCGGCGCCCATGTGCATCTAAGCGGCTCAGTATCCGCCGTAAAAAAGGCCGAGGCGCTTATAAAGCGCCTGTATGCGGACACCGCGCCTTTAAAAGGCGGCAAGGCCAGGCCAATAAGCGCCGATCAGGTGCACCTTGCCATCACCGAGGCGGCGCATCTGGAGCAGACTGACGACGATTACGCCTCAAACCCCGATCGCGGCAGCGTCGGCGCGCTCTATCACAAGGCCTCAAGCTTTAAGACCAAGCGCGGCTTTGTCAAAGCCCGCACCCCGAACCAGGCAGGCTACATCGCCTGCGTAAGCTCGCACGATGTGACGTTCGGCGTCGGCCCCGCGGGCACCGGCAAAACTTATCTTGCCGTGGCCGCCGCCGTCGACGCGCTTGAGTCAGGCAGCGTCTCGCGCATCATCCTCACGCGCCCGGCCGTCGAGGCCGGCGAGAAACTGGGCTTTCTGCCAGGCGATCTCTCGCAGAAAGTCGATCCCTATTTAAGGCCGCTTTACGACGCCCTCTTTGAGATGCTCGGCTTTGAGAAAGTCGAAAAACTCATCGAGCGCTCGGTGATCGAGATCGCCCCGCTTGCCTACATGCGCGGGCGCACGCTCAACGATTCTTTCATCATTCTCGATGAGGCGCAAAACACCACGGTCGAGCAGATGAAGATGTTTTTAACCCGCATCGGCTTTAACTCCAAGGCCGTGATCACGGGGGACCCCAGCCAGATAGATCTGCCCCACAACGTGCGCTCCGGGCTTAAAAACGCCCTGGAGGTGCTAAAGGACACCAAAGAGATCGGCTTTGTGTTCTTCAGCGCCGAGGATGTGGTGCGCCACCCGGTAGTCGCGGCGATCGTCAGCGCCTACGAGAGCTTTGAGCGCATCCACGGCGACACCAGCGTCTACCGCCCGCACCGCCGCGATGACGATCGGCGCTTTGAAGATCCCGCTGAAATATCTGAGGAGGCGCCAGATGCAGGCGAGAATTGATCTGCAAATTGCTCTAAAGGATCCAAAGGGCGTGCCTGAGCTCCCGGCGCTCGAGCGCTGGGCGCAAAAAGCGCTGGAGATCGGCGGCAGGCAGGAGGATGCGGAGCTTACGGTGCGCATCGTCAGCTCACATGAGATCCGTGAGCTCAACCGCGATTACCGCAAGGTCGACCGCCCCACGAACATCCTCTCCTTCCCCTTCGAGTGCCCGCCTGAGGTCAAACTGCCCTTAATAGGCGATCTCGTGATCTGCCTTGAGGTGACAGCGCGCGAGGCCAAAGAGCAGCACAAAACGCTTGAGGAGCATTTTGCCCACCTCATCGTGCACGGCTGCCTGCACCTTTTAGGCTACGATCACATAAAACCTGAGGACGCCCAAATCATGGAGCCTTTGGAGATCAAAGCCGTGGAGGCTTTGGGCTATGACAACCCTTACAAAGACGATGAGGCCTGACTATGCCTGACAACGGAAATTTTCTCTCCAGGCTGCTGCACGGCCGGGGGCCTGAGAGCGTCGAGGAGCTTGAGGGCGTCATCGATGACGCCAGGCGCCGCGAGATCATCTCGCGCAACACCGAGGACATGATCAAAGGCGTGTTCGACGTCGGGCGCCAGCGCGTGAGCGAGGTGATGATCCCGCGCTCTGAGATGATCACCATGCAGCCTGAGGCCACGGTGCAGCAGGCGGCGGCGATCGTCGCCGAGACCGGGCACTCGCGCTATCCGGTGCTCTCCGGGGTCAAGGATCATATAGACGGCATTCTCCTTGCAAAAGATCTGCTCCCGCCGCTTGCGGGACTCTCCAAGGAACAGGGGATCTCAGGGCTCTTGCGCAGGCCGGTGATCGTGCCTGAGTCAAAGCGCGTCTCGGCCATGCTGCGCGAGTTCCAGAACGAGCGCTTCCACATGGCGATCGCCGTCGACGAGTTCGGCACTGTGAGCGGGCTCATCACCATCGAGGACATCTTAGAGCTCATCGTCGGCGACATCGAGGATGAGTACGACGAGGCCGAGGAATCCCCGCTGATCGCGAGATCCCGCGAGAAGAACACCTGGATCGTAAGCGGCCTCACGCCCGTGGAGGACTTTGAGAATTATTTCAAGGTAACCCTGCCCAAAGCCGACGTCGACACTGTGGCCGGCGTGGTGCTCCACGTCTTAGGCTGCTTTCCCAAAGAGGGGCAGAAGCTCGCGCTCGGGCAGCTTAAGGTCGAGGTGCTCCAGGCAGGCGAGCGGCGCGTCCGCCTGCTCAAAGTCATCGTCCCGCAAAAGGCCGATCGCCCGTGAACGCCGAGAAAGCAGGCGAGATCTTAGGCCGGATCTTCGCGTTTTTTGACGGGGCGCACCTCGTTTCTTTGTGCCTTTCCCGTCCGGGCCGCATCCTCTGCGCAATCTTTTTGGGGATCACCGCCTCGTTCGGCTATGCCCCCTGTGAGCTCTGGCCCCTCACTTTAGGCGCGCTCACGCTGCTGTTTTTGCTGCTCTCAGCGCTAAAAACGCGCAGCGACGTGTTTTTCACCGTGCTCGCGTTCTTCGCAGGCTGCGGCACGGTGTCGCTGTGGTGGCTCAACTTCGTGATGGAAGGCTTCGGCGGGATCCCGCCGGTGCTCTCATGGCTTGCCGTGCTGCTCTTTGCGCTGTATTTAGGCTGCCACTACGCGCTCTTTGCCACGCTTGCGCTCGTGTTAAGCCGCAAAAGCACTGCCGCCTTCACGCTGTTGCTGCTCCCTGCCGCTTTTGCCTTGGCCGATCTCACCTCAGGCGTGCTCTTTACGGGTTTTCCCTGGCTGCAGTTTGGCTCTGTGGCCGTAAAAGGCCCTTACGCGACGTTCCTGCCGCTTGCGGGCATGCGCGGGACGAGCCTCTTAATCGGGCTTACGGCAGGATCGCTGGCGATTGCGGCCAGGCGCCGCTTCGTGTTTTTGCCGGTGGCAGGCGTCATCGTGATCGCAGGCATATTGGGATCGTCTGCGCAGTACACCAAAGATTCCAAAGAGATCAGCGCCGCGCTCGTGCAGGGGAACGTGCCTGAGGAGGTGCGCCTGGATCCGGCGCAGGCCTCGCGCTCCGTGGCTGTCTACTGGAGTCTCTCCAAAGATTATTTTGGAAAGGCGGATCTGGTGATCTGGCCTGAGGCCGCCCTGCCTTTTTACGCCGAGAGCGCCGGGCAGCTTTTGGCAGACCTTGCTGAGGTAAGCCGCGAAACCGGCAGCACGCTCTTAACCGGGATCTTAAGGCGCGAGGGCGAGGAGCGGCGCAACAGCCTTTTGGCGCTCGATCCTAAGGCGGGCTCCCAGGCCCACGACAAGCGCCGCCTCGTGCCCTTTGGCGAGTTTGTGCCCTTTGAGGAGGTGCTCAGGCCTTTAGGGCGCATCTTTAACATCCCGATGTCAGATTTCAAAGCGCCAAAGGAGCCGCCCTCGCCGATCCTGGCACACGGCCTGAAATTCATCCCGGCCATCTGCTATGAGGCGGTGTTCTCCGAGGCGCTCACCGCCTCAGATCGCGATGACGCGGGCGCGATCATCATGGTAAGCAACGATCAGTGGTTCGGCCCCACCCGCGGGCCCCTGGAGCATTTAAACCTGGCGCGCGTGCGCGCCCTCGAGCTGCAAAAGCCGATGCTGCGCTGCACCGGCACCGGCGTCACCGCTTTCGTAGGCCCTGACGGCAAGATCGCAAGCGCGGCGCCAAAATCCCGGGAATACGTGCTCTCAGGCAAGGTAACGACGAGGGAAGGGCGCACGCCTTACTCGCGCGCGGGGATCTGGCCCTGGGCAGGCGGGGTGCTGATATTGCTGGCGCTTGGGATCATCTGCCCGCGGATAAAGCGCGATCCGCGCAGCCTCTCCTCAGAGAAACTGGTGCGGCCTTAAGGCTGCGGCTTTGAGATCAGGCCGCGGCTGCGGCGCGCCTGGAACCACAAGAGCGTGAAGACGATGAGCAGCAGGCAGCCTGCCCCGCTTGCGGCGTAGCGCCACAAAGGCGGCTGGTCTGCAAGGTTCACGGCGCTCGTAAAGCGCCCGGCCCGGCAGCCGCGCGCCGAGCAGCGCACTTCCATGCCCAAAGTCCCCGACTCGTACCACACGTGTTTGGGGAAGTTCACGTTGAGCCCGTAGCGGCGGAACATGGCGCGCGCGCTGTGCATGAACGTCTCCATAAAGCGCATAAACTCGCGGGGGCTGGCGTTGAACGAGCGGATGTCGGCAAAAGGCAGCCCGGGCTCGACATTGATGCTGCCGCCTAAGGCGCGCACCGAGGAGGAGAACTCCACAAAATCGCGGATGGCGCCGTCGGAGCTGACATCGACGCGCACGGCAGAGCGCGGGGAGAGGCTGGCGTTTTGCTCCACCGTAAACGTGCTGCCCGCGCCGTCGACGAGGTTTAACACCCCGCGCTCCCCCAGCGTGAGCTCATCAGCCTGCGATCCCTCATAGTCACGGTCAAGGCTCAGCACCCCGTTTTGCACGCTGAGTTCATGCACCTGCACCCCGCCGCCTGCGCGCACGCGGGCGCCGTCGATGTTTAAATCAAGCGACTGCCCGCGGATCCCGCCTCTGACCGTGACGGCCGCGGCTTTGCCCTCGTCGCCGCTGCCGGCGGTGATCTTAGTGTGCAGGCGCGCATGGAGGACCTGAGCCTGGCGCTGGCGCGGAAGGCGCCGCACGCCTTCAAGCTGGAGACGGGCCGGGATCGCCTGATCCTCGGCGCGCCCCGGGCACCACAGCGCCTCGTCCCGAAAATACGGGCGCCACTCTGAGACGATCCCGCCTTCAAGCCAGGCCCCGTCCTCAAGGCGGATCTCTTTTACATGGGAAAGCGGCCCGAGGCGCACGGCCGCAGCCGAGGCTTTTACGGTGCCGGAGATCGCGATGAGATCGGCCATGGGGCCTGAGAGCTCCTGAGGCAGCGGCGCGGCCTGGGATTTTTTAAGGCTCGTTTTGCCGTCCAGGTAGTCATAAGGCCTGACGCGCAGATAGGAGCCGCGGTACTCCTGCATGTCCGAGAGCACGTTTGAGCCGAAATCGGCGAGGATCCCGGTGCCGCCCTCGCCTGAGGCGCTCACCGTGCCGTCGACCCTTACGACATTGTGCGAGCCGTAGGAGAGCAGGATCCCGGTGCCGTCGCGGCCGTTTTCGATGACGGCGGCGCCGCGGGGCAGCTCTATGACATTGCCGGTGCCGTCAGAGCGGATCCCGACAGCGCCCGTGCCCGTGGAGGCTATGGTGGCGCGCTGCACCACGCGGTTAAAGCTCCCTAAGATCTCCGTGCCCGTGCTCAGAGGCACCTCGGAGGCGCGCTTGATGTCATAGGATCCCGTGTCCTCCGAGTATCCGGAAAAACCCGAGGTCACCTCGGTTAAGCGCAAAAGCCCGGGGTAGCCTGACACCGCGACCGTGGCGCCGACAAACTCGCGGGGGCGGATGTCATAGCCTAAATCGCGCAGCGCCAGAAGCTCCGGCTCGGTGTAAAAGCCGTGGTTTACGTAGCTGTCGCCCGAGAGCAGCGTGCGCGGCAGCTTAAAGCGCACCTTGCCGTACTCGTCGCGCGAGGCCTCAAGTTTGTAATCCCCGCCCTGGCTTTTTTTAAACAGCGAGAGCGAGGGGCCGCGGAACTCGAGCGCGCAGCCGGTGCCGTCAGCGCTGCACCCGGCATCTAAAAGAGTGTCGCCCTCCTCAGGGGCGCGGCCTAACTTTTCAGAAAAGAGCATGCGGTCAAAGGCGGTGAAGGCCCCGCCGGTGTCTGAGAGAAATTCGCTGTGCAGCCCTAAGAGCGCGGGCATGGCGCGGTAGAGCAGCGCCGCGGGATCGGCCCGGCTGCCGTTGCGCGGCAGCGCGTAGTTAAAGCCGTGGTAGAGCCCGAAATTTAAGAGCTGCTGCGGGGCGAGGTGCTCCTCGATAAGCCCGTAGCTTTCGCGGTTTAGCGGGCACAGGCCTTTGAGATCGGCCTCGAGCGTGCCCATGCCCTGGCATTTGCCGCCCTGGTAGCGCTGATCCCAGGCGCGCTCGCGCTCCCCGCCCAAATCAGGCACGATGACCACCGGCACGGCATAGGTGCGCGGCGCGTCAAAGGCGCGGCGCAGCATAAAGGTCAGAAGCGTGCCGGAGCGGCGGAAGCTCTCGGTCTGAAACGGCGGGACGGTAAACACCTTGTCAGGCGGGGGCAGCTGCGCGCGGTCTAAGTAGAGCGTCCGCAGTTCCTCCTGATCCTGCACCGGCACCGGCTTTACAAAGGCGTCGCGCGCCCAGAAGAGCTCGTCGGGTGCGGGCTTTTGACGCAGCAGCGAGTAGAGCGGCGACTGGGCGCGCTCGCCCCCCGTCCCCGGGATCGCCGGAGGCTCTGAGGAGGCAAAAGCCGCCGCGCACAGCAGCGCACAGGCAAGCGCCGTGAGGAGGTGAAATCGCCGGATCATCTGGGAGGGCCGCGCCTGAGCGCGGCCTTAAATCAGAACTGCGCCGGGTTTAAGAGCACCGGCCTGCCCGAGCGCTCGCGCAGCGCGCGCTCTAAGATGTCCTGATCGATGCCCGGGGTCTTAAAGAAGGCCAGATCGTCTGCGGTGAAGCTGAACGGGGTGTTGGCCTCGTCGCTGTCGAACTCGGCGCTGGTGCGCGAGAGCGGCTGGTGCACTTCTATATAGATCCCGCCGTCAGGTGCGGTGAAATGCTTGATGGGCTGGTTCGTGAACTGCACGCGCGTGCCTACCGGCACCTCATGCCAGATCACCTCGTTGTCCTCGTTGCGCAGGCGCACGCAGCCGTGGCTGACGCGCAGCCCGATGCCGAAATCGGCGTTCGTGCCGTGGATGGCAAAGAGCTTGCCCACGTACATGGCATATAAGCCCATGGGGTTGTCAGGGCCGGCAGGCACGACGGCCGGCAGCGGATCGCCCGCGGCCGCGTACTCGGCGCGCATGGCCGCCGTCGGCGTCCAGGTAGGCCCGGCTTTCTTGCGCTCAACCTTCGTGACCCAGCTTATAGGCGTGCCTTTGCCCAGCTGGCCGATGCCGATGGGGAAGATCTCGACCTGGCCGCCGCGGTAGTAGAACAGGCGCATCTCGGCGGAGTTCACGACTATGCCCTCGTGCGGGGCGTCAGGGAGGATCACGCGCTGGGGGATCACGAGCTCCGTGCCGCGGCGCGGCACGATCGGATCGACCTTGGGGTTGGCCTCGATCATGTTGGAGAGGCCTAATTTGTATTTGGCGGCCACATACTCCATGGTCGTGGTGCCTTCGCGGTCGATCTTATAGATCTGCTCCTCGCCCACCATGCGGGTGGAATCGGATACCGGATAGATAAGGCCGGCGTTTGCGGCCCCTGCGGCCGCAAACAAAGAGGCGGCCAGGATCATGCTGCGCACTGTCTGCATAAAAGCGCATACCCCAGATAAAACTTGTAAGCCGGCCCTGCCGGCAATGTGCATATGATAGCCCATTTGCCGCAGGCGCTTGCGACTTTATGCGCGCCATCGCCGTGCCCGGCGCCGCAGTCCCGGGAGCGCGGCGCCGCCGGGGCTTTCAGGTAAAATGTCCGGGAAAACCGGTTCATGCCAGGCCAAAACCCCCAAAAGGCATTGCACAGTAATCAAGGAGCAACAGAGAAATGGGTTTATTCAGATTTTTAAAGAGAAAACTTAATATTACCAAGCTTGAGAATTCTCTTAATTTATTACAAGATACAATTTTAAAATCTAATGATAATAATATCAAAGCCATGGGGGGGGGGGTAAATGAGATTTTAAATAAATTTTAAAAAGATAATCTAAAGAAAGAGCAAGGAATTTTTGAGGCAGATTGCAGTTTCTCAAACTGGCCTGATAATCAAACTTTCAATTTCGCTGTCAATAAGCTCTACCACCTCACCGACGTCAGCGATTTCTCGCATCAGGAGCACTCGCCTTTATACGACATCTTCCTGAACAGCACCGACAAATCCATCCACAAATGGCATCATTATTTTCCGATCTATGAGCGGCATTTCTCGCGCTTTCGCAACACCAAATGCGTGATTGTCGAGGTCGGCGTGGACAACGGCGGCTCGCTTAAGATGTGGAAAAAGTACTTCGGGGAGCGCGCGGAGATCCACGGCATCGATATCGATCCCAAGTGCCTCAAGCACCAGGATCCTGAACTCTAACTCCGCCCTTTCCGT
>DKSD01000083.1 GCA_002473165.1 Succinatimonas sp. UBA7265
CAGAAAAAGTGACAGAGCCAAATAAAATAAGGTGCAAGCACGAGGAACTGCCATATGAAACTCAGATATATTCAGCCGGGGATCGCTTCGCTTTCATCCATTATGGCGCGCAGGCTTGCCTTTGCCGATAAGACACATTACCTGGAAATTCTTGAGCGCCCTGATTCTCCTGACGTACCGGTTTTTCTGCGCCCCCGACGCTTTGGCAAGACGCTGTTTACCGACATCCTGTTTAATTACTACGACAAAAGCAAAGCCGCTGACTTTGACAAAAACTTTAAGGGCACCTGGATTTACAGCCATCCCACCGAGAATAAAAACTCCTATTACTGCGTGAGGCTGGACTTTTCCTCTGTCACCTCGAATATCTCAGGGATCGCCGGAGGGCTGATCTCAGAGCTTTGCGGAGCTTTCAAGGATTTTACTGACCGCTATCCTGACAAGGGCCTGCCGGGGGATTTTTTTGAAAAGGATCCCGGTGATGATCCGGCAATAGTCATAAACAAGTTCATCTCCAATTTCCGCAGTCATTCAAAGTCCGGGGAATGGCTGTACTTCATCATCGATGAATACGATCATTTTATCAATGAGGTGCTCTCCAAAGACCGTGAGGCCTTCCGCGATCTGACCTCAACCGAGGAGGGACACAGCGGACTGGTCAAACTTTTCTACACCTGCCTCAAACGCTACAGAGGCCCTGAGAAAGACAAGCCGATTGCAAGGATCTTCATGACCGGAGTTTCGGCGATCTCACTGGATTCCGTGACCTCAGGCTTCAACATCGAAACGGGCATCAGCGCGGACGCCGAGTTCAACGCCATGGCCGGGTTCACCCGTGACGAGCTCTCGCAGATCATCGATGAGACCGTAGATTTCAGCGCTTTAGGCGGCATCACCAAGGATCAGGTGATGGAGGCGTTGAAACAGCGCTGCGGCGGTTACAGGTTCTCAGAGCAGACGGAGGAGGAGATCTTCTGCCCGGGAGCCTGTCTTGAGTTTCTGGGCGATCTCTTAAGCGACGGCGAGATCCCAAAGGCTTTAAAGGATTTAAACTCGGACATCAAAACCCGCAAGCTCAGGGACATCCTCGGATTAACGGATCCTGCCGCCGCCGAGGAGATCAGCGATGCGATCTTCAGGCGCAAGAGCATCGCCTCAGGACAATTGGCCAGTTTTGGCATTGACATGCGCGGTGATGAAACCTTTGACCGCACTCAGGCGCTCTCGCAGTTGGTGTACCGCGGCTATCTGACGCGCGAGCCGGAGCGCCCGGACCGCAACTGCGAGTTCGTGTGGTGCCGCGCCCCGAATGAGGCCTGTTATCAGACTTTCGTGGAATACGAAGCAGAGCGCGTCGGTTTTTCGCGCGCCCGGGGGCTGGATCTCTCAGAAGTCTCGGAACGCGGGGATCTCACGCCGCTGCTAAACGAAGTCTCAGCGCGCATCGCCAGGCTTAACCCCTCAGCACAGTCCGCCTTCAACGAGCGCTCCTTGCAGACCGTCTGCTTTTACACGGCTATGGACGGCAATGACAATGCCTTGCAGCCTGAGCTTCAGTGCGACACGGGAGACGGGGAACATGCCGATCTCTTCATCAGAAACCGCACTGAAGGCGGCAGGCAGTACCTGCTGGCGCTCAAATATCTCTCCGATGCCAAAGGCAATGATCAGGCTGTCGCCGCAAAACTTGAGGAGGCCAAAGCGCAGCTTGAGCGCTACCGCAAAGTGCCAAATTTCAAAGATGTTAAGAACCTCGACTGCTGGACGATCGTCTTTGTGAACGCCGAGCCCAAGGCTGTTGAAAAGTTAGCCTGAAGGACGATCCGCACAAAAACGCAGGCAGAATAAAAAACTGTACAATATTATCCAAAAAGCCCGCAAACCTCAAAAAGCGCATTGCATTGACTAAAAAGCCCCGGAAGACCGGGGCTTTTTGCATGGATTAACGCTTATTTGCTCTGCTTGCTCTGCTGCTCCTGCTTGAGCTGCCACAGCGGATCTTTGCTTGCGGGGATCTTGGAGGTCGCGTCGTAGTCAGGCTCGTCAGGCAGCGGCTCCAGGCCGGCGCGCACGCGGGCCTCGTTGAGGCGGTCGCGGGCTCCGGCGGCGCTGTCGCGCTCGGCCTGCCCGGTCATAAGCTCAGGGTGGAAGCGGAAGCGCGGATCGGAGGAGACGAAGCCTGAAGGGCTGGATTCGGCGGCGCGGGCGACTTTGTCCTCAAGTTCCTGCTTCTTCTGCTCCGCGGCCCTTTTGGCGGCGGCTTTGGCCTGTTCTTCCTCAGAGGGTGCGGCCTTGACAGGCTCAGGCTTCTTCTGGCCGGTCATCAGCTCGGGGTGCTCTTTAAAGCGCGGCTCGGCGGAGACAAAGCCCGCGGCGGTCGCCTCGGCAGACGGGGCTGCTTTGGCTGAGTTCCCGGCGCCGGAGGCTGCGCTCTGCTCTGCGGCCGGGGCTGAGGGCTGCTCAGCGGCGGAAGCCGTATCCTGGGCCGTCCCGGCGCTCTCAGGGGCGCCTTGCGCGCTCTCCTGCTCCTCGTCGTCGTCATCGCTGCCGAACACGTAGAGGTGTTTCTGCTCTTTTAACTGCACGAACGAGTCGGCCTGAGAGCCGGTCATGGCCTCAGGGTGCGCTTTAAAGCGCGGATCGGCGGAGACGAAACCGCCGGTGCCGGGGGCTGATGACGAGGTTGAGGTCGAATTGCAGGCGGCGAGGCTTAAAGAGGCGGCAAGAGAAAGCGCGAGATAGGAAAGGCTGCGCATGGGTGTTCCTTGGTTTTATAAAGTTTATGAGCCTTAGGCTTAAGCGTAGGCTGAAAAAGCGAGCATGGACTCGAGCTCGTCGCGGCGGCCCTGGTTCTGCACGCCGCTGTAGACAGCGGTCTGCGCGGTCGGGGCGCTCAGCGAGCTTAAGGTGCTCTGCGCCCTGGCATAGGCGCGCTGGTACTCCTCAGGATCCCCCGAGACGCTCTCGCGGGAAGCCTGGGCGCGCTGCGCTGCATCCTGCCGCTCGCGGGCTTTGGCGGGATCATCTGCTTTGATCCCGTTTTGCTCATCGATGCGGCGGCGGTTGTGCGCGCTCTGAATTACCTGAGCGTAGACACTGCCTTCAGCTGCCTGGACGCTTACACTCATAAACTATACTATATTCACCAAAAAATTGCGCTTTTTATTTTTTCGCGCGGTGCTGTTCGGGGATCTTTTTCCAGGTGACCTCATCGCGCACATACAGAGGCAGCGCCTCCGCGGCATCGACGGTCTTGCCCTCACGGAACAGTTCCGCACCTAATTTTACTATAAATTCACCGTCGGGAAATTGCGAGCGCTTGATGATGTTTCTGTTAAGCCCCGCACGATATAAGAGATCGATCCCGGTGCCGCCGCCGTACGCCCCGTGCGCCCCCAGCGCCCGGCACACGGCCAGCACCGCGGCCTCAGGCTTTAAAACCGCAGGCTCCAAAAGCGCCTTGGGATAGGCGCCGGTCTTGTCGTAGACGGCGACATAGACCTCGCCCATGCGCGCGTCGATAGCCGTCACGGCATAGCGCTCGTCCGTGCCGTACAAAGCCTGCATGCCCAAAGCCTCAAGCGAGACGACGCCCGCGCATTTAAGCTTTAAGGCAAGCGCCAGCCCCTGGGCTGTCGAGGCGGCAATGCGCACGCCGGTAAACGAGCCCGGGCCGCGGCCGTAGACGATCCCGTCAAGATCCTGCTTTTCCAATCCCGCCTGCGCGAGCACCTTGTCGCACATCGGCAAAATGAGCTCGGCGTGCTTTTGCGGAGCCTCCTCGTTGATGCTGAAGACCTCATTGCCGCACAGCACGGCGGCCGAGCAGTTCTCGGTGGATGTTTCAACGGCTAGCAGATTCATGGCGCTCTCCTTTGCGCCGCGCCCTCGCGCGGCTTTTCGGCTGACGGTTTTGTCATTTGGGATCTTTGCTTATCTCTTTCATGAAGTCCGCAAGCTCCGTCACGCTCTTGCAAATTCTGACCTTGGGCAGCGATCCCATAAAGATCTTGCCGTAGCCTTTCGTCACGACGCGCGGATCGCAGATCACCAAAGCCCCGCGATCCGTCTCATGGCGGATAAGCCGCCCTACGCCCTGGCGCAGCTCGATGACGGCCTCAGGCACGGAGATCTCCATAAAGTGGCTGCGCTTGCCGTGGCGGCTGTCGCAGAGATCGCAGCGCGCCTTGTAGATGGGATCGCCCGGCGCCGTAAACGGCAGCTTGTCGATTACCACCAAAGAAAGCGCCCGCCCCTGCACGTCCACGCCGGCCCAGAAAGACGAGGTGCCCGCAAGGATCGCCTTACCGTTCTCGCGAAACAGGCGCAAAAGCGTGTTGTTCGAGCGCCCGCTGTTCTGGCTTAACACCAGGCGCGAGGGGAAGGTTTTCTTCAGCGCCTCGGCCGCGGCGGCAAGCGCCGCGTTTGAGGTTGTCAGAAAGAACACGCCCCCTGAGGTCGCGTCTATGAGCTCTTTTAGCATGGCGATGATGCGCGCCTCGCGCCCTTGCTCCTGCGCAGGCGGGAAGGACTCTGAGACAAAGAGGGCGGCATGGTGCGGGTAGTCAAAGCAGCTTTCCACGGTGAGCTCTTTTACGCTCTGTGAATTCGCGCCGATGTCATTGCGGAACTTGCCGAATTTGCCCGCGACCGAGAGCGTTGCCGACGTCATCACCACGCCGGCGCGGTGCTCCTCGCAGCGCCTTAAGAACGCGCCGAAATAAGGCCCGATCTCCAGCGGAGTGCGGCGCAGCGAAAAGCCGTGGCGCGAGATGCTCACCGAGCCTACGTAGCGCCCGGCATTCTCGTCTTTCTCATCGTCGATGTGCATAAGCGCGGTCAGCGCGCCGCGCATGTCGTCGGCCGTCTGGCGCAGCGACTTGAAGAGATCCTCGTCGGCCTCCTCGTTGTTTAGCAAAAAGCGCGACACGGCGGCGAGCCGCTGCCAGCACTCGGCCATGGCGTCGCGGAAAGGCTGCGAGGGTTTCTGATATTTTTTGCCCTGCGGATCGCCTTCCTCATAGTCGTCATAGCGGTAGAAGAGGAAGTTGCGGTTGGAGATCCCGCCTTTGTCGCGCAGGTAGTCGTTTAATCTGGCGAACGCGTCGAGAATGCGGTCTTTGCCGAGTTTGAGATCAGACTGCGCGCCGAGCTTTTCGCTGCGCACCGTCTCCTCAAGGCTCTCGCAGTAGCGCCGCACCTGGCGCCACGAGACTTCCTGGCCCAAATGGCTGCGCCCGTTCTCGGCAAGCTCGTGGGCCTCGTCCAAGATCAGCACCTGGTATTTGGGCAGGAGGATGCACGGGGTGCCGGCATCGAAATTGTCCTCGATTTGCAGATCGGAGAAAAACAGCGCGTGGTTGATGACGACGACCTTGCAGCGCGCGGCCTTCTGCCGCGCCAGCAGCGCGTAGCAGGCGGCCTGGTGCGGGCATTTGCGCCCGGTGCAGAGGTTGCGATCGCAGCCAAAAGCCGTGAGCGCCGCCTTTGGGAAGCCTGAGTCAAGCTCGCAGAAGCGGCAGTCCTCGTCGCTGCGCTCGACCTGCTTGCGGCACTTTACCTCGTAGGCCTTAAGCTTCTGGAACAGCCCCGGGGTGATTTTGCCTGAGAGCTCTTCTTCGTCCTCGCGATCCTCGGGATCCTCAAAGCCCAGAGCGTTGCCCTGTTTGATCTTTTGCTCGTAATCGGCAAAACGCCTGATGCACAGGTAATTGGAAAAGCCCTTTAAGGCCATGTAGGCGCGCGGCAGCTTTAAAAGCTCGAAGATCCTCGGCAGATCTTTTGTCAGCAGCTGATCCTGCAGCGCTTTGGAGGCCGTGGAGATCACGACGGTCCTGCCTGAGAGCAGCGCCGGCACCAGGTAGGCAAAGGTCTTGCCCGTGCCCGTGCCCGCCTCGGCGATGAGCAGCGTGCCTGCCTTGATGGCCTCGGAAGCGGCCTGGGCGAGCTTCACCTGCCCTTCGCGGGGCACGAAGCCCGGGATCAGCTTTTCAAAGCGCCCGCCTTTGCCTAAAAAGGTCTCCGGGGTGTCGGCGTCCGTAAAGCGCGGGCCGCCTGCAGCCATCTCAAAGGCCTGCGCGTCGCGCTCGGCCTCGGTTTCCTCAAAATCGCGCTGCGCGCTCTCGTATGCCGCAGCCGGGGCTTTTGGAGCGTTGCGCCCTGCCTTGTGGTTGTTCTCAGCGCCCATGCGGGATCTCCGGTACAAGGTGCATGCGGCAGCGCGCGCTGTCGCAGATCACGCGGAAGCTTTTGCCTCCCAGAAAAAGTTCATAGCCTGAAACCTGCCCGCCATCTTTCTTGCACTGGCCGTAAGCCTTGATAAGGCAGTGGCGGCAGGTCATGGCAGAGCGCGCGATGAGCGCCGGGGGCTCGGTTTTAAGCGCGCCCGCTTCCTCCCAAAAGCGCCGGCACTGAGCGCTCTTTATAAGGCGCGGATCGGTATAGGGCTCGGGGTATTGCGGGAGCGCCTCAGGGCGCTGCCAGCGCCCGGTAGCGCGGCATGCCTGGACCTTATCCAAAAGATCTCCGCAGGTTGACTTGCGCAGGTTGTTTAAAAACGACGCGGGCACGGTAAGCCGCGCCTCATCCCCGGTGATCCGCACATTTTTCATCGCAAAGTGCGCGTCAAAGTGCTTCATGAGGATCGCGCGGATTTTCTCAGGCGCAAGCGCCCGGCCCTCAGGATCAAATACGTAAGCGCAGGAGGCGCGGCCCTCGCGCCCGAGGCCGTCGCGCACCGTATAGCAAAGGGTGCCCTCTTTGATCTCAAGCTCTCCCTCATGCTCCATGACGCGGCTGACAGCTCCCGGGGCTGAGAGATCGCGCTCAAAGGCCGCATCATAGTTGCGCCTGAGCACCGTCCCGGGGGCGGCAGCGATGCGCCCGCGCACGCTTAAAACCTGCGCTGCGCCTTCTGCGCGCACGCTGTTGGCGCGAAAACCCTGAAGTTCTCCGCCTTTTACAAAGGTAAAACCGTCGCCGTTTGCCAGCGTCACGCCTTTTAACGCGCGGCAGGCGATCTCAGTCAGCCCCCGGCTCTGGCGCACCGAGATCACTTTGCAAGTCTCCGGGCCTTCAAATTTAGGCGTGATTGGATTTATGAGATCCCGGTTGTCACCGTGCAGCATGGCATCGGTGAAGCCGCGGTTGAAGGTGCGGCGCTCATCCGGGGTGAAACCGCAGCTTAGCGTGCCTTTTGCAAGAGCGCAAAAGCGCCCGCCTGAGGCCGCGATCACCTCATCTAAAAGAGTGCGCATCCTCGCGGTGACGTTTGCGACATAGGAGGCGTCTTTTAAACGCCCCTCAATCTTAAAGCAGGTGACGCCCGCCTCGGCCAGGGCTTTGAGATCGGATCCGGCCCAGTTGTCTTTCATCGAGAGCAGGCAGCCTGAGGCGATCGCCTCTCCGCCGCGCCTGAGCTCCATGGGCAGGCGGCAGATCTGGGCGCACTCGCCGCGGTTGGCGCTGCGAGCAGTGAGCTGCTCTGAGATATAGCAGATCCCGCTCTCCCCGCAGCACAAGGCGCCGGCGATAAAGGCCTCCAGGCGGATCCCGGGCACGGCCTTATGGAAGGCGAGGATCTCCTCGATGCTGAGCTCGCGCGGCAGCACGGCCTGCGCCATGCCCAGATCTTTCCAGAACCTGAGGCGCTCAGGCGTGGCGATGTCGCACTGCGTTGAGGCGTGCAGCTCGAGGCCTTCAGGGAAATTTAAGCTCAACAGCGCGGGATCCTGGATGATGAGCGCGTCGGCGCCGCACTCGCCGTAAGCGCTGATGAGCTTTTGCGCCTCCGGGAGCTCCTCGTCTTTTAGAAGCGTGTTGAGCGTGACATGCACCCGCGCCCCGAAACGGTGAGCGAAGGCGCAGAGCGTCTTGAGATCCTCAAGGCTGTTGCCGGCGCTGTGGCGGGCGCCAAAGGCCGGCCCGCCGATGAACACGGCGTCGGCCCCGGCCTCGATGGCGCGGATCCCGGTCTTCAGATCGCGCGCCGGGGCGAGCAGCTCAAGGGGCAGCGGCTCATTCAATGGCAAACACCGCCCTAACGCCGGAACGGATGACGATCTTGTCAGGGCTGTACTCGCTGCGCGGCTGTGGGGCGGCCGCCTCTGGAGCCACGGCCGCGGCGTTGACGCTCATGAGCCGGTAAACCGGGCGGATGTGATCGTTCTGGCGCTCAAAGTTCAAAGAACAGGGTTTTAAGAGCTTGACCCCGAAGCCTTCTGAGAGGCGCTGCGCCTGGGCACGGGCATCGGCGATCGCCTTTTCATCAGCCTGGGCGCGCGCCTTTGACTCGTCTTTAAGCCCGTACTCAAAGCCTTCGACGGAATTGACGCCGTTCTTCACGGCCTCATCGGAGATGAGCGAGATCTTCGAGAAATCCGCGGTTTTGACGGTCAGCGAGCGCCGCGCCTCGTAGCCTTGGAGCACCTGCTTCTTCTGCTTCTCGTCATACTCGTACACCGGCTCCACGGTCACCGATCCGGCGATCACGTCTTCCTTTTTGATGTCCATGGCCTTTAAGGCTTTCTGGAAGGCGCCGGTGTGCTCCTCGCATTTGGCGTAGGCGTCCTTGACGTTCTTTTCCTTGGAGATCACGGAGAAATTCAGCCGGGCCTCGTCGGGCATGATCTCGACGCTGCCGCTGCCGTAGATGTCCATGCGGCCGTTTAACTGCGAGCAGTCGCCGTCGGCCTGGGCCTGAAATGAAACCGCGCAGAAGGCGGCTGCGATCACGGATAAGACTTTGCGCATGATTGCCTCACGTATTGCCAAAACAGGTTTTCTGCCCTGTTTTTACGAACAGGGCCGCCGGCATCGACAGATGGCGGCGGCCCGGATCGCGGTTTATGGATTATTTTTTGTGCAGCTGGCGGGCGCCCTCAGCGGTGGAAACCACCAGATCGAGGGAGCTCTTGGCATCAGACGCGGCTTCCACGCCGGCGCCGATGGCGCCTTCGAGGATCGGGGCGTCAGCGATGCGCACGCGGGAGCGCAGCGGCTCGTCAAGCATCGCGATGGCGGCCTGGGAGCTGATCACGCCTGAACCTAAGTCCGCCAGCACGACGACGCCGTCGCCCTGATCGGCCTTCTTAATGGCATCGAGCACGATCTGCGGATCAGTGCCGAGTTTGCCGTCGCTGGTGCCGCCTGCCGGGAAGATGGGCATCTTTTTGCCATCGCGGGAGGAAATCTGCTGAACCATGTCGCAGATGCCTTCGGCCACCTTGGAGCTGTGAGAGACAACAACAATTCCGATCATCGTGAACTCCTTGCGAAATCAGCCGGAACGGTTGACTTAACCCGGCCGGCAAAAATTCTTTCTTGTAAATTAAAAAATTTGTAATTAAGGCTGCAGCCGCGCCCCACGCCGGCCTCAGCAGATATGCTTATTATCCCATAGAAATCCAAAAGGGTTAATATCTTGTGTTAAGAGTGTGATTAAGTTTCATTTTCGGAGTGTAAAATCCCGCCGATCAATAAAACCCGGGGGGCCAAATCCGGCATCGGGGTAAACCATGACCGCGATTTTCCCATGCTGAAATGCCCCCTTTTCCTTGCCGGGATCAGCAGCTAAAAAAGCTCCAAAAACTCTAAAAAACTCCCTGTTGAGGCACTGTTTCGCCGTTTTTTTCTTTAAATATTTAAATATCATAATTAAGATATTTAAATACCATAACATCAAAACCAAATAATTTAATGCTAATTCAAGATACTAATAGTTAATTCAGGAAGACGGCAAAATGAAGCTGTTTAGGCATGGCGGGAAGCTGAAAAGCAGGTGGCAAAGCAACACCTGCGAGGGAAATAACGCGGCCTCCGCCCCGGGAAGCGTTTTTTCAGGCGGCAAACACACCGCGCCGCCGGCCTTAAAAAATGAACACGATTTTCACGGAAATTTGCAAAAAGCGAACAATGCTCAGGCGTTCTTCAGGAACTTTTGATACCAGCCCAGCCCTGCCAGCGTCGTTGTCCGCGGATTGTATTCACAGCCTACACAGCCGTGATACCCCAGACGATCGAGCAGCGCCAGCAGATAAGCGTGGTCGATCTCCCCTTCATCGGGCTCATGGCGATCCGGGACTCCTGCGATCTGCACATGGCCGATTAAAGGAAGATGCTCTTGGATAAAGCAGCTGAGATCCCCGTCAGCTTTCTGCGCATGGAAGGTGTCAAACTGGACTTTGACGTTGGAAAGCCCCAGTTCCTGCACGATCGCAAGCGTCTGTTTCTGGCTGCTGTAAAGATACCTGGGCTTGACCTCAGGGCACAGCGCCTCCAGGGTCAGCGTGATCCCCAAATCCGCAAAGCGCGGCGCCGCCTCACGCAGATTGCTCATGAGCGTGTCGCGGTAAGGCCGCGGATCTGCTCCTTCGGGAACCACTCCGGCCATGACGTGCACGCACGGGCATTTTGCCGCCTCGGCATACTCAAGCGCCTGCTGCAGATCTTGTTGCGCATCACCCTCGCGCCCGGGCAGCGCCGCCCGCCCCCACTCACCGTGCGCTGTATCTCCGCCTGAGGTGTTAAACAGCGCCAGCTGCAAATGATGCTTTTTTAAAAGCGCGGTCAGATCGCCTTTTGCAAGCTCATAAGGCCACATCATCTCCACAGCCGGAAAACCGGCTTTAGCGGCCTGCTCAAAGCGCCCGGCAAGCGGGAATTCTTTGAAGAGCATCGAGAGGTTGGCGGCGAATTTTGGCATGGTTATCAAACTCCGGGTAAGGCCTGAACAAGGCGGTGAACGCGCTTTTGAGGATTATAAAGCGCTCTCTTGCGGGAAAAAATCCGGATTACAGCCAATCTTGAAAAGGTGCGGCTTTTGTGTGTTCTCTCATTGAATAAGCCCTCTGAATGCTACGGCCGCGGATCGCCCGTGATCGCGATTTCAAAACCGCCTTGCCGTCCTTGCCAAGATCGCAGACGCCCAGCATCATACTTTCAATGCTTTAAATTCGGGGTTTGCCATGTCCTCACATAAAATCAAAAATATCAGCATCTTTCGCGCAGTCTCAACGCTTTCAAGGCCGATCGCGGACTCAACGCACCAGCTTAAAGAGATCGCCTTCTATGTAGTCGAAGCTGAGGATGAAAGCGGATGCAGCGGCCAGGGTTATCTGCTGGCTTTTCACTACTCAAGAAACGCCATCGAGGGCGCGCTCAAAGATCTGCGTGCCTTCGTGCTCGAGCGCGGCTACGAGGCTCACGAGACGCTCAGGATCCGCCAGGACTGGGAAGCCGAGTCTGAGTATTTCGGCAAAGGCGGCATCAACATGAACGCCGGCGCGGTGCTCAATGTCGCTTTATGGGATCTTCGGGCCTGGATCCTGAACGTGCCTGTATATAAGCTGTTAGGCTCAAATATCACCAGGATCCCCGTCTATGGCAGCGGCGGCTGGATCTCTTACACCGAAAAAGAACTCGTGGACGAGGTGCTCGATTATAAAAAGCGCGGTTTTAAAGCCGTGAAAGTAAAGGTGGGTTCAGGTGATTTGGAGCGCGATTTGGAACGCCTCAAAGCCTGCCGCGCGGCGCTCGGCCCTGAGGTGCGCATCATGATGGATGCCAACCAGGCGCTCAAATGCTCAGAAGCGCTGGAACTTTCAGAGCGCGCCAAAGACATCGGGATCTACTGGTTTGAAGAGCCGGTGGCCAACACCGAATTTGACAGTTATCAGATCCTGAGGCAAAAGTGCGGCATCGCGCTGGCGATGGGCGAGCGCGAGTATGACACCCAGGCGCTGCGCGCGCTCATTGCCCGCAATGCGCTCGATCTCTGGCAGCCGGATCTCATCCGCCAAGGCGGCGTGGAAGGCTGGCGCGACAGCGCCGCGCTCGCGGATGCCTATGGCATCCCGGTGCTCCCGCACTATTACCGTGACTACGACGTTGAACTGCTGTGCACCGTGAAACATCCGGCCGGTGCTGAATCTTTTGACTGGATAGACAGCATCATCGACACGCCGCTGCGCATCGAGGACGGCTTTGCTTATCCGCGCGAGGGCGCCGGCTGGGGCTTCAGGTTTAAAGAGCAGGCGTTAAGCGAGATCAGCTGAGGCCCTGCCAAGGGTAACAGGCGGATTTCATTAAAAAACCTTGAGCCTGTTACTGCGCCACCTCAGGCTCCGCCTGTTGCACTCTGACAGCCTTGCCTCCGGCAAACACCACCGCCCAGCACTTGAGAGGCCTGACGCCGCGCAGCCGCGGCCCGGCGCTGTAGCGCCGCAGCTGCGCCAAAGCCTCTGACAGTTTGGCGGCAACAGCGGACTCTGATGCCTTGTTTTTTGAAAGGTATTTGAGCTCAAGTAAGATCTTCTGCCCGCCCGGCCTGGCGTTCTCAATATACAGATCCGCCTTGCCGTGATCTCCGGTGTCGTACTCGAGAAGCGGGCGCAGCAAGCCTGATTTTTCTTGTTTTACCGCAAAATCAAAGCACATCTGCAAAGTACGCTCGTTAAACCCGGAAAAACCGAAATCAGGCAGATCCGAAATTATCTCTTCAACCTGGCGGATGAGCGAGGCCGGATCCCCCTTCTCCAGCAGATCCCGAAGATCGATGGTCTGTTTTCTTTTAAGGCCATAGCGCTGCTGACTGTAACTCACGAAAAGCTGATAAGAGATTTCATTGGGGCATCTGTAAATGAGCTTTCCGGCCTCCGGATCTGAGGGAGAGAGCGTCAGGCAGCCCAGATACATCAGCACCGACACCGTCTGATCAAAATCAAAAAGATCTCTTTGGTTAAGATTTAACGCAGCCGGAGGATCAGCTGAAAGATCTTCGCGGCTGAATATGCTCTCTGCGATCTGTTCACGGGCGTCCGGCTCTGCGACTGCCAGCATGCCTTCAAGCTTGCTCAGGTCGGTTCCGGCATAATCAGGCACGATCTTTACCGGCAGCGCATGTGACTGGATCACCGCGCGCAGGAAATACAGGCACATATTTGCGTTAAAAATGCGCTCCTGCCCCTGATAAGCGAAGGTGTAGCCGTCATAAAAGCGCTCCATCACCTCCAGGATCTGCGCTTTGTCAAAGCCCTTCAATGCGCTAAAGTCAACTGTTTCATCGATAATTTTTGAAAGCTCATCATGGGTAAACCCGGCCATGGAGTTGCACCAGAGCTCATTGCTGATATTGGTGCAGATGTTAAAACCGGAGGTGATTGAATCGAGCGAGACCGAGGACACGCCGGTGATAAAAAAGCGCCCGATCGGCCGGCTGCGCACCTCGCCGTAAGCTTCTTTGAGGCTGGCGTAAAACTGTTTGATAAAACCTGAATGGTCTTTGGAAGTCGAGGTGATTTTTTTAAATGCGGCAGTGTCGATGGTCAAAATGTCATTGGCGAAATGATCATACTCATCGATGATGACATACAGCCTTTCCTTGCCTGACGTGCGGCTGCGGAAGCTGGCGATAAACGCTTTCATGAGATCGGCAGGCTCAGCGTACAGTTCGGCTTTAAGCTCGCTGTAAGGCAGGCCCAGCTCCGGATAGCGATCTGTGAACTCGGAAAGCCCGTACGCCAGCTCGCGGGTAAAACTGCTCTTTACCAGTTTCGCGTCGCTTGAGACAGCGGAAAAATCAAAACGCACGCAGTAATAGGAACCGGCAAGCGGCGTCCTGTGCTCATGGATCCACGTGCCTTTGAAGATCTCATCAAAGCTGCCGGCACACGAGCGGTCGTAATAGCACATGAGCGTGTCGGTAAACAGCGTCTTGCCAAAACGCCGCGGCCGCAGGAACACCGCCGCTTTGCAGTCAGGATCTTCCTCAAGATGAGCGATGAATGGCGTTTTGTCAGCGTAAGCCAGGTTTTCGGCATTGATTGCCGCCATGGAAGTGTTTTTGGTGCTGATCTTTTTGTACGCCATACGCTGCCGCCCTGAAATAATCTTTATTTAATTATATCAAGAAGAAAAACATATATTCGGCATCAGGGAGGCGTAACGCTTTGGCTTTATGACAGGCGGCAAAAAAGGCAGGCCCCTGCAAAAAGGCCTGCCGGATGCCGGAGCGCCTGGAAGCGCCCGGCTCTTTTTGAAAATCAGCTACGACTGTTCGCCGCTGTCCTCATCGCTGTCAGTGTCCAGGACTTCATACTCCATGTTGTCGCCTTTGACGTTGATGGAGACCATCTGCGTCGTGGCGCTGTTGTTTTGGAAGTCGCTGAGCTCAAACATGTAGATGAAATCGCCGTCGCCTAAGTCGGTGGTCTCCATCTTAAAGCCGTCTGCGAGCGTGAACGTGTCGTCGTCATACTCCTTGAAATCATCATCCCCGGAGATGGACGAGGCCATGAGGATCGGGGTGATCTTGTCGCCGGGCTTGAGCTTTATGAGCTCGCGGGCCGGCATGTTGTTTTGCATCTCCATGCGGGCGCCGTTGATGATGTAGGCATCCTGGGAGCGGTCATAGACCACCTCGAGGTTGGCGCGCTTGCCGTTGAGCTTTACCGGCACGTCATAGCGGTAGAAGTTGTGGGTTTCGCTCGTCGCCTCGAGGTAGACATAGTGGCCGTCTATGGCCGCCCAGCTGCCCTCGAAGTTGTCGGTGAACACGCCGTTGTCCCAGTCGCGCTTGATGTTGGAGTCGCGCCCGAGGATCACTATAAGATCCTTGTCCTCGCTGTAGTAGCACAGGTAGGCGTGCACGCTGTCGACGCGGGAAAGCTCGTCTTTTTCAAGCCGCAACACCGCGCCCACGTCATCCTCAACCTCTATGGGGTGATCCTCAAGATCGGTGATGTCATGGGTCCCGGCCGGGTTCACCGCGTGCTGGATCGTGCCCAGGGAGCCTGCGAAAGTCGCGCTCTGATCAGAGCTCGAGGCGCCGATGGGCTGGCCCTGGCTTTGGGCCTGCGCCAGGCCTGACAAAGCACCGGCCTCCTCATCGCCCGAAGGCTGCCCTATAAACGATCCCACCAGGCCTGCAAAGGAATCGGCGATCTCCTGCGCCTCATCCCCGCCGCCTATAGCCTGCCCGCCCGAGGAGGCGGGAGTCTGACCGTGGCCGTCCGAGTCCCCGCCGCCAATAGGCTGGGATCCCTGGCCTGAAGAGGCGGTCTGTGAGCCGGAGCCCTGGGAAGGCTCCGAGCTGCCGCCGCCTATGGGCTGTGATCCTGATCCTGAGGCGGGAGCCTGGCCTGACGAAGGCTGGCCGCCTGAGGAAGCCGTCTGCGAGCCGGAGCCCGCTCCCTGCGAAGGACCGTGGCCTGATCCCTGGGCGGATCCTGACGAAGATCCGTGGCCGGATCCTTGCGACTGCCCGTGGCCCTGAGACTGGCCCTGCCCTGAGGGCTCTCCCCCATCCGGCATGTTCGCCACGGCCTGATCGAGGGTGCTGGTGATGTCCTGGAGGATGCTTACCGCCTGATCACCGTCGATAAAGCCAAACTGCAGCCCGTTTAAGATCAAAAACGAGGTGACGTTGTTTGAGGTGTTGAACATCAGCCGGTAGCTGTCCTCGTCGCCGTCCAAAGGATAGTAGACGGAAAGCCCCGAGGGGTTGAGCGAAGGGCCGGAGACTTTATAGATCACCGCGTTTTGCAGCGCCTGCTGCGCGATCTCGGAGAACATCGGCAGCTGCTTTTTGAGATTGCCCGTAAGCGATCCCATGTCCACCATGTCGGTGTAGCCCGTGGAGCGCGAGTTGTAATAGTTCTCAGAGCGTTTGGCCAGGCGGCCTAAGGTCGTATAGAAATCCTCGCTCTCAGAGACCTTGGTCACGGCCTCAAGGCCTAAGGCGTTGTAGGCGTCCAAAAGCGCCGGGACTTTTCTGAGATCGATGAGCGAGAGCGTGGCGTCCATATGCTCGCCCGTCTTCTTGCAGCCCTTTAAATAGGTGTCACAGATGAGTCTGCCGACGTCCGCGCCGCTCATGGTGTTCTTTTTGGCCAGTTTGTCCGGAAATTCGGTGTAGTTCCAGCCGACGCCCGGCTCGAGGTTCTGCGAGCCCACGAAATACCTGCCGTAAGGCTGCACGGCCGCGACGGTGTCGATAGTGGCCATAAGACAGGCGTCAAAGCCGATGATCTCAAAGGGCGGGCGCGAGGGCTTCTCCCCGAAGACCTGCCGAAATGCCTGGTTGAGGCCCTCAAGGCTCATGGACTGATCGCCATAGGACTCGTCTGAGCCGAAGCCGTGCACCGAGCCGCCGCCGTGATCCCAGAGGATCAGGATCTTGTGATCGGCGCGCACTTCGTCGCGGCAGAACGAGAGGAATTTGGCCAGCGTCGAGGGCGCGGCCATGCTGGCCTTGCGCATATCGCGGATGAGCTTTAAGTCCTTGTTCGTGTAACTGTAAAGCTGGAGCCGGTTTGCCGAGAAATCGTCGATCATCCAGCGCGAGGCGCCGCCGATCTCAAAGTAGATCTGCACACTGTCGTTGAGATCCGCATCGTCAAACTCGGCCAGATCCGTAGACGCCGCGCCGTTTTGCGATTCGAGATCCGAGCCGCAGATATACATGCAAATAGCCCAGGTGTCGGCGAAAGCCGACACCGGGGCAATAAACAGGAGCACGGCCAGCGCGCACGCCAGCCGTCTGAAAAGTCTAATCATCTGACGCTTTTGTCATAACACGAAGAGCGGAACGGCCACGATCAGCACGGCGATCACTAAGGCGATGATGCTGTACACGATGCCGGCGCCGGTCGCGGGCTTTGAGATCGCAGCGGTGATCACGCCCTGCAAGGTGCGCTTGAGCGGCCAGAGGAACAGCAGCAGCGCGATCCCCAGCCCCAGGCCGATCTTGTGGACAGCCTCGGAGGCGATGATGCCCGCAAGCCACTCCTGAGGGGTGATGGCGCCGGAGCTGATCTTATTCGTAAGATCCTCGATGACCCCCATGGCCTCGTCATCCATGCCTACCATCGTGATGGCGACGACCAGCGCGATGGTTGCAAGAACCAGCGCCAGCACCATAAAGATGACGGTGTTGCGCGCGTAAGCGGCGTGGGAGCGGTTAAGATTGCCCCCCGCCTTGTAAAGCAGCACCACGCACGCGATCGCGGGGATCATGGCAAGCAGCAGCCAGGATCCTAAGGTGAAAAACATCGTGATTAAAAGGCAGGCGTGAGCTGCAAGCGCCATACCCTTGCTGAAACTTTCATTGGCAGACGTAAGAGCCATAGGTAAATTTCCCGTTAATTTCCAAAAAATTTATTTAGGGCACACTCGCCCGGTATAAAAAAAACACCAAAGCTGTTTTTGCCTTGGTGTTTCTTTGCGATGGGTGAATTTCAGTTATCCGTGAAGATTACTGATAGTCAGCCTGCCCGCCGCCGTGGATGGTGATCTGGGTGGTGTTGCCCGGGAACTCGGTGTAGTCCTCGGAAGCGCCCTTGGACTCAACTCTCAGATCGAACTTGTCGTACTGGCCGTTGATAGTGATGGTCAGCTGGTTGCCTGACGGGAGGATCTTGCCCTCGATGAGGTTCTCTTCCCAGTCGTCAGTGGCGGAAGCGGAAATATAGACGCCGTCCAGATCAGAGGTGCTGCCGTTGATCAGGGTCAGGGTCTGCGCATAGGCAGAAGAGGCAAAGGCCAGCACGCCGGCAAGACCGGCACCGATCAAAGCTTTCTTGAAGTTCATGTTTTTCTCCTGAAAGAGTAACGTTATAACAACGCCCTAATCTGCTGCAGTTCTCTAGTTTTAATATTTCTTAGGATATTAAACACATCCAGCAAACTGAACGTATAAAAAAATCTTACATACACGGTGTGAGATGCTTTGTGATTAAGATCACACTTTAGTGAATTCACTTAGTCAAAACGATCAGGCAAACAAGGTTTTACTTGATTTTAAATAAAAAATCAGATCTCCTGGGTTTGCAAGTATTTTTCCCAAAAAAATAAGGAAAAACTAAGAATTAGCAAGATATCTCTACGCGCAGGCAAGAGTGCGTCCCCTGATCCGGCCCGGCACGGCTTTAAAAGCCGCAAAAAAGCGGTTAACAGTTTAATTAAACATAAGATTTTCAAAAAATCGCTCAAAACACCGGTCAGCCGATTACGGCCGCCAGACTCTCAATTGCCGCTTTCGCCCGGGAACTTCACGCAAAGAACTATCTCATAAGAAACTTTCTTATGAGATAGTTTTTTATGATGAACTTTCTTGTATAAAAACATTTTTTTGGACAAACGTCCAAACCGGAAAACGGGAAATACGCGGCAAGACCGGCGATCCCGGGCCTGCCGCATCATAAAAAAACCCGGGGTTTGCGCCCCGGGCCTTGGGTTTTATAAGTCACTTTGCCTTACCACTCGGAGACCGAGCCGTCAGGATGACGCCACACCGGATTGTGCCAGGACACATCGGTTTTCTTTGAAGCCTCGACGATCGCATGCTCGTTTATGACCACGCCCAGGCCTGGCTTGGTGAGCGCGTGCAGATAGCCGTCTGACATATCGAAGTCCTCGGGGTTTTCCACATAGGTGAGCAGTTCGGCGCCCTGGTTGTAATGGATGCCCATGCTCTGCTCCTGCAGCGCCGCGTTGTAGCAGGCCATGTCGACGCACAGGCACGAGGCCAGCGCCACCGGCCCCAGCGGGCAGTGAGGGGCCAGGGCCACGTCACAGGCCTCGGCCATGGCGGCGATCTTCATGACCTCGGTGATGCCGCCGGCGTGCGAGAGATCCGGCTGCAGGATGGAGACGCCGCGCCCTTCGAGCACGCGCTTGAAGTCATAGCGGGTGTACATGCGCTCGCCTGCGGCGATCAGCAGATCGGACTCGTCGGCCAGGATGCGGTAGTACTCGCAGTTTTCCGCGAGCACCGGCTCCTCGATGAAATAAGGATGATAGGGCTCAAGCTCTTTCATCATGATCTTGGCCATGGGCGCGGTCACGCGGCCGTGGAAGTCAAGCGCGAACTCGATGTCGTCGCCGAAAGCGTCGCGGATCTCCTGCGCGATGCTGATGGAGTGGCGGATCTTCTTGTGGGTGTCTATATACCCCAGATCCTCGCAGCCGTTGAGCTTGAAGGTGTCAAAACCGACCTTGCGCAGCTTCCTGATGCCCTCGATGACATCGGCGGGGCGATCGCCGCCCACCCAGGAATAGCACTTGATCTTGTCGCGGCAGCGCCCGCCCAAAAGCTCGGTGACGTTGACGCCCAGGGCCTTGCCCTTGATGTCCCACAGCGCCTGATCGACGCCGGCGATGGCCGACATCATGACCGGGCCGCCGCGGTAGAAGCGGGTGCGGTAGAGCATCTGCCAGATGTCGTTGATGTTGCGCGGATCCATGCCGACGACATAATCGGCGATCTCGTGCACGGCGGCCTCAACGGTCTTGGCGTGCCCTTCAACCACCGGCTCGCCCCAGCCGGTGACGCCTTCGTCGGTATCAACTTTGACAAACATCCAGCGCGGCAGGACGCGGTAGGTGGAAAGCTTGGTGATCTTCATAAAAATCCCTTTTGCCTGATAAACAAAGGGGCGCCGGCGCGCCCCGGGTTTTGTTACAGCAGCGCCTCGGCGATCGGGAGCATGCCGCCTAAGAAGGCCTCGTCGCCTTCGAGCGAGAACGACTCGAGCCCTGCCAGCTTCAGGCCTTTTTGGTATCTGGCGGTCAGGAACGGGTTGGCGATGATGCCCAAAGCGCCGTCAGCCTTGGTGAAGCGGAAGAGCTTCTGCATGGAGGCGATCTCAGAGCCGATGAGCAGGCCGGAGAGGAACTCGCCCACGTGCGCAGGCTTGATGGCCCCCAGGATGTTGGCGCCGCGGATCTCAAAGAGGCGCGGGATGATGTTGTTCTCCTCATAGCCGCGCTTTAAGCCGGCCTCGAAATCAGCTGCGGAATCCTCCTGCTCGCCTGCGCCCAGACCCACGAGCGAGTATTTCATCATCAGGGCGTGGATCTCGCCGGTCATGGCGGTGCGGAAAGATTTGATCTTCATGCCGTCTGCGAGCACCCACTTGCAGTGCGTGCCCGGCATGAGGAAGACCTTGGAAGGCTGTTTGCGGATGGCGCCGCACAGCTGGGTCTCCTCGCCGCGGATCACGTTGTAGTTGTCAGGATCGCGCACGCACAGGCCCGGGATGATGCGCACTTTGTAGCCTTTGGAATGCTTGACCTCGGTAAGATGCCCCGGGAGCTCGGCCAGATCCACCGGGCAGTCGAGGTACTGGGCATCGGCCCAGCCGTTTATAGAGCCGACCATGCCGGCCATGGTCACCGGCAGCGGGCCGTACTTTTTAAACCAGTCGGCGGTCAGGCGGTCAAAGGCGCCCTCGCAGTCCTTGCCGCGGACCACAGTCACGCCCTCGTGGGATTTCTTCTCCTCAACCTGCTTCCCGTCGATGTAAAGGAAAGCCCTGATGTTCGTTGAACCCCAGTCCATGACCACGAAGTTCTTGTCTGCCATAACGTTATGCTCCTGTTATTGTTTAAATTCTAAAAATGTTAATGATCAGGCGATCGCCTTTACAAATTCGGCTGCGGCGCGCTCTATGGCGTCAAAATCGCCCGCGTCGGCGCGCTTTTTGTTGATGATGTTCGAGCCGATGCCCGCAGAGCAGCAGCCGTTCTCGAGGAAAGCTTTCACATTCTCGGCGCTCACGCCGCCCACGGCCATGAGCGGGATGTGGTTGATGGGCCCGCGAATAGCTTTCAAATACGGCACGCCGAAATTGCCTATGGGGAAGATCTTCACGATGTCGGCGCCGGCGTTCCACGCCGTCGCGACCTCAGAGGGAGTCAGGGCGCCCGGAACGGCGATCAGGCTCAGGCGCTTCATCTCTTTTATGACCTCGACATCGACGTTGGGGGCGAGGGCAAAATCCGCACCGGCCTTTTTGGCCGCGCGCGCCTGCTCTACGGTCATCACCGTGCCGGCGCCCACGCAGATCTGATCGCCCAGTTCTTTTTTGATGAGCGAGATGGAATCCGGAGTGTCCTTAAGGTTCGTCGCCGAGGCCTGATCGAAGGTGATTTCCAGGCAGTGAATGCCGCCTTTTAAGATCCGCTTTGCGGCCTCCAGCAGTTTGTCGCCGTAGACCTGGCGCGAGATCGAGACGAGGCGGTTTTTCAAAATAAATTCCAAAGCATCCATTTTTATTTCCTTTGCAAGCTTTCGTATGCCGGCTTTCGGCATGCGGGGCCAAAATGATTTTCTAATATATTGTAGGTTACTACCAATATAATAGAAGATCTTCGGAGATAAATGCGCTCAGCGATCACATTTTTGCCGTCAGGCATAACCCCGCCCCCTGCCCGGACCGCCCGCTCTGTTCACCTCTTCACATCTGCAGAGGGCACATGGTGCTATCTTCAAAGACGAAGGAAAACTTCAGTTTCAAAGGAGAGAGAGAAATGCACAAACTGACCGGCATCATCGCCTGCGCCGCCGCGCTGATCGCGCTGCCCTGCACGGCCGCCTATGATCCGCAGACTGAGTTGGCTCCAGGCTTTGATCAGTGCGTCACCAAGGCCGACGGCGGACCCATAGACGAGTGCCTGACAAACGCCTACGAGTTCTGGGACAAAATGCTCAACAAGGCTTACAAGGCTGCCAAAGCGGACTGTGAGGGGGATCAGGCCTGCCTGACCAGGCTTAAGAAAGCCGAGCGCAGCTTTGTGGCCTATAAGGAGAACATGTCGGCATTCCTCTATGAGCAGGACGGCGGCGGCGGCACCATGCAGCGCGACAACGCCAACGGCTTTGCCGCCCGCGTCACCAGGCTGCAGACGCTCATGCTCACCAATCTCACGCTCGAGGAGCTCATGCAGAGCAAATAACCCTCCGGACGCAGGCCTTTTGAGGAAACTCCTTCCACGGGCCTGCGTTTTTTTTACCCGCCTCTCAGGCCTTGCGCCTAAACCTTGAGCAGATAGGAAACTATAGAGAACACGCAGATCCCGATGAGCATGAAAACCACGATGAGGTGGAAGGTTTTGGCCGGGATGTACTTTATGAGGTTGTTGCCCAGGGCGATCCCCAAAAACAGCGCCGGCAGCAGCCACGCCGCCTCACAGGCAGGCTCGGCAAGCGGCGTCCCCAGCGCCATGAACATCCCCAAGGATGCGATGTTAAGCAGCAGGAAGTAGCTTACAAGCGTGGCGCGCATCTGCACCGGGGTGTAGGTTGCGAAGGCAAAGTAGATCAAAAGCGGCGGCCCGCCCATACCCGTAGTCATCACGAGGAATCCTGAGATGAGCCCGCAGATCACGCTGTTGCGCGGGCAGATCGAGAGCTTAACCTTAAAAAAGCGCATTCCCAGCAGGATCACCAAAAGCGCGATGCTGATGAGCACCTTAAGCTCATCGGAGTTTAAGCTGTCATAGACAAGCCAGCCTAAGGGATCGCCTGCCACGGCGCCTGCGAGGATCCACAGCACCGTCTTAAAATCCGCGTCGCGGCGCACGAGCAGGATCTGCAGGAAGTTGCCTGCCAGCGCCAAAAGCAGCACCATGAGCACCACGAGCTTTGCCGGGTAGAAGAACATCAAAAGCGGCGCGGCGACGATCACGAGGCCAAAGCCCGTGACGGACTGGATAAAGGCCGCCACCAAAAGGCACGCCAGGGGTCCTATGTGGGAGACGAAAACGCTGAGCAGTTCCATAAGCTTCCATTCCAGAATTTGCCGCTATTGTAGCCTCAGAGCCTCCCGTTCCCGCCCGATCCCCTAAAGCGCCCATGCAGGCACTTTTGGCGATCAGAGGCTGCGCAACGTCATACATCCTCTGATTCAGGGGATTTTTAAGTTTGAAATTAAAGAATTGTTCAAAAATTTCACAGGCGTTCCCGCGGAAAATCCTCGCAGGATCGCGCAAGCGGCGGGCTAAAAAGGTGCGAAGATCCCGCGGCGCTTGACTTTAGGGAAAATAAGGCGCGGGAGGTTTTCAGACAGGCTCAGATAAGGTGATCGGTAAGGGTTTTAAGCGAGGGGCGGCCGGTTTGCGACCAGGCATGATCCAGGATCTCAAAACAGCCGGGATCGGCGCAGCGCAAGCGCGCGATGAACACGGAGAACTGCTCGGGATCGAGGATCTGCTCGGTGCTCGAGCTGCGGGTGCGGCGAAAAAAAGATCTCACCTTAACGCTCACCTTGCGGATCACGACATAGCGCTCGCGATCGCGGCGCACCAGGATCGTCAGCTCATCTGAGCCGCCATTGCGGTTAAAGCCCTTTTCGCAGGCATAGGCGCCAAAATCCACGCTGCAGATGAAATCGCAGCCTTTGATTTTAAGATGCCCTGCCCCCTGCATGCGCTACAGAGCCTCGGTCACCGCGGCGGCGCAGGACTTGGCGGATTTTACGATCTCAGGGATCAGTTCCTGTGTGAACTTTACGATCGTGCCCACGATGGAGACAGCGCCCATGAGGTTGCCCTCGCGGTCAAAAACCGGCACGGCCACGCAGCGGATGTCGTTCTCGCCCTCGCTGTTGTCATAAGCCCACTTTTGCAGGCGGATGCGCGAGAGCTCTTTGCGCAGATCCTCAGGGTTCGTGATTGAAGTCGGAGTGGCCGGCGTGTAGTCAAGCGTGCTGATGATGCGCTCGCGCAGCGCGTCAGGCTGGAAGGCCAACAGGCATTTGCCCAGGCCTGCGTGCAGCAGCGACACCGACATGCCCTCGCGCGAGCGTATCCCCATGCCCGCGTGCGGCGGCACGAGTTTTACGGCATACCAGGCATCTTCGTTTTCCATGACGCCAAAGTGCACGGCCAGGCAGTCGTAGCTGTCCATGAGCGCGCTAAGCGGCGGGATCACGATCTCGCGCAGATCGAGCCCCTCGCGCGCGCTGTTGCCTAATGAGACCAGCTTCATCCACAGCTGCACCTTGCCGCGGCGGTCCTGGCGGATGAGCCCGTGGGCGCGCATCGCGTCGATGATCACGTACACGGAGCTTACGGGAAAGCCGGTGGCCTGGGTGATTTCCGAGACGGTGGCCTGACCGCGTTTTTGCAGAAATTCCATGATCGCCACGCAGCGGTCGACGGCCGGGGCGCGGGTTTTGACTACTTTCTCAGTCATGTGGCGGTATTTTTATACTATGTTAGAGATATCTTTTAGCATAGTACAAAATTAACCGGGCTGCCAAAAATTCCTCTTTTCAGTGCTCAGAGCGCGGACGGATCGGCAAAAAGCTCCGGGCGGCGCTGCTGCGCCTGAAGGACAGCCGCGTACAGCGCCCTGGCATCATAAAGCCGCGGCATTTCGCCTTGGCGGCAGGAGGCCACCGCCAAATACTCCGTGCAGCGCCGCAAGAGCGAGGCAAGCTGCCTGTGCCCCGGCATTTTGGGAAGTTCGCCCTCGCGCTTAAGCCCTTTTTCAAAGCCTGAGGCTGCGGCGCAGAGCGCCGCCAGGCCGTGATCGGGGCAGAGATCGCAAAGCGCGGCGCAGTCCAAATCCGTTTCAGTCCCTTCCCCTGGCTGCTCATAAAAGCCTTCAGGTTCAGCTGAGAGCAAGGTCAGCGCGTTTATCCGCGCCGGCAGCGGCACCTTGCAGCCGGCGATCACCGCTGCGTTCATCCCGTAAACGTACAGCGCCTGAGTAAACGGAGTGCTGATGACGATCTTTCCGCTAAGCAGCGCGTGCTCGGCCTGCGTTATTTCCTCTCCGGCGTTTTTATCCGCGTTGGCGGGGATCCACAGCTCATCACCAGACTCAGCAAGCGACTCCTTTAAAAGCGCGGCGAGCGCGGTGACGCGCTCCGGATCATCGGCTATCCACAGATGCGGAAGATCATGGGGAAGGAAACTGCCTAAGAGCGATTTTATCCGGCGCAACAGCTCGCGCGAGCGCACAAAAGAGCCGTTTGCCACTGCAAACAGCGCCGCAGGATCCTCAGGCGACGGGCGCTCCCCGCCTGCATCAGCAAGGAGCACCCTAAGCGCGGGGATCCGTCTTTTGCCTTGAAGGCGCCCTTCAGGCGCACCGTTGCAGCTCAGCAGCGCGTCGGCACAGAGGTTTAAAGGCGTCTCAAGTTTTCTTCCGGGCTCGCTTAAAGACTCATACTCCCGGGTTTTAAGCGGCAGCAGGGCCCGGCACAGCCGCACCACACAGAGTTCCTCCTGTGATGAGAGCGACGCTGCCAGTCTCAAAGACTCCGCAGGCTCCTCCGGCAGATCGATGATCACCATATCTGGCTCTGAGAAACCGCCCGGCAGCTGCCCTAAAAACTCCGCGCCTGATTGCCGCGCCTCGTCCGCTTGAGCAAACAGCATCGCCCGAGCCCCAATCCGGTGCGAGCTTAAATCAAGCTTATGGCGATCAAAGATCCCGCGGTTTGGCTCTGGCCTTTTGCCTTCGGGTATTTTGCTGAAATCAAAATAAAATTCCGGATTTGAGGAGCCACCCTGGCGCGATTTTGCCGTATAATGCGCGCCTTCGAGCCACACTCCGCGCACCCTTACAGGCGAGGACACCGCCACAATACGGCGGAAAGCGCTTTTGCCTGAGAGGGCATAAGCAAACCCAAAAGCATGGCCGGCCCAGGCCAGGTTCAGTTCAAAAAAGCCCGGCAGCGTGCCGCTGCCTGACGCTTTTTCCTCCGCATAATTCCAGACAGCGGCGGCGCATGCCTGCAGCCTGCGTTCAGGAACATAGGAAACCTGCTTCCAAAACTCCATGGCGTTTTGGCTGCAAAAGCCCTCAGCCGCAACCTCAAGCTCCCGCGGTGACATAAAAAGATCGCAATAAGCGTCTGTTTTGCCTCTTTTTAAGGCATATTGCAAAAAACAGGCGGAGGCGGTGCTCCACGGGTACTCCCTCGGCAAGGCAAAGCTCAGCACCCTCGCGCAGCCAAAAGGCAGGCAGCGGCGCAGCACCTCATCCTCTGCGTATAACGGCACCGCAACATCGCATACCTCCATTGGCAGTTCCACGTCAGGGTCAAAACCGCATCCGTGATCGGGCGCCGGAGCGCTGACGAGGATCAGCTGCCGCACCTCGGTAAACTTCACGGCGTAATCGTGCAGCGCCGCCGCCTTTTTCTCATGGCGCTGCGCAAGGCGCAGCTGCACGCCGCCATCCCCTTCATAAAGCTCAAATGAACCCGCGCCGTCGGCGCGGCTTTCTTTGAGCTCAAATTTCGGATCATCTTGCGGATCGCCGCGTGATGGCAGCAGCTCGGAGCGGATCCGCCGCGCCCCTTGGGCCAAAGGAGCGCTGCGAAAGCGCGCAAACTCCTCCTGCACATCTTTGGCAGCGGCGCAGGCAAAGGCGTTCGTGCTAAAGCGCCCCTGGAAAAAACTCAGGCAGTCCCCGTCCGCGCTTTGGGCTTTGGCAAGCTCAATGCACCAGTTCTCCAGCATCTTTTTGGTAATGACAAGAAAGCCCTCGCCGTTTTGCGGGAAAAACGGCGGAAAAGGCTCGGTGCGCGGGCGCGGGGTCGCGCCTGAGGCCTTCGAGAGCTTCCACCCGGCAGGGTACAGCTCTGCGCGGACGCTTGCCATAAAAGCGCTCTGCCCGTCGCACACTGCAAGGTTCAGGAGCTGCTCGCCGCCCCACAGCCAGGCAAAAGATCCTAAAGCTCCTTCCTCGCTGCCGCGCGTAAGATGCTCGCAATACCTGAGCGCGTGCGCAAAAACCCTGGCAGACTCGCGGTTTTTGAATACGAACATGCATGCCTCCTGAAAACTAAACACTCGCGCGCGCAAGATAGCTGGTAACGATCGGCGGCGCGCTCCAGGGCCTGAGCGCGCCGTCATCCGTATGGGAAAACTCCAGCCCCTGTCCCCGGCAAAACTCTGCGATCTCCAGGTCTTGCCTTAACCAGTAATCCTGGCTGCCGCGCTCATAAATCTCAGCGTAAAGCCCGCTGAGATCAGGCCTCATCTGCCGCACCCATGCGATCACGCCGTCGCGCCAGCGGCCGCGCAGATTGAGACGGTCAAGCCACACGGCGCCGGCGCTGTTTCCCAGCGCTTTGATTACCGCCCGGGGATCGCTAATCCCCGGCAGCACCGGGGCGATAAAGCAGAACGTGCGCACGCCCGCCTCATGCAGGATCTTTAAGGCCTCAAGGCGCCGCTCAATCCTGGAGGCGCGATCAGTCTGCGCGCGGATCTCCTCACTGAGCGTGTTGATGCTAAGCCCCGCGCGGATCCCCGGGATCGTCTTTAACAGATCGAGATCGCGCAGGATGAGATCGGATTTCGTGAGGATGCTCAGGCGCGCGCCGCTGTCTTTTAGCTGCAAGAGCAGTCTGCGGGTGCGCAGCGCCGTCGCCTCCTGCGGGCAGTAGGGATCGGTTGCCGATCCGATGAAGATCGTCTTGCCCGCGTACTTTTGCGGGTTTTTGATCTCAGGCCAGTTCTTGATGTCGAGGAACTCTCCCCACGGGGCCTGCGAAGCCGTAAACTTTGCCATATAGGAGGCATAGCAGTAGAGGCACGCGTGCGGGCAGCCCCGGTAAGGGTTGGCCGAAAAATCGCACCCGGGAAGCCCCGAGCGCGTCAGGATGCTGCGCGCGTTAATTTCCTTTACGATCACTTTGTTCTGTCCGGGATCTGAGTGCCTGCTGCGATTTTAAGCCCGCTCCCGGATAAGCTGCCTCTGAGTGTCAAAGGACCGCGATTTGCAGTCTGTGACATAACAGGTCTTTTTAAAACGCGCGCGCCGCTGTCCGCCCTCGTGAGCGCTCACAACGCGCAGGCGCAAGGCGTTAAGCGCCGCCGGCAGTTCGCTTAAAAGAGCCCCATGTTTTTTCTCATTCGCCCTGATAACGCCGCCATATTATTATGAGTGGAATTTCAGTTCAAGAATATCCCTAGACTAAATTTTATATAATGTTACTCAAAGCATATTTTAACCGTTTCATTTCAATAGAATGGAAATAAAGATGGCAGGCAACCGTCGCGTTTTCTGTAAAGTTCGCCGAACGCGTCCCCTGCCGCACTTCCGACCTGCCGCTCTGTCCTAAAATTGTTCCAAAGCTATGGAAAATGACGGATCTGAGGTGCGGCATGCTCGATTTTGCAAAATTTAAAGGGCGGAGACTGCGCTGCGCGGGCCTGGGCGAAGTGCTCTTTGATCTTCTGCCCTCAGGGCCGCGCCTGGGCGGCGCCCCGGCCAACTTTGCCTTCCACTGCAGGCAAAACGGGCTTGACGCCGCGGTGGTAAGCGCCGTCGGGCGCGATGAGCTTGGGGAAAAAGCCCGCGAAGAGCTGGCGCTGCGCTTTGTGCCGGCCCTGCTTTTGGAAAATGAGCATGAGACCGGTTATGTAAAGGTCGCGCTCGATGAACAAGGCGTGCCCTCCTACGCTTTTGCAGAGGACACGGCCTATGACAATATCCGGCTTACCCCCGGCGCCCTTGAGATGGCGCGCAGGCTCGATCTCAGCTGCTTTGGCACGCTCGCCCAGCGCTGTGAAATGTCGCGGCGCAGCCTCATGGCGCTGCTCGATGCCATGCCTAAAGCATCGCTTCGGATCTTTGACGTAAATCTGCGTGGGAAATATTACAGCGGCGCAGTAATTGAGGACTCGCTCAAACGCGCGCAGATCTTAAAATGCAACGACGAGGAGCTGCCGGTGCTCTGCGATCTTGCCGGGCTTAAGAACGCCGATCCTGAGGAGTATTTCAGCTATCTGCGCTCCCGGGGCATTGACTGTTTTGTGTACACCGAGGGCGCCTTGCAGAGCAGCGTGTGGCTTAATGATGAGAAATCCGTGCTGCCAACGCCGCAGGTTGCGGTTGCCGACACCGTGGGCGCGGGCGATGCCTTTACGGCAACGCTCCTCTCGCAGCTTATGCTCGGGCGCGGACTTAAAAAAGCCCATACCCTGGCGGTAAACGCCGCGGCCTTTGTCTGCACCAGGGAAGGAGCCATGCCAGAGATCCCGCAGGAACTGCTGCGCTGATTGCGGCAGCGCCAAGTTTTAAAAAGATTTTAAAGGAGAATCAAGCCCATGATGCTCGGAGCGCTCGCAGGCGACATCGCCGGCTCGGTATACGAATTTCACAACATTCACACCCAAGATTTCCCGCTTTTTTCAAAAAAATGCCGCCCCACGGATGACAGCGTGATGACGCTGGCGATCGCGGACGCGCTCTTAAAGTCCGCAGCGCGCGGCTTTGCCGATCTCAAAGCGCAGGCTGTCGCGAGCATGCTCTCAGTGGGCCGGCGCTATCCGCGCTGCGGCTACGGCGGGGGATTTAGAGTGTGGATGTTCAAACAGGGCGATCGCCCGGAGCCCTACGGCAGCTACGGCAACGGCGCGCCGATGCGCGTCTCGCCCGTGGGCTACGCGGCGCGCAGCGAGGATGAGGTCATAAGGTTCTCGCACGCGGTGACGGAGGTCTCCCACAACCACCCGCGGGCGCTCAAAGCCGCCGAGTGCACGGCCATGGGGATCTTTGCGTTAAGGCAGGGCTGCGGTTTAAAGGGCCTCAAAGATCTTGTTTTAAGCCGCTATTACGCGGATCTGCCCTCGTTTGAGGAACTCATGGAACATTACGAAGGCACGCAGGAATCCGAGGACACCGTAAAGCCGGCGCTCTCCTGCCTGTTCGCCTCGGATTCTTTTAAAAGCTGCCTGCGCCGCTGCATTGCCATCGGCGGCGACTCCGACACGCTCGCGGCCATCGGCTGCTCGCTCGCCGCCCCCTGCTTTGGAGTGCCCAAGGAAATCGAGGATCAGGCGCTCGCGTTCCTCGATCCCTTCTTGCGCCAAATCCACAGCGATTTTATGGCGCGCTTTGACAAGGCGCCCTCAGTTCAGGCTTAAAGGAAAAGGCACGCCGCGCGCTTTGATGATCTCAGAGTAAAGCGCGTTGATGAGCTCTGAGATCGTCACGCCCTGCGCGCTCAGGATGCGCTCGGCGTCTTCCTTGATCCCGCCCTCGATCCTGGCCCTGACGGCGGCGTCGCGCGTGCCGTCTGCCCCTCGGGGCATCTCAAAGGGCACCCGGCCTTTGAGGATGATCTGGCAGTAAAGGGCGTTGATCACCACGGATACCGGCAGTCCGAGCTTTGAGAGCACGGCCTCTGCCTGCTCTTTAACATCCTGCGCCACGCGGGCCCTCACGGTCGTGTCTTTCATATCCTGATCTCCTGTTTATGCGCTCCATCATAAAAAAGCCGCGGGAAGATTTCACAGCCTTTCTTTGCAGATCCTCGATTGCCGGGCTGTTGCGGGTTTTTGCAGCTCCGCGGCGCGGATTAGTGCTTCCGTGTGCCGGGTCTTTGGTAAAATCTCAGCGGCTTGCGGCGCGCTGATTTTTTTAACCAACCTAAAAATTACCGCCTTCATGCCGTCAACAAACAGCGGACACCAGCTTTAAGGTGCATCCCTGCGGCCGCGCCGCTTAAGATAATGGGACTTTTTCATGGATAATAAGAAAAAAACCGGCGTGAGAGCCAAACTCTTTACCGCCTTCTGCCTGATCATCGCGTTTACAGTCGCGATCACGGCGCTGTCGCTCACCCAGATGTTCTCGACGAACAAGATCATCAACGACGTCGACGATCTGCTCACCGAACGCCACCCGGTAACGAACAAAGCCCTGGTCGCCGCGATCATCGCCCACAACGTCACCTACGAATTTTTAGACAATCCCGCCAAATTCGATGAAGCCGGGCAGAAAAAGCTCAAAGACATCTGCGAAAACCTGACAGCCACCGTAAACGCCCTGCCCATGGACATGCACCCGGATCTCTTCGCCAAGGTCAAAGAAAACGCCCCGAAGTTCACCGAGATCGCCTTAGGCGAGTTCTCCGAGGCCGTCAAAACCGGCGATCCGGTGAAGATCAAGCCCTCCTACAGCAAGCTTTCGGATCTCTATGAAGCGATCACCGGCCCCCTGGACGGCGCCGTGGAGCGCGAGATCAGCTCGGCTGCCTCCAAGGTAAACCACGCCAAGTCCAAGACCCTGATCACGATCATCGCCGCGCTCGCCTGCGTGGCCATCGTGATCGCCGTGATCATCGCCGCGACCTATTCAGGAAGGATCGTGCGCTCGCTTAACAGCGCCGTTAAAAGCGCCCAGATCATTGGCGACGGCGATCTCTCCGTGCCGGTGAAAGTCACCTCCAACGACGAATTCGGCACCTTGCAGCACTCACTTGAGAAGATGCGCGGGAGCTGGAACGAGCTCGTAAGCCTCATCAAGAGCGCTGTCGACTCTGTTGAGGGCAGCGTCGGGCGCATTCAGGATGTCACCGCGCGCATCAACGAATCGGCCAAAAACACGCAAAACCATTCCATGACTGTGGCCGCGGCCTCAGACGAGATGGTCTCCACGACGGGCGACATCGCCAAAAACTGCGAAACCGCCGCCAAGTCGGCCGCCAAGACGAACCAGACCACCCAGGACGGCGTGGCCTCAATTCAGGAAACGATCGGCATCATCAAAGATCAGGCAGCCAAATCCGAGGATGACGCCAGGAAGGTCTCGGCGCTTGCCGAGCAGGCCAACAAGGTCTCCTCCATCGTTGAGACCATTGAGGACATCGCCAACCAGACGAACCTGCTGGCCCTGAACGCCGCCATCGAGGCCGCCCGCGCCGGCGAGGCCGGCAAGGGCTTCGCGGTTGTCGCCGACGAAGTGCGTTCGCTCGCCTCCCGCACCTCGAAGTCCACCCAGGAGATCACCCGCATGGTCACTTCGATGCAAAACGACGCCCAGTCGGCCAACGAGTCCATGGCGCAGTCTTTGGACAACATGCACAGCATCGCCGATCGCACCAACGGCATCCAGGATGTGTTAAACGCTGTGTCCGAGCAGGTTTCGGGCGTGTCCTCGCAGATCACCCAGATCGCCACGGCCGCAGAGCAGCAGACGACCGCCACCTCCGAGATCTCCACTAACATGCAGCAGATCACCGACGCGGCCAAGGGCTTCTCCTCTGAGGTCGACGAGGCCAACACCGAGATCACCAGCACCGTCGAAACCTTAAACAATCTGCTCTCGCACGTCGACAGCATCAGGATCTGACAAGCCTTTTAATCCCTGAAATCCCGGCCCGACGCAGCCGGGATTTTTTTTTCTTTTTTAAGGATGGCGAGTCTGAAATTTAAAAAAAAGCCCATCTAAAGTTCAAATCTCTATTTTTCCTTAAAAACCCATCACGCTGATCACATTTGCGCAATTTTTTGCAAAACAGTTTGCGGCGCAATAATACAATTCAGATAAAGCACAGCCGCTTAAAGCAATGCGGCGGTTTTTCCAATTCACAGTTGCAGAGGACAGAGTTTAAATGGAACCGAACACGAAACGCGGCAGCGTGAGGGTCAAGCTGCTTACAGCTTTCTGCCTGATCATCGCATTTACCATAGCGATCGCCGGGCTGTCGCTCACCCAGATGATCACCACAAACCAGGCCATCAGGGTCGTTGAACAGACACTGACTGTGCGCCACGGCCGTTCCGCCCGCGCCCAGCAGGCTGTGATCGCCGCCGACAACATCACTTATCTGCTCGCCCACGATCCTTCGCTGTGGAACGGTGACAAAGCCAAGGAACTTGACAGCAAGCTCACCGAGCTTGACGCCGCGGTTGGCGCCCTCTCCCTGGCCCGCTACCCTAAGCTTTTGGGCGAAGTCAAAGATCTCACCCCCAAATACATTAATGAGGTCCGCACCGCGCTCGTCGAAGGCTTAAACGCAGGCGATGCGGAGAAGTGCTCTGACGTCTATGACAATCTCTCTGACATGTACGACACGATGTCGACAAACATCAATCAGGTGACGGAAAACCAGATCAAGGTAGCCGCCGATCAGGCCAACAGCGCCGCCTCGAGCACGCTCATCATCGTCATCGCGGTGCTGGCATCCTGCGCTGTGATCGCCGCTTTGGCGATTGCTTTCGGCTTCTCTGGCAAGATCGTGCGTTCGCTTAACAGCGCCGTAAAGAACGCGCAGATCATCGGCAACGGCGATCTCTCAGTGCCGGTGAAAGTTACTTCAAACGATGAGTTCGGAGTGCTTGAAAGATCCCTTGAGAAGATGCGCGCAAGCTGGAACGAGCTCGTAAGCCTCATCAAGAACGCCGTCGATTCCGTAGAAGGCAACGTCGGGCGCATCCAGGATGTCACCGCGCGCATCAACGAGTCGGCCAAGAACACCCAGAACCGCTCGCTCACCGTGGCCGCGGCCTCAGACGAGATGGTCTCCACGACCGGCGACATCGCCAAAAACTGCGAGACCGCCGCCCAGTCGGCCAACAAGACGAACAAGACCACCCAGGACGGCGTGGCCTCAATTCAGGAAACGATCGGCATCATCAAAGATCAGGCAGCCAAATCCGAGGATGACGCCAGGAAGGTTTCGGCGCTGGCAGAGCAGGCCAACAAGGTCTCCTCAATAGTTGAGACCATCGAGGACATCGCCAACCAGACGAACCTGCTGGCTCTGAACGCCGCCATCGAGGCCGCCCGCGCCGGCGAGGCCGGCAAGGGATTCGCGGTCGTCGCCGACGAGGTCCGTTCGCTCGCCTCCCGCACTTCGAAGTCGACTCAGGAGATCACCAAGATGGTGACCTCGATGCAAAACGACGCCCAGTCGGCCAACGAATCCATGGCGCAGTCGCTCGATAACATGCACAGCATCGCCGATCGCACCAACGGCATCCAGGACGTGCTAAACGCCGTGGCCGATCAGGTCTCAGGCGTTTCCGGGCAGATCACCCAGATCGCCACCGCCGCCGAAGAGCAGACGACCGCGACGTCCGAGATCTCCACGAACATGCAACAGATCACCGACGCGGCCAAGGGCTTCTCCTCTGAGGTCGACGAGGCTAACACCGAGGTCACCAGCACCGTTGAGACCTTAAATGATCTGCTCTCGCACGTCGATCGCATCAAGGTCTGAGAGTAACTCCCAAAAAAATCCCGGCATCAGCCGGGATTTTTTTTTGTTTTGATCTTTAGCTGAAATTAAACAGCCGGCGCAGCACCGGGGTCTTGGAGCGCAGCATAACGCGGATCTCCACGGACACCCCCATAAAGCAGAACTTGTCGTCCAGCTCATGGTTAGGCTCGGAGTTGATCTTGCGGATGTCAGCTGCCAGGCGATCGTGGAGCTCCTGCACGTAGCTCAGCGACAAAGATCGGATCAGCCCGGAGACTAAGTAGCGCACTTTGATGATCTCGCTGTCCTCGTTGATGCGGGGGGCGCGGGAGATGTCGCCCCAGGCCACGCCTGTGATGATGCGGATCCACTGCCGGGCGTCCGGAGTCGTCCAGAAATTGGAGAACGGGTTTTTGGCCTCGTCCATAAAACGGCGCAGGTACTCGTTCACCCAGATAATGGTCTGCTCGCGCTCCTCGCCGTGGCCGGAGATCTCATAGCAGCGGTACTTGATCACCTTGTCGCGGGTGGCGATCTCGTGGAAGCAGTGCGGGCGCGATCCCTCAGGGCCTGATCTGAAGAAGAAGCGCGCGTTGGCCGGATCGCGCTGCTGCTCGCGGCTCATGGCGTCAAAATCAAAGGGCTCAAAAGCCACCCGCGCTTTGGAGCGGATGTACATGCCGATGATGGTCTTGAGCAGCCACTGTTTCTGCTCAGGCATTAAAAAATCCTGCATGTGCCCGATGATGAAAGCCGAGAAATCGGTGCGCACCGGGGCGTCAAGCGAGGCAAAGCGCCCATCCTTTAAAGCCACATCCCGGGCGTAACTCGTGCGGTTTTCAAAGACCGAGTAGAACACCAGCGACCACAGCTGCATTTCCAGCCTGAAGATCTTCGTGAAGATGTACTCGGCCATGTCATCGACATTGGACAGCGCGCCGGAGGTGATGATCGGCAATCGCTCGCGGTTGAACACCCAGTCATTGATGTAGATGTTCGTGCGGCGCCAGTCGATATAGCTTTGCATCTCGCCTGCAAAAAAGGTGTCGATCTCTTTGGCCGTGAAATCCGACAGCGATTTGCGCTCGCCTTCAAACCACACGTCCGGGGCTTCGCGCACCGGCCAGACCGGGGAGAACGGCAGCGTCCCTGAGAGCTTGCGGGATTTGCGCGGGTGCGCTTTGAAGTTCTCAAGCACCGACCACACCGCGGCCATGGCGAAAGTCTCAAGGATCAGCGGCGGGTAATGGGTGCTGTGAGCTGACACCTCGCGCACCGAGGGATATCCCAGGCACTCGAGCATCTGCGAGAGCGTCGAGGCGCTGCGCACCTTCTCGTCCTCACTGCCGCGGAATACCTGAGCCCAGGCCGACTGGATCTCCTCGACGGCGCGGCACCCGGAAACCAGCGAATGCACCGGTTCCTTGGAGGCGTCAAACACGACAGCGTGGGCGTCTTTTAAGTAATCCTGTCCTATGAACGTCTCTATGGACGGCAGGCGGCGGAGGTTCTTTTTGATATAGCGCGCGTCTATGCCGTAGTCGCCGGCATTGCCCCAGCGCACCCGGTTTAAAGAGCGCGGCGCCAGGGTGCTGTGCACATAAACCTTGGGCAGCGTGCTGGAGTTGGCGCTGCTGCCGGGCTCATCTATAAGCCTCCATTCGAGTATGGAGACTTCCAGCGCCTGCTCAGGCTCCCCTTCATTGGGGAGCATCACGGCGGCAAAATAGATCTTCCGCTCAGCGGACATCGCCTCTGCGCCCCTTACCAGTTGGCCGGGGTCGCCGGAGCCAAAAGATCATTATCTTCGCCCAAAATGGCGGCGCCGCCGTTATCGGCGCTGCCCTGGGTTTCAGCGGCCATGGACGATGAACTGTTCGTGCCGCCGGCGCTGCTCACGGAAGGCTGAGATTGCTGCGACGTCAGCTTAGGCGCGGGATTGGACGGGCTGTCCATGTAATCGAAGATCGTCACGATGCGCTTGATCCCGGAGACCTTCTTTGTCATGGTCACCGCCCTGCGGGCTTCGTCGCGGGTGCAGTACCCCATGAGATAGACGACGCGGTTTTCGGTGATCACCTTAAAGCGGCCGGAGCTGATGTCCTTGCCCAACAGCAGCGCTGATTTGACTTTGGAGGTGATAAAGCTGTCAGCGGCGATGTCCTTGGCCTCAAGCGGGGCGCGGTTTTCGACGTAGTTGTACACCTTGCGAACGTATTCGACCTTGCGGATGAGCGGCAGCCGGCTTTGGAAATAGCTCCAGGAAGTGGTCTGGCCGGTCAGCAGCACGTTGCCGTTGAAAGAGGAGGCGCTGACGTGCCACACCTTGTCATCGGTGTCGGAGCGGTGATCGGTGAGGATGGCGTTCGTGTCCTGGCGGATCTGCTCGTCATACATCATGGTATCGACGGTGCGGCTGTCAGAGCCGACCGCGGCTCCGGCGCCGGCAGCGGTCGCGCCGACCATGGCCGTCACACAGCCGTTGAGGTACAGCGGCGCGGCGGCCAAAGCCAGCACCAGCGCCAGTTTGCTTAACTTTTCATTAAGTGCCATGAAAACTCCCGGCGGATCTGTCCCGCCACCGCACAAATTCATTCAGCGGCCAAGCCGCAGACGCCGCGGCGCAAGCGCCCGGCGCATATCTTCAGCTATTCTAGCCAATTTGACTGCGCTGTTTAAGCACCAAGCTCACAAGAGGGAAATGGCACGGGAGGAAAAAAGAGGCTGCTCTGAAAAGAAAAATCCCCGCAAGACCAGCCTGCGGGGAGAACAATCAAACAAACATAAGGAGTGTCTTTAATATAGCATAATTTTCGAATTGTGATCACACTCGTAAAAATAATTTTTAAAAATCTCTGTTCCTGTCTTTTGTGATCCCGATCATCACGCAAAAATTTATCACATTAACATATTGAAGTTAAAATATTTAATTAAATAATTCTGTCCTTTTTCCCGAGTTTTTTGCGCTAAAAATCCGCAAAAAAATTTTTTTTAACTCACTTTAAAATGTCAGTTTTGCGTCTTTTCGGAGCACTCGATCAGCAGGTTAGCCTCAAAAAAATGCACAAAATTGACCATTAAACAGAGGAAAGCATGCGGAAGGTATTTCATCGCAGGCGAAACGAGGATCAGTCAAAGACGAAAAAGACGCCATACGGCGTCTTATTTCCTGAACCATGGTCGGTGATGCAAGATTCGAACTTGTGACCCTCTGTACCCAAAACAGATGCGCTACCAGGCTGCGCTAATCACCGACAAACGGGCATTTTAGGGGCAAAGCGGGCGGCTGTCAAACCACTGTCAATGGCCGGAGGTGAGCTTAAGCCCGATGATGCTGATGATGAGCATGACGGTAAAGCAGGCGGCGCCGGCGCTCAGGCGATCTTTTAAGAACAAAACTCCGACGATCACCGGTCCGGCCGCTCCGATCCCTGTCCACACCGGATAGGCAAGGCTCAAAGGCAGGCTTTTTTGCGCATAGGCAAGCCCGCCCATGCTGCCAGCGAGGAATACCAAAAACAGCAGTGTATACAGCGGCTTTGAAAAACCTTCGCTCAGCTTAAGCGCAAAAGCCCAGGCGCACTCGAGCAGCCCTGCGGCAATCAATACGATCCAGTTCATGATTTACATCCAAAAATTAAGGGCGCTCTCCTTCGCGCCTTCAAACCGAAATTGTGCTGAATTAGGT
>DKSD01000011.1:0-1575 GCA_002473165.1 Succinatimonas sp. UBA7265
TAACTTTTTGGGAAATTCACATCCAATTTTTGCGACAGTGTCGCAAAAATTGAGTTGCATACATAACTTTCGAAATATCATTGTGTTGCTGACAATAAGAACATGCGAGCCTGAGATAGCACTGCCAGCCGCCGGTGAAGACCAGACTTATCGGACATGTTTTGACATTTTCTCCCAAGGTGATTTTATTTCTCCCAGAAATTGGCCATAATTGGGAAAAAAGACAATCAAAGGGGGAGGAGGCAGGATGAGGAAGTTTGATTACGCCGCGCTCAGGAACAGAACCTGGGATAATAAAATCCTGTCTTATATCTCGCAAATCCAGGAATACAAAGGCAGGCAGGAACTGTTTACCAGGCAGAAGCCGGCAGAGTTAAAGCGCCTGATCGAGATTGCAAAGATCCAAAGCACCGAAAGTTCCAACCGTATTGAAGGAATAGTAACTACTAAATCGCGATTAAAACAACTTATTGAGAATAAAACTGCGCCCCAAAATTTAGAGGAAGAAGAAATACTCGGTTACCACAATGCCTTAAATTTAATACATGAAAAATATACAAAATTTTCGGTGACACCAAATTATATTTTGCATCTGCACCGTGAACTGCTTCACTATACCAGCCTGAGTTACGGCGGTAAATTTAAAACCTCGCCTAACAAGACAGAAACGGATCTTGAAAACGACGAAAATACCATTTTGCTCAGGCCGCTTGAACATGACAAAATTCCTGAGGCTATCAAAAAGATCTGTCAAAGTTACCAAGTTACGCTTGAGAAAGAAATTATCCATCCGCTGATTCTGATACCGTACTTTATACTTGATTTTATTTGCATTCGTCCGTTTAATGACGAAAACTGCAGGATGAGCAGGCTGCTCACACTGTTGCTGCTTCGCCGTTGCGGATATCTGGTCGGACAGTACGTCAGCATAGAAAAAGCCATTGCCGATACCAAAAATTCATATTACGGGGCATTGGCTAATTCCTGCAGCTGGTGGCATCAAGAAAAAAACGACCCTATGCCCTTTATAAAATATCTGCTGGCCGTTATCCTGTCGTGCTACCGCGAATTCGAAGATCGGATTACGATTGCAGAAAGAAGCGGTGTAAGAAGCACCTCTTATGAGATCGTAAAAGAATTTGCCCAAAATAAGCTTGGGATATTTACAAAGCAGGACGCGTTGATAGCCTGCCCGAGTTTAGGGAGTTCATCTGTGGAATCAGCCTTAAAAAAGCTGGTTGAAGACGGGACATTAAAACGCCTTGGCGCAGGCAGGAATACTCATTACGTCAGAGCCAACGCTTTGAGCTGAGACGCTGCGCCTCGTGTGCGCGGTTATAGATGTCGAGAACTGTACAATCGACGTAAAATCCTGGCTAAGGACACAGACACAGCCTGAAGCAACAAACTGCAAATAGCGCTCTCAGCGAAACGACAAGGATAAAAGCAACTGGTGGACGTTACGGGACTCGAACCTGTGACCCTCTGCTTGTAAGGCAGATGCTCTAACCAACTGAGCTAAACGTCCGGTCCGTTGAAATGAAGGTACCGGGTGGTGGGTTGTGAGGGGGTCGA
>DKSD01000011.1:1699-84024 GCA_002473165.1 Succinatimonas sp. UBA7265
CTACCAACTGAGCTAACAACCCAATTCTTCGGGTGGTGGGTCGCGAGGGATTCGAACCCTCGACCAACGGATTAAAAGTCCGCTGCTCTACCAACTGAGCTAGCGACCCGCCTACGTTGACGAAAATCAACGGTGCTCATTTTACTTAAAATTGACCGATGTGCAAGGTCTTTTTAAATTATTTTTGATCTTTTTGTTTTACATGGCATAAGCGCAGCCATCGTGATAAACATCACATAAAATACTTAAGACGCCGTGCCCAAATTCCAAAGGATTTTCCGCACCCTTTGCCAATTTGATCTGCGTGGCATTTCCGGCATTTCCTGTGCTCAAACGTTTGTTTTCTGCTTTGCGGCGCACTATCATTATGACAATGCATATCTGTTACGGAGGCACTTTTATATGAGAATCGCCCTGATCCTGGAGAACTCCCAGGCGGACAAGAACCCTGTCATCTTTCGCGAGCTGTCGGCTGCCGCCAAGAACGCCGGCCACACCGTTGACAACTACGGCATGTACAGCGCCAAAGACAAACGCTGCCTGACCTATGTCATGAACGGCCTGCTCGCGTCCATCGTGCTCAACACCAAGGCCGCCGACTTCGTCGTCACCGGCTGCGGCACCGGCGAAGGCGCCACGCTGGCCTTAAACGCCTTCCCGGGCGTGGAGTGCGGCCACATCGAAAACCCGGTCGACTCCTACCTCTTCACGCAGATCAACGCCGGCAACGCGATCGCCCTCCCTTACGCCTTAGGCTACGGCTGGGGCGGCGAACTCAACCTGCGCTACATCTTCGAGAAGCTCTTCGTGACCCCGTTCGGCGGCGGCTATCCTCCTGAGCGCGTCCAGGCCGAGCAGTCCAACAAGAAGATCCTCGATCACGTCAAGACGATCACGCACCGCCCGCTCATCGAAGTCTTAAAAGGCCTCGATCGCGACTTCGTCAAAAAGACCATCGACGATCCGCAGTTTGCCGATCTCTTCTACGCCAAATGCCAGGACAAAGAAGTCGCTGACTTCCTCAAGGCCCTGTAATAAGGCCTTGTAAAAAGGCTCCTTAAGCAAAGACGCCCCGAAGGCTTAAAGCCTCCGGGGCGTCTTTTTGCACGCGCGGTTTATTTGGCCGCAAGCTGCTTTTGCGCCAGCGCCGCCGAGGTGTCGCCGGGGTAATCCCTGGCCACGACCTCAAAGAAGCGGCGGGCCTTGTCCTTGTCGCCCTGGGCTTTGTAGATGAGCCCGAGCTTATAGAGCGAGTCGGCGCGCTTGGGCGAGTTCTTAAAACCGGCGGCGTTGAGGAAGCTCACGCGCGCGTCCGGATACTGTTTTTGCTTGAACTGCACCTGCCCAAGCCAGTACCAGGCGTTCGGAGTGAGCTCGCAGTCAGGATACTTCTCCACAAAAGCCTTAAACGCCGGCACGGAGTCTTTGAGCTTGTTGTCGACGACGAGTTTATAGGCCTTTTGATACTCGGCCTTAGTCGCATCGTCGGCGCTCTTTAAGGCTTTGCCCTTGGCGTCGGTGACCGGGCCTGAGGCCGCGGCTGTATTACCTTGAGAGGCGGCGTTTGGCTGCGGCTGTTCTGCCGCGCCCTGAATCTGTCCGGCCGTCCCCTCGCCGCCCTGCGCCGCGGTGTTTTGCGCGCCGGCCTGCTGCGCCTTCTCAAGCTGAGCTTTGAGGTTAGAGAGCTCGTGCTCGAGCTCCTCGATCTTGCCGTTTTGGGCGTCTAACTGATCCTGCATCTGATCAAAGCGGTTTTGCATCCTCAGCATCGTCGCCTGCTGGGCGCTCAGCTGCGCCTCCAAATCATCATCGGCGGCGGCGCTGCCGCACAAAGCCGCGCTTAAGGCCGCGGCAGCCATGGTTAAGGCTATGCGCATGTCTTGCGTTCTCCTATGCATTAAAAAAGGCGCGGGAACTGAGCCCTGCGCCCTTGTTTTAAACATCCGCCCGCATCAGGGGCGCTTTGTCAGTAATTTAACACCGCGCGGCGGTTCTGCGACCAGGCGCTCTCGTCGTGGCCGGGGTTCACCGGCTTCTCCTCGCCGTAGGAGACGACGGAGATCTGGTTGAGATCGACGCCGAGGTTTTGCAGGTAGCGGGCCACGCTGCGGGCGCGGCGCTCGCCTAAGGCGATGTTGTACTCAGGGGTGCCGCGCTCGTCGGTGTGGCCCTCGACGACCACGCGGGCGTCAGGGTTGGAGCGCAGGTACTTGGCGTTGGCCTGGAGCACGCCCACGTACTGATCCTGGATGGTGTCCGAATCGTAGTTGAAGTACACGGTGTGCTGATCCTGCAGCTCCGCAGGGCCGTGCCAGCCGTCAGAGGCGCCGGGGTTGCCTACGGTGACCGCGCCGTCGGAATCCAGGCCTTCCTGGATGTCGGTGCCGTCATCGGAGACGAGGCCGGAGTTGTCAGAGTCGGAGCTGCAGCCCGGGAGAGCGATCAGCGCGGCGCCGCAGACAAAAGCAAATAAAAAATTCTTTAACATTTTTACAGATCCCCTTGAAGTTTATTTCTCAAGCAGAGGTCCCCACGCCGGCGAGCTCACCTCGCCTGCGGAGGAAGGAAGGTATGCCTTGAAACGTCCGTCTGCGGATACCAGCGCCAGCCCTTTGCGGCCCTGATAAACCGTGCTGTATATTACCATACTCCCGTTCGGGGCCACCGAGGGCGACTCATCGAGCGTGGAAGTGGTCAGCATGTAGATGCTGCCGTCGGCGTCCACCCTGGCGACGCGGTAACCCTTCTGGCGGGTGACCACCACGAGCGAGGTGCTGCCCGGGATGGCGCGCGCCGACAGGTTCATCTCGCCCTGGTAGGTGACACGGGTCGTGGAGCCGGTGGCGAAATCGTATTTATAGATCTGGGCGCGGCCGCCGCGCTCCGAGGTAAAGAACAGCGAGCGGGAATCGGCAGACCAGGTAGGCTCAGTGTCGATGGAGCGGTTCTCGGTGACGCGCTTTAAGACGCCCGCGGCCAGATCGTAATAATAGATGTCAGGCTGGCCGTCTTTTGAGAGCGTCATGGCGATCTTCGAGCCGTCAGGCGACCAGGCGGGGCTGGAGTTCAGGCCCGGGAACGATGCGAGCTTCGTGCGCTTGTGCGAGAGGATGTCCTGCACAAAGATCGCAGGCTGCCTGGCCTCAAAGCTCACGTAGGCAAGGCGCGTGCCGTCAGGCGACCAGGTCGGCGTCATGATAGGCTGCGTCGACTTGAGCACCGGGCGCTCGTTGTAGCCGTCGTAATCGGCGGTCATGAGCACATAGGGATAGCCCTGGCCGTGGCGGGTCACCACATAGGCGATGCGGGTGCGGAAAGCGCCTTTCTGGCCGGTAAAGAGCTCATAGACGCGATCGGACACGCGATGGGCGGCCTGGCGGATGAGGTTCTTCGGGGCGTTGCCGGCGTAATGGGCCAGCACTTTGCCCTTGTTGGCCCCCTGCAGCCCCACGACCTTGAATTCGACATTGTAGCCGCCGTTAACCGGAACAGCCTTGCCGGTCACCGCGGCCTCGGCGCCGCTTTGGGCGGCGACATCGGCGTTGATCTCGCCGTTCGTCACCGAGCCCTGGGGCAGCTGCTGCATGGGGATGGGAGAGAACTTGCCCGAGCGGGTCAGATCGTCGGAGACGACCTTGGCCACGTCAGTGCCCAGGCCCTGCGCCTGGGTAAACGGGATGACCGCGATGCGGTGGCCTTCATTGATGCCGCCGGTGATCTCGATCTGCAGCGCGGCGTGGGCGTTCACGGCGAAAACCGCGAGCGCCAGGCCGGCGAGAATGCGTTTGATCATCAGTAACTCCTGCTGGTATTTTGTGCGTTCGCACAATTATATTCAGATTTTCGGCGTCATGGAAATGACAATGCTTGAGCATTCTTTGCACCCGGCAGGAGGCCTGGGGAGCATGCCGATGGCGTTTAAGGTGTCAAGCGCCGTCTTGCACACGGCCTTGTCGCCTGAGCAGCTCTCATTGGAGATCGTCCCGTCGTTTGCCACCTGGATGCTCACCTTGACGGTCTTGCCGTTCATGGAAGGATCGACGCGCCAGTTCTGCTCTATAAGCGTGCGCACTTTGACGCCGTAGCCGCCGTCGCCGCCGCCCTGCCCCAGGCCTTTGCCGTTTACCGGATCGCCGTCGGCCGTGCCCAGGATGTCATCCTCAAGCGCGTTGGCGTTGGCCTGGGCCTGAGCTTTGGCTTTAGCGTCAGCCTCTGCCTTTGCTTTGGCGTCGGCCTCAGCTTTGGCCTTGGCTTTAGCCTCGGCTTCAGCCTTCTTTTTGGCCTCGGCTTCCGCTTTCTTCTTGGCCTCTTCCTCGGCTTTCTTCTTGGCCTCTTCGGCGGCCTTCTTCCTGGCCTCGGTTTCGGCTTTCTTCTTATCCGCCTCAGCCTGGGCCTTGGCGCGGGCCTCTTCCTCGGCCTGTTTCTTCAGCTCGGCCGCCTGTTTCTGGGCCTCAAGCTTCTTTTTCTGATCTTCAAGCTGCTTTTTCTCAAGCTCGGCTTTGCGCAGCGCCAGCGCCTGCTGCTGTTCGGCCTCCTGCCGGGCGCGGATCTGCTCAACGCGCCGCTGTTCGGCCTCCTGCTGCTTTGCCACCTGCTCTTTAAGCTCCTGCGCCTTTTGCTCCTCGGCCTGATCCCGCTCGGGGACAGGTTCAGGTTTTGCCTCAGGCTGCGGCGCGCTCTCGGCCCTGCCGCCGTTGGGGTTCCCCTTGGCAGGCGGCACGAACGTGGCGTGCATGATGTCGCCCGAGCCGGTGTCAGGTTTTTCGGGGCGGTCAAGCGAGACGTTGATCACCAAGGCGACGATCACAGCCGCGTGGATAAGCACGGCTATGGTAAAGGCGGTGCCGGTCCTGATCCTCACTTGCCCGCGCTCCCTGAACTTCCCTCAAGCGGCACTGTCACCAGGCCCACGCTCTTGACGCCGCCTTCTTTTAAGGCGTTCATCAGCTGGATAACGCTGTTGTAGTCGACATGGGCATCGCCCTGCACGACTACCGGGCGCGTCGGATCTTTTTGCAGCTCGCCTGCCACATAGGACGTGAGCTCGTTTAGATCCTGCATCTTCTGCATGGTGGTGTCGATGCTCACGTAATACTGGCCGATGCTGTCGACCGTGGCGATGATCGGGGTGCGCTGGTTCTCATCCATGGTCTCGCTCTGGGCCTGGGGCAGATCGACGGTGACGCCCTGCATGACGACCGGCGCCGTCGCGATAAAGATCACGAGCAGCACCAGCATCACGTCGATATAGGGGACGACGTTGATCTCCGCGACCGGATGCGATCTGCGCCTTCTTGAAGCCATGCGCATCAGTGCTGTTCCCCGTTATAGCCGCCCTGGCGGGTCTCGGCCTGGCGCAGCTGATCGCCGCGCACGCCCGGGGTGATGTAATGCGGCCCGGAACTCTGCTCCCTTTGGGATGCGCGCGGATCAAAGGCCTGGGGGCGCGGCTTTTGGCCCTCAGGGTAGCGCGGCGGCACCGTGCGCATGGGCGGGACGCTCTGGGGCTGGCCCTGCGGCTGAGCGTAGCCGCGGGTGATGTCCTGGCGGCGCGACTGGTAGTCATAAGGGCCGCTCTCAGACTGGCTCTCCTGCTCCTTGCGCTCGCTCTCGCGCTTAAGCTGCGATCTCACGGTCACGAGGCGGCGGTTTAGGATGGTCGCGAACTCGTCCATGAAGTTGTCATAGCGGTTCTCGAGCGCCTCGCACTTGGCGATGAAATGGTTGTAGAACATCACGGCCGGGATGGCGGCGAACAGGCCCATGGCCGTGGCGATCAGGGCCTCGGCGATCGGCGGGGCCACCATGGAGAGCGTGGCGTTCTTGACGGCGGCCAGAGCCACGAACGCGTGCATGATGCCCCACACCGTGCCGAACAGGCCGATGTACGGGCTGATGGAACCGATGGTGGCGAGCGTGGCCAGGTGGCTTTCGAGGTTCTCGGCCTCGCGCGAGAGCGCGACTTTCATCTGGCGGTACGTGCCGTCCATCACCACTTCCTGATCGGCAGGCCCGGAGTTCACGAGGCGCACGAATTCCTTGAAGCCTGAGGTGTAGATGACCTCGAGCCCCTGCAGTTCATTCTGGCGCCTGACGCAGTCCTGGTAGAGGTTGTTCAGATCTATGCCCGACCAGAAACGATCCTCGAACTCGTCGGCGCGGGCGCGGCCCTGCTTGTAGGCGCTGGAGCGCTGGATGATGATGGTCCAGGAGATCACCGAGAGCATGAGCAGGAAGAACATGACGGCCTGCACGAGCAGGCTGGCGTTCAAAATAAGCTCGGTGAACGAGAGCTGACCGTTTTGCATTACAGTCTTACCTCAAAAACCGGCGGGACCTCAGGGACCCCTGCCTTAATGTAATCGCGCACCTGCTGCGGCATCTTTTGCGGACGCCCCCGCTTCATATCCATGCAGGCCAGGGTGCATTCAAACTCAAAGAGCTTTTCACCGCGCTGATTATAGACCTCCTGATAAACATTCAGGCTCAGGCCGCGCACCTTTACGGGAACGCAGGTTACGGTGATTCTGTCATCAAGGCGCGCCGAGCTTAAATATTTGCATGCAACCTGCGTCACCACAAAGCCCGTGCCCTCCTCCAGCAGGCGCTGCTGGGAGAAACCTGCCGAGCGCAGCCACTCCGTGCGGGCGCGCTCGCAGAATTTTAAGTAATTGGCGTAATAGACGATGCCGCCGGCGTCGGTGTCTTCCCAGTAGACGGTGAAGTCAAATGAAAAAGGATCAGCCATGTCAGTCCTCCCCTGATGAGGCCGCGCCCGGGTACTGCATGCCGAATTTCTCATAGGCCCGGCGCCCGGCCATGCGCCCCGAGCGGGTGCGCTGCACAAAGCCCTGCTGGATGATGTAAGGCTCAACGACGTTCTCGAGCGTGTCGCGATCGTGCCCGAGCGAGGCGGCCAGCGATTCTATGCCCACCGGGCCGCCGCCGAAATCCGTGATGATGGTGTGCAGGTACTCGCGATCGAACTCGTCAAAGCCGTCCTCGTCGATGCGCAGCATTTCCAAAGCCGCGCGCGCCGTGGGCAGATCGACCCTGCCGCTGCCGCGCACCTGCGCGAAATCGCGCACGCGCTTTAACAGGCGGTTGGCGATGCGCGGCGTGCCGCGCGAACGCCTGGCGATCTCGGCCGCGCCGTCATCGTCCGTCTCGATGTGCAGTTTGCGCGCGGAGATCCTGATGATCTGCTCAAGCTCCTCAGGCTCATAAAACTTAAGCTGCAAGATGATCCCGAACCTGGCGCGCAGAGGCGAGGTCAGCGTGCCGGCGCGCGTCGTGGCGCCGATGAGCGTGAACTCGTTGAGGTTTATCTTGATGGAGCGGGCCGACGGGCCTTCGCCTGTCATGATGTCGACACGGTAGTCCTCCATGGCAGGATAGAGGAACTCCTCGATGACCGGCGAGAGGCGGTGGATCTCGTCTATGAAGATCACCGAGCGCGGCTGCAAATTCGTAAGCAGCGCGGCCGCATCGCCCTTTTTCTCGAGCGCCGGCCCCGACGTCGAGCTGATGGACACGCCAAGCTCATTGGCGATGATATTGGAAAGCGTCGTCTTGCCCAGGCCCGGCGGCCCGAAGATCAGCACGTGGTCAAGCGCCTCGTTGCGCTGCCTGGCGGCTTTTAAATACACCTCAAGCTGCGCCTTCACGTCTTTCTGCCCGATGTAATCGGCAAGGCGCTGCGGCCTGAGCGCGCGATCCTCTGACATGCCCGTGATCTCAGAGAGCGCCTCCTCAGGCGTTTTGTCAGGCCGGGCGTCAGGGTTGACCTCGAGGGCGTCGGCGACGATCCCCGCATCTTTAAGCGACATCGCTTACGGCCTCCCGCTCTTGGAAATCAGCGCCAGCGCGCCTTTTATGAGATCCTCGGTGCTCATGCCCTCGCTGTAGGCGGCCTTGCAGTACTCGACGGCCAGGCTCTCGCGGTAGCCTAAAACCACAAGCGCCGCCACGGCGTCATCAAAGGCGCCGCTGTTTTGCTTTGCGGCCTTGGGCGCCGCCGCGGCTGCGCCGGAGCCGAGCTTGCTTAGGCTGTCCTTGAGCTCGACGATCATGCGCTCGGCCGTCTTCTTGCCGACGCCCGGGATACGCTGCAGCTCGGCGGCGCGCCCGTCCAGCACGGCGGCGATGAAAGACTGCACGTCAAAAGTCGAGAGCACGGCCAGCGCGCTTTTAGGCCCGACGCCGTTTACCTTGATGAGGATGCGAAAGAGCGAGCGCGAGGCGATGTCCGTAAAGCCGTAGAGAACCTGGGCGTCCTCGCGCACGCTGTGGTGGATGTAAACGAATGCCGGTTCGTGCGGATCCTGCGGCAGCGCCTGCAGGCACGACGAAGGCATCTCGACTTCATAGCCCACGCCGCCTGCCTCGATGAGCGCGGTGTTGCCGTCAACGCGCAGCAGCGTGCCGCGCAGACTTCCTATCATTGAATTCTTCTCTCCAAATACTTAACGGTCCTGCAGCCTGCCGTGCACGGAGTAACGCTCGGCGACGCCCTGGCCCATGGCTTTGGTCACGCTGGCCGTGACCGCGTGGCAGATGGCGCAGGCCAGGGCGTCGGCGGCGTCGGCCTGCGGGCTGCCTGACAGGCAGAGGATCTTGCGAACCATGTACTGCACCTGGGTTTTGTCAGCCCAGCCGTAGCCCACGACCGACTGCTTGATCTGCTGGGGCGTGTACTCAAAGACCTCCAGCCCGAGGTAGGCCCCGGCGACCATGGCGCTGGCGCGGGCCTCGGAGAGCTTGACCGTCGACTGCACGTTCTTTGACAAAAACGTCTCTTCTATGGCCATGCAGTCAGGCGAGAACTGCCCGACGAGCTGCGTCACGCCCTCGTAGATGATCTTAAGGCGCCCGGCTATGGGGCCGTTGCCTGCGGCAATGCAGCCTGATCCGAGGTAGGAGACCTTACCTGCCTGGGATCTGACGATGCCGTATCCGGTAAAACGCGATCCCGGATCTATGCCGATCACGATCATCTGAATAAAAGATCCCCGGTAAAGCGCGCGCAGGTTCACACGCCAGAAAACTTACAGCGATCCCGCTTTAAAGCGGGATCATCATGCGGATATTTTAAATTAAGCGCGGCGCTTTACCAAACGGCCACGGCACAGGATATAAGCACGAAGCGGCGCTAAAACAGCAGGCGCATCTGATGCCAGCTCGAGCCGCCGTGCTCTGAGGTGCTCATTCCCTCGTCTTTAAAGCCAAAGCGCGCGTAAAAAGGCAGCAGGCGCTCATGGCAGGTGAGCACGATCCCCTTGACGCCGCGCTCACGGCAATCTGAGATGACGCGGCGCAGGAGCATTGACGCCAGCCCCCGGCCCTGGAATTTAGGCAGCGTCGCCACGGAGAAGATCATCTGCCAAGGGCCGTCGCGGCGGTGGCAGGAGGTGTCGGTGTACATGGGATCGAGCAGATCACGTTCTGTTGTGCGCGGGCCGTTGACGTGCCCTGCGATCTCTCCGTCAAGCGTGAGCACCCAGTAGCACTCAGGATAGGCAGACACACGGTTTTTGACGCTCTCATGGCTGGCCCCTTCCTCAGGCGGGAAGCACGCGTCCTCAAGCGCGCACAGCGCCTCAATATCCTCTGTTTTGGGATGGCGGATCTCTGTACCCATTTTCCCTCCTTAAAATTTTACTGTTGCAGCAGGCCTAAAACCTGCGCGATCCCCGCGTTTATGCAGACGCTGCGCGCGGCGATGCGCTCAGGGCAGCAGGCCTCGTTTAAGTTTACGCAGGCGTAGCGGGCCTTGGCATCGCGGTATGTCAGCTCCCAGAACGGGTATTTGATGATGACCGGGGTGTTCAGCCCGACTCCGAGCTCAAGATAAAGCACCCGCCTGCCGCGCGCCTTGATTAAGAACTTAGCGTAGGCCTCGGAGGCCCGATGCCAGGCCTCATCCTCAACGAAAGTGTCATCAGAGCGCAGGTTCACGGCCGCCTCAGAGCCGTCCGGGCAGCGCGGCACGAGATCAGGAGGCAGGATCATGGTGAGTTTTCCGTCCTCAGGCACATCAAACACCCCGGCGGCGTTTTTCACAAAGCCCTGGGCCGCAAGCGCCTCATTTACCCACGCTTCGTTCCCGTACGTCTCCTGCACCTTGGGTTGTGCCTGCTGGAAGAGCCCGTAATCGCCCTGGGTGCAAAAGAGCCTGCTCTCAGCAAAGCCTGAGCGCGCAAACTGGCTGTCGACGTTCGTGGTGATCACAAAAAAGTCTTTGCCAGCTAAGAGTTTTAAGAGTTCAGGATAGACCGGCAGCGGCGCGTCCACATAGCGGTTGAAATAGATGTGCCGTGACCACCACGCCCAGCGGACGCGCTCATCGGGAAACGGGAAGAAGCCGCCTGAGTACATGTCGGTAATGCCAAAGACGCGTCTGAAATCAGAAAAATAACGCTCAAAACGCGCTCCTGAGTATTCAAGCCCGGCGGCTGTTGACACCCCGGCCCCGGCGCCGACCGCCACAGCCTCCGCTTCATCCAGAGCCTCGCGCAGCGCCTGCACGCGCTCCGCTGTCGAGCCTTGCAACTGCGTCAGCTCATTGCCGCCGCGCCTTAAGCCTTCAAGCCCCAGGCGGATGGTCTCGCGGTAGCCGTCGGCGCGGCGTTCAGGCAAGGAGTTTTTCATAAAGGCGCAGATCCTCATCTTTAAACACGTTAAACACGACGCGATCCAGAGAGCCCGGATGTTCCTCAAGCCAGCCGGTGACCGCGTTTACAGCAACGGAGGCTGCAAGAGCGTTGGGAAAGGCGAACACCCCGGTTGAGATGCAGCAGAAGACCACGCTCTTAAAGGCATGTTTGCGGCACGCTTCGAGCACGTTCAAATAACACTCGCGCAGCTGCCGCTCAAGCAGCGGCGTCACACCGGCGGCGGCGATCGGCCCTGCCACATGGATGACGTGGCGCGCCGGCAGGTTATAGCCCTTCGTAACCAGCGGCACGGCAACCGGCTGCGCGTAATCCTCGCCGTGCTCGGCGCGCAGGCGCTGCATCTGCTCCCGGCACTCAAGGCGCAGCTGCACACCGGCAAAGGTATGGATCTGGTTGTCGATGCAGCGGTGCATGGGCACGAAACAGCCGAGCATCTGATCGTTGGCGGCGTTGACGATGGCATCGGTTTCAAGAACGGTGATGTCACCCTGCCACAGGCAGATGCGCTCCGCCTGAGAAAGCCGGCTGCCCAAGGACTCTTTGATGCAAGGCAGCGCCATGGCGTTAACTATGCCTTTCTCGCGCGCCCGCTGCCTCAGGTAATCGTCCTGGATCTTAAGCAGCCGGGGAGGCAGCGGCGCGGGCGGGCGCACGTTCACAAGCGAGCGCGCCAGCGTGCGCAGATCAAGCCCCGGCGCGATCTCAGCCGGATCTGCCCCGCGCTCTTTAGCCAGAGCATCGCAGAGAATTTTCAGGCTGCTTTCTTCATCCACGGCAATGCCTCCGCTATCTGCTTAAGCTGATTATAGCCGCGCGGCGGGAAACCCCTGACGCACACAGGTTTCATCCGCCGCCCGGCCAAGGTTAAGGCGCGCTGCGGGCCGAGGCGACGGCGTCATATCCCGGCCGAGGTTACGCGTCCGCCCCGGTTTTCGTCACCATTCCAAATCACTGCCTGGATCTTTACTCCCGCGCGGCTGGATCCTGACCTGAAGGTTCAAGGCCGCCATGATCTTAAAAAATGTCCGAAGTTTCGTGGTGTCAGGATCATTTTCAAAATTGGACACGGTTGCCTGGCGCAACCCCACGCATTCAGCCAGTTCAGCCTGCGTGATCTTTTTCTCCTGCCTCAGGAGGCACAAATAACTGCTCAGCTGCCTGGCGCTGGTGATTACCGGGTCCATATTAAAGATCCCCTGAAAACTCTGTAAAACCAAGAATATTATACGCTATAACGAATTTACGGACGAATATACTCTTTAAGGTATTTCAATCTTCAAATCAGTTATAGCGTTTTAAACCGGGAATGACGGAGAGATATCTTGGCGGGGCGCTGAAATGGTGCTGGAAACAGGAATCGAACCTGCGACCCCCTGGTTACGAATCAGGTGCTCTACCTACTGAGCTATTCCAGCACTGACAGCGGCGCTATTGTAGCAAAAAGATTTGGCAAATTGTATACACTTTAAGCTTTCGTTAAGATCTTCTCATCTGATTTCGCTTTTGGCAGCTTTTATCCATGGATCCTTTCTCAAAAGTCTTTGCCTGCGCCTGCGCGCTGGCTGCCTGGTGGGTGATGGCGATGTACGCCTACCCTGCCCTGCCTGAAAGCGCGATGCGCGTTGCGGTGCTGGGTGCTGCAAGTGCTGTATTGCTGTGGGACGGCTGGCAGATGAACCGCGCCGGACGGCGCTATGCCGTGACGTTTACCTGGTCGCTGGCTCTGGCCTGCTGGGCCTTTTACGCCGAGGTGCATTACCTTTTGGACGGGCCGGGCGATCCGCGCATGGTTCACGCCGTTACCGTCTACAACCTCTTCAGGTACGCCCTGCTGCTTTTCACGCTTATCATCTTGATAAAAGACCTGATATTATCGATTAAAAATTTTCGCAGCTGATTCAGCCAGATATTCTGACATCTCAGATTTGCACGGATCTGCGGATTTTTCAAAAATCGTTTAGGCATACTGACGCCCCGTTAACCATACGAGGCATCACATGCACACGAAACAAATCTTAAAAACCGCCGCGGCAGCGGCGCTCACGGCCTGCCTGCAGGCTCAGGCGCTCGAGCTCAAAGGCGTCAATGTCACCTCCAAAGCCCCGCTCTCCAAGACGCTTATTGAAGAGAGCATCCGCCCGATGCTGGGCAAAACCATCGACGCCACCTTGCTCCAGCAGGTGCTCGATCAGGTAAACCGCACCTACCGCGAGCACGGCTACCCGACCTCGCACGCCTATATCCCCGAGCAGGTCTCAGCAAACGGCATCATTCACATCGCCGTGCTCTCGCCGCGCCTTGAGCGCATCGAACTTGAGAACCGCGCCGGGCTCAAACACGCGGCGGCTCAGCGCCTGTTTAAATCCGTGCTGGCCCAAAAGGGCAGCGCGGCCAACACTGATGAACTCAACTCCGATCTGTTAAAGCTTCAGGATCTGGGGATCTTCACCGTAAGCGGCGGCTATACCGACGGCCGCCGCGATGACGGCGCTGTGCTCACGTTAAGCGCCCTCCAGAGATCGCGCACGCCCTTTAGGATCTTCACGGACAACCACGGCACGAAGGCCGCCGGCATCTGGCGCCTGGGCGCGACCGGCGCGGTGCGCAACCTCACAGGCAACGCCGATACGCTCTCCTGGCTTGCCGCAGTCTCAGACGAAGGCCAGGCCGACGGGGCTTTGGGGTACAGCATCCCGCTCAACTCCCATCCCACAGTGCTTTCCGCCGAGCTCTCCGCGGGGCGCTATGAACTGGGCGATGACTATGAGGCCTTAGGCGCCCGCGGCCACTCGTTTTCAGGCGAACTGGCTCTTGAGGAGCCGCTGTACCGCTCCCCTGCCTTGCGCCTGAGCGTGCAAGGAAGCTTCCGCCACCGCATCCTTGAGGATCGCTTCAGCGCTTTCGATCTCACGCTCAAGAAAAACGAGGACTCAGGCTGTGTGAAATTAAAAGGCGGCGCTTTCAGCGACACCGTAAGCTCGGACTTCTCCTTAAGCGTGCGCCGCGGCAGGCTCAGCCACCGCGATGACTGGTATGAGGATGAGAGCGCTGATTTCACCATTGCCTCATTTGACGGCACGCTGGCCGCCGCCATCAGCAAGGAACTCTCGGCCTCGGCGGCGCTCTCGCTTCAGCACAGCGCCGATCCGCTTGAAGGCGAGAACCGCTTCGCAGGCGGCGGCGCCACCCGCGTCGCGGCCTACCGCAGCGGCCTTGCAGGCGACAGCGGCGCCTACGCCGGGGCGAGGCTCGAATGGCGCCCGGATCGCGAGTTTGCCTTAGGCCCCAGCGCCGACTTTGCCAGAGTGGCAAACCGCGGCGGCGAGAGCGCGAGCTTAAAAGATCTCGGCGTGTTCTTTGAGTACAGCGGCAAACACTTCTTTGCAGGCTTCAACCTGCTCTCGGCGTTAAGCCCCGTCGACGGCGCCGATCGCGCCTCCGCCCTCATCACCTTTGGTTACCAGCACTCTTAAGGAACAGCGTATGCACAGCATCAGAATCACCTCCCTGGCCCTCTCCGTCCTCGCCTGCCTTGAAGCCGGCGCCGCCTCCCTGCCCGTGTTGCAGGAGAAGGGAGATCATATAAAAATCACTTCAGCCAATGAACGAGTCATGACCATCACCTCGTCGCAAAAGAACAACCTCATCAAATGGCGCTCCTTCGATGTCGCCAAGGATGCCCACGTCTTCTTTGACGATCGCAATTACCTGAACCTGGTAACCGGCGGCAAGAGAAGCCTCATTGATGGAACAATCGAATCTTTCGGCAACCTTTATATCGTTAACCCAGCCGGCATCCGTGCCGGGGTAAACTCCGTGATCAACGCAGGCCGCCTTGGCCTCATCACCTCGCCGGTAAGCCAGGAAATGCTCGACGGCTTCAAGGCGCGCGGCGTCATAGAGGCTCCTCCGGGCGCAGGCCTGGGGCGCGTGCAGCTTTTAGGCGAGATCAAGGCCGAAAACCTCATCGCCGACGGCTCGCAGGTGATCATCCGCGACATCTCAAAGATCCGCTCGACCTCAGGCGATCCGTTAAACAACCGCAGCGCCGGGCGCGTGCAGCTCTCCTCCTCGTCCTCGCGTATCGACATCGGAGGGGCGACGTACGCCGGGCTTGAAAGCGACTACGGCTTAAAAGCCCCTGAGGTGATCTCCCATGCAGGGCAAAAAGCCGTTTCCTCAAAAGACGAGTTTTTGGCCATGCAGGCTGAGGAGAGCTACTGGCTTACGGACGATCTCGACCTGGGCGTGCTTGAAAAGCCGCTCATGGACGGTGAAGCGTTCAAAGGCAGCCTTGACGGCGCGTTTAACAAGGTTGCTTTCAGCTTAAACGACACGCGCACGGACAGCGAATTGAGCATCGGGCTGTTCTCGGCTGTAAAAGGCGCGCAGATAAAGGATCTCGCGCTTGAGGGCAGCATTGCCTCGGATGCAGGCTGGAATTCGACAGCCGGCGTGCTGGCAGGGACCATAGCCTCGGGAGTGCTTGATCATGTGGAGATCCGCAATTCTGATGTCACCTGGACGCGGCGCTCCTCAGGCCGCAGCGCCGGAGGCCTTGCCGGCACGGCATCTGGCGAGGTGACGCTAAACGCGGTATCCGCGGTGACCGGCTCCGGGCTTGCAGACGCGCTCGCAGCAGACAGCGACAGCAAGGCCGGGGCGCTGTTCGGCGCATTTTCAGGAAAACTCGACGCCTCCGGGCTCAGCTTTGCAAAGGCTGAAGGCCTTAGCGATCTCACCGGCAACGGCGCTAAGATCCCGCTTTTTTATGAAAACGAGGAGCAGGCGTTCGCCTCTTTGACTGATAAGGAGCGCTCAGGCTACGCCCTGGTATCAGGCCATTACTCGGACACGCGCTTTTATGATCGCTTCGTTGTAAAGAATTTCAAAGTTGCGGAGGGCTCATATGAGAGCTGGGCCGATCTGGCCTCCGGCCCGGACTTTGACCCGGGGGATTATTTTGGCATCACCGAGATCCCTCAAAAATCCGATCTCTACGAGACGCACTACCGCATCACGCAGCAGCAAGATCTTGAAGAGGCGCGCGCTGACGGCGCGCTGCGCCGCCAGGTGATCTTTGAGAGCGCGGACGCGGACGGCAGCACGACGCTGAGCGCTGAGGGCGAGGCGATCGTCTGGCGCGGCGAGCGCCCGGCGCCGGAGCCGGAACCTGAGCCCGATCCGCAGCCCGAACCGGCACCGGATCCCGATCCTGCCCCGGATCCGCAGCCCGCGCCTGATCCTGAGCCGTCACCGGACCCCGCGCCCGCTCCGTCACCGGCACCGCAGCCACACCATTACGCTGACGATCACAGCGGAGATCATTACGCGGATCACGCAAGGCGCAGCTCCTCAGAACGGGATCCCTCGCTGCGCGATCACACGAGCCGCTACGATCTGCCGCTCATCCGGGTCTACTCAGGCAAGGCTGTGTTAAAGGCCCCGGCGCTGCGCCCTTCGCTGCTCGCTCAGGCCCGCCAGGCCGTGGCGCGGGTGTACGCGGCGCTTAACACGCTCCCCGGGCAGGAGAAACTGCCTGCCTGATCAGTAAGCCTTGGGAGGCGGGTTGTCTTTGTCAAAGAAGTATTTCTTGTTGTCAAAGGAGCCGCGATCCTCGGTCTTAAACGATCCGGCGTTATAGATGCTGCCGCGGTTTACCGCGGCGGCTTCGTTTTTAATGAGCACGGAGCCTGACTCAAAGATCTTAAAGCCGTTCGTGTTCTCAAAGACGCTGTGATCGGCGGCGGTAAAATCGCCTTTTACCGTCGTCACATGGCCGTTGGAGAAACTCGCCCCGCCGCCTAAAAGCAGCTGCCCGGGCTCCTCGATATTCAGGATCCCTAAATTTTGCAGCGTGCAGGTGCCCTCAAGGCTCACCCGCCCCCTGATGTCGGCGTTCTTGCGGTTTGAAAACAGCGTCGTGCCGGAAAGCGCGAGCGCGCTGCCCTCCCCCACGATGAGCCTTGAGGCATTCGACACCCGCCCGGCCCCTGAGGCCAGGATGCGCGAACCGGCCGCAAGCTCGAGCGTGCCGCGGTTTTCGATCCTCCCGCCTTTGGAGCTTATGATCGCGTTGTCAAGCACGCTGCGGGCGTTAAGCTTTAACAGCGCCGAGTATTCCAAATTTAAGAGCGCGTGCGGATAGGCCTGCAAAAGCCCCATGGAACTGAGCGTCGCCGAGCGGCTTAGCGTCGTGCGGCTGTCCTCTTTTAGATGCAGCGTCCCCTGGTTATTGAGCGCGCCCATCGGCTCTAGATTTAGCACCCCGCCTTTGGCGATGACGAGCTCGCCGCGCACGGTGATCTCCCCGCCTTTGAGCGCGCTGAGCTCCGCTCCCGCTTCAAGGCGCGCCCCGTTTTTGATGATGAGCCGCCCCTGCACCTCAAGCGGAGCATTAAGCGTCCCGGATCCCTGGTATTCTATGCAGCGGCCGCGGCCGATCCTGCCGTTTAAGGGGGTGAGATCCTGCACGCCCTCGCAGCTTTCTGCGCACGCGGGGGCTGCGGCAAATGCCGTGAAAAACGCGCCCGCAAGGGCCAGCGCGGTGATGGATGATTTAAAACACACGTTCATAGCCTGATCTTAGATGAATGGGCTCCCGCCTTTTACTGCGGCGCTCACACAAGCGCACTTCCGCCCATACTGTACTATAATGTCTGTATCAGTCCGCGCGCGATCTGATTTTCCGCATTTGCATGTTTCAGACCTGACCTGGATTGATTTTCTTAACAAAAAGTAAACGCTTACAGTTTCCGCGGCGCGGGAACTTCAGACACGCAGGCTTTAGATCATGACGAAACTTTCAGGCGTCGCGCTGATCGGCGACATCGGCGGCACCAATGCCCGCCTGGCACTGTGCAACCTCGCGGACGGCACTCTTTCCACCCCTATCATCTACTCGGCTGTGGAGAATCCTTCGCTTGAGGAGGTGATCCTCAGATTCAAAAAAGACTGCGGCCAGGAGTTCAGCGTCGGCTGCATCGCGATCGCCTGCCCGATCACCGGCGATCACGTCAAGATGACGAACAACCCCTGGGAGTTCTCGATCCGCGAGCTCAAAGAGCACACCGGCCTGGAGAAACTGCTCGTCATCAACGATTTCACCGCCATGTCCATGTCCGTGCCGGTGCTCGACGAAAAAGATCTGGTAAAGGTTGGCGGCGGAGAGCGCGATCGCCGCGCCCCGGTGGCCATCTACGGCGCCGGCACCGGATTAGGCGTAGGCCACCTCGTCCATGTGGGCGACAAATGGCTGGCGCTCCCGGGCGAAGGCGGCCATGTCGACATGGCCCCGGCCAACTCCGAGGAAGATGAGATCCTCCTTACGCTGCGCAAGCGCTTTGGCCACGTCTCCTATGAGCGCGTGCTCTCAGGCCCGGGCCTTGTGAACATCTACGAGGCGATCTCCGGGGCGCACGGCCGCACCAAAAGCGGCATGACCCCGGCTGATGTTACCGGAAACGCTGTGTCGGCCAATCCTGATCCTGACTGCGCCCGGACGCTTAAGATCTTCTGCTCCATGATGGGATCTTTTGGCGGCAACCTCGCGCTGACCATGGGAACCTACGGCGGCGTCTTTATCGCAGGCGGCGTCGTGCCCCACTTCCTTGACTATTTCTTAAAATCCGACTTCCGCCGCTCCTTTGAGGACAAGGGCCGCTTCAACGGCCTGCTTGCCAAGGTGCCGGTGTATGTCGTAACCGACAAGCTCGCCGGGCTGCGCGGCTCAGGCGCCGCGATCCGCCAGGAGATGGGCGCCGTGCTCTGAGGCCGGTCTCTAAAGCGCAAGGCCGCCGTCAGGCGGCCTTGCTGTTTTAAGGCATGAAAAAATCCCGGCCTGGGAGCGCCAGACCGGGATCTTCAAGCTTAAAGCTTAATCGAGGAAGCCCCTTAAGCCCTGCGATCTGCACGGGTGGCGCAGCTTGCGCAGCGCCTTGGCCTCGATCTGGCGGATGCGCTCCCGCGTCACGCCAAACTGCCTGCCGACCTCCTCTAAAGTGTGATCAGAGGGCATGCCGATGCCAAAGCGCATGCGCAGCACCTGAGCCTCGCGCGGCGGCATCTCGTCTAACACCGCGTTGATGGCGGTCTTGAGCGACTCAGAGGTGGCGGCGTCGGCCGGCACCACTATGGAGGAATCCTCGATGAAATCCCCCAGATGCGAATCGTCGTCATCGCCCACCGGCGTCTCCAAAGAGATAGGCTCTTTGGCGATCTTCATGACCTTGCGGATCTTGTCCTCAGGCAGCCCCATCTTGGCGGCCAGCTCCTCAGGGGTGGGCTCGCGGCCTTTCTCCTGGAGCATCTGGCGCGAGATGCGGTTTAGCTTGTTGATGGTCTCGATCATGTGCACCGGGATGCGGATGGTGCGCGCCTGATCGGCTATAGAGCGGGTGATCGCCTGGCGGATCCACCAGGTGGCGTAGGTCGAGAACTTGTAGCCGCGGCGGTACTCGAACTTGTCGACGGCCTTCATCAGGCCGATGTTGCCTTCCTGGATAAGATCGAGGAACTGCAAGCCGCGGTTCGTGTACTTCTTGGCAATGGAGATCACGAGGCGCAGATTGGCCTCGACCATCTCCTTCTTGGCCTTTTTGGCCATGGCATCGCCCATCATGACGCGGTGGGAGAGATCGCGCAGCGCCGCGATGGAGATCCCGGTCTCATCCTCGATCTCGCCTAAGGCGCCGACGGCCTTTTCCACATCGTCGCGGAAGTTTTTGAGCCTTGCGGCATAGGCGCGGCGGGAGCGGCAGGCCTTTTCGTACCAGCCGATGTCGGCCTCGCAGCCTGATTCGGTGTACACGGATTTGAGATCGTCGATCTTCATGCCGCAACAGGTGACGCAGATGTCGCGGATGACGCGATCCTGGCGCTTGACGCGATCCATGGTGTCGTGCATCTTGCGCAGCAGGCTTTCAAGCTGCTGGGCCACGAGCTTGAACGTCGCGAAGAACTCGGAAAGCTCCTTGAGCTCCTTGCGGTATTTCTTCTCATTGGCCGCGCCTTTCTTGCCGCGCAGCGCGCAGACCTTGTCGTACATGACGCGCAGCTCGGCGAAGTTCTTCTGGGCGAGCACGGGATCCGGGCCGTTGTTTTCGGCGGCATTCTCATCCTCGTCCTCATCGTCGTCATCATCGCTCTCCTCGGGGGCGGGCTTGGCTTTGGCGGCTTTGCCCTTGGCAGATTTTGCGGCTTTGGCCTTCTTGCCCTTGGCGTCTTTCTTCTTGGCGCTCTTGGACTCCTCGGCCTTCTCCTCCTCGTCATCGAGCTTGGCTAAAGTCTCATCGACATCGCCGGCGTCATCCACCTCGTCCTCAGAGGGCTCAGGGACGCCTTTGGCCTTGGCCGCGGCGGCGGCCTTCTCGGCCTCCTCCTCGGCTTTGATGTCAAAGAAGCCGGAGATGATGTCACCCAGCTTGACGTTGCTGTCAGGATCCTGGGACTGATCGTAGCGCTCAAAGAGCTCCTCCATCGCAGGCGGGAACTCGACGAGGCACATCTGCGCCTCATTGGTGCCGCGCTCGATGCGCTTGGAGATCTCGATCTCGTCCTTGCGGGTTAACAGCGACACGTTGCCCATCTCGCGCATGTACATGCGCACCGGATCGGTCGTGCGCCCGATGTCGACGGCGGAGTCGAGCTGGTTGGCCACCACCTCGACGTCCTCGGCGTCCGTCTGCGAATTCCCGTTTAACAGGATGTCGTCCGCCTCGGGCGGGGTGTCGCAGACGGTGATGCCCATGTCGATGAAGGTCTGGATAAAGACCGACAGCTGATCGCCTGAAATGATGTCAGGCGGGATCAGATCGTTGATCTCATCGATGGTGAGGTAGCCCTGCTCCTTGCCTCTGGCAATCAGCTGCTTGAACTCGGTGCTCGCGGAATTGTTATCCATGTAATATTTGGTCCCGGACCTAAGTCGTGGTTGCTGCAATAAAGCCGCGCAGGCGGCCATTGCGGTTTTTTTGAGCGTCAGCCGTTACGGGATTGCCCGCGCATGTGGTGAGGCTGCGCCTCACTGCCACAGTCATCGGCTCTTAAAGCTCGCAATTTAAGCCAATAATCTGGCTTTTTTATAGTAACTTTCGGAAAAGCCGGCATTAATCTTTAAAAACGTATGAAGATCTCTGCGCTTTTCCTAAAAACGCCGCGGGCAGCTTGCGCTGCCTTAGGTGTCTTTTAAGGCGGAAACACCGCCCCAACTTATTATTTATAGGGCAAGTTAAGCCAATTTCAAGGGCGCGGCCCAAAAGCGCGCGCCCTGCCCTTTTGTGAAGATTTATTCCTCAGGCTCGAAATCGTCAGGCAGCGTGGCGTTGTGGTAGACCTGCTGCGTGTCGTCGAGATCCTCAAGGCCGTCGATCATGTGCATGAACCTCACGGCCTGATCTTTGTCGAGCGCCACTTCGGTGGACGGAACCTGGGTCACCTCGGCTGAGGCGGGCTTGAAGCCGGCCTTGTCAAAGGCGTCGGCCACATCGGCGAAAGCCTCGGGCGTGGTGTAAACGTCGATGGAGCCGTCATCGTTCGTGGTGACGTCGTCGGCGCCGGCGTCCAGGCCGATCTCCATGGCTTTGTCCTCGTCAAGCGGCATCTTGCCGTCCTCGTCCGGGGCAAAGGAGATCACGCCCTTCTTCGTAAAGAGGTAGGACACGGAGCCTGAGGTGCCCAGGTTGCCGCCGAACTTCGTGAAGGCGTGGCGCACATCTGAGGCGGTGCGGTTGTGGTTGTCCGTCATGCACTCGACCATCACGGCGACGCCGCCGATGCCGTAGCCCTCGTAGGTGATGTTCTCAAGATCAGCGCCCTCGCCGCCGCCGACACCGCGCTCGATGGCGCGCTTGATGGTGTCGCGGGTCATGTTCTGCGCCAGTGCCGCGATGACGGCAGAGCGCAAGCGCGGGTTGTTGGCTTCCTCGCCGCCGCCCACGCGGGCCGCGGTGGTGATTTCACGGATGAGCTTGGTAAAAACCTTGCCGCGCTTGGCGTCCTGAGCCGCTTTGCGGAAGCGGATGTTCGCCCACTTGGAATGTCCTGACATATGTGTATCTCCGGTACAGGGGCCGTCCAAAGCCCCCCTCTGTGTAAATTCGAAAAATTTATTTTTCCTGATCGGTAACCGCGATCGCCAGCTCCTGCAACGCCTCTTTGGTGGCGACGTTCGGGGCGCCTGACATGAGATCGGCCGCGGCCGTGGTCTTCGGGAAAGCGATGACATCGCGGATGTTGTCCGTGCCGGTAAGCAGCATGGTCACGCGATCCAGGCCGAACGCCAGGCCCGCGTGGGGCGGCGCGCCGAAGGACAGGGCGTCGAGCAGGAAGCCGAATTTCTCGCGGGCCTCTTCTTTGGAGATGCCCAGCACCTTGAACACGGCCTGCTGCATCTCGTCATCGTAGATGCGGACGCTGCCGCCGCCTGACTCGTAGCCGTTGATCACGAGGTCATAGGCGTCGGCGTACACCGACATCGGATCGTCGATGAGCTGCTGCGGCGTCACGCCTTTGGGAGCGGTGAACGGATGGTGCATGGCCGTAAGGCCGGCCTCCTCGGTGATCTCAAACATCGGGAAGTCCACAACCCACAGCGCGCGGTAGCCGTCGGCTACGAGCTTGTGATCGCGCGCGGCCTGGCAGCGCAGCGCGCCCATGGCGTTCGCGGTCTTAAGCCTGGGGCCGGCGCCGATGAACACGATGTCGCCTGATTTGGCGCCGCACCCCTGGCAGAGATCCAATAGCTCTTTTTGGGTGACGTGTTTGCCCATGGAGGACTTAACGCCTTCAGCGCCTTTTGCAAGATCCTCGCATTTGATCCAGATCAGGCCGCCTGCGCCGAGCTTTTTGACGTAATCGGTGTAGCCGTCGATCTCGCGGCGGGTGAGTTTGGCACCGCCCGGAAGCGCAAAGCCGATGACCCTGCCTTTAGGATCGTTTGCCGGTCCTGCAAGCACCTTGAACTCCGCGCCTTTGACGCAGTCATCCAACAGGTGCAGCTCAAAGGGGATGCGCAGATCCGGCTTGTCGGAGCCGAAGCGGTCCATGGCCTCTTCCCATTTCATGACCGGAAGTTTGCCGAGATCGACGCCGCGGATCTCCTTGAACAGCGAGACCATCATCTCCTCGGTGATCGCGCGCACTTCGTCCGAGCTCATAAACGAGGTCTCGACGTCGATCTGCGTGAATTCCGGCTGGCGGTCGGCGCGCAGATCCTCGTCGCGGAAGCACTTGGTGATCTGGTAGTAGCGGTCGTAACCTGCGATCATCAAAAGCTGCTTGAAAAGCTGCGGGGACTGCGGCAGCGCGTAGAACTTGCCGTGGTGGATGCGCGAGGGCACGAGGTAGTCGCGGGCGCCTTCCGGGGTGGCCTTGGTGAGCATCGGGGTTTCGATGTCGATGAAGCCGTGCTCGTCAAAGAAACGGCGCACGAAGTGCGTGATCTTTGAGCGGGTGAGCAGCTGGTTCACCATGTAAGGGCGGCGCAGATCGAGGTAGCGGTAGCGCAGGCGCTGCTCCTCGGTGTTGTCCTGGTTGAAATCTATAGGCAGCGGAGCCGCCTTGTTGAAGATCTTAAGCTCACAGGCGTAAACCTCGACCTCGCCGGTCTTCATGTCCTTGTTGACCTGAGACTCAGGGCGCAGGCGCACTTCGCCTTTGACCTGCACGCAGTACTCGTTGCGCAGCGTGGCGGCCAGTTCGTGGACTTCCTTGCGGTCAGGCTCGAACACCACCTGCACGATGCCGCTGCGATCGCGCATGTCGATAAAGATCAGCCCGCCCAGATCGCGCCTGCGGTTTACCCAGCCGCACAGCGTGACGCTCTCGTTCTTGCACTCCGCGGTGACATCGCCGCAGTAGACGGAACGCATTGACATAAACACTGCCTCTTTAAATTCTGAGGACCTGCGCCCGGCTTTTTCAGGCTCTGACGGCTTTCGTCAGAGCACAGAAAACCCGCCGCGGCGCGTTAAATTCTGAAACCGATATTATATGCCAAAGTAAAGCGCCCTCACAGGGCTAATCACCGCGCACGCCTTCAAACGGGAAAAATCTGAAATTTAACTCAGGCAAGCTTAATGTTCTGTATAAAAATCAGACAGATTTTCAATCGCCGGCCTGATGCCTCCGGCTGCTTGCAGGAGAAGTGAAGACAGGGTCTTGTTTATGCGCCCGGTTATCAGCCTCACAGGGACAGGCCCGTATGAGGCAGGTCGCTGCGTTCATGCCGGTGTCGACAAGGGGGAACGCTCTGAGAGCCTGCCTGAGGCGCACTGCGTCAGGCAGGAGTCCGGACTGCTGCCGATCTGTGGGATCGGCTAAGTTTGCGGCAGCACAAAAAAGCGGGAGTCAGATCTGGCGTTCTCACTGCCAGGTGCCAAATTAGAGCTGCGCACCTGGCAATGCATTTTTAAACCTCAGAGACAGCTGTTTAAAAAATGAACAGCCGCTAAAGGGATCATTTAGCCTTAAACCACTTGTCGTAGATCTGCTGGTACTCGCCTGAGTCCTTGATCTTTTTGAGGCCGTCGTTGATGCGCGCCATCAGCTTCGTGTTGCCCTTCTGCGTGATGATGCCCAGATCCGCGGCGTTGACCATGCTCTCCTCAACGTGCATCAGCTTGTCATTTTTGGTGGTCACGAGGTAGTAGGAGTTGACCGGGTTGCCGGTGACGGCCGCGACGCAGCCTTTGCGGTCGAGCTCCATGTAAGCCTCAGGCATGGAGTTGAAGACCATGGGCTCGGCGCCTTCGATCTTTTTGACGAGGTCAAGGCCGACAGAGCCGATCTGCACGCAGACCTTCTGGCCTTTAAGATCGTCAAGCTTATGGTACTTGGCCTGATCCTCCTTGCGGATCATCATGCTCTGGCCTGCTGTGTAGTAGCCGTCGGAGAAATCGACGCGCTTGGCGCGCTCGGCGTTTTTCACCAGCCCCGTGATCGAAGCTTCCACAGTTCCCGAAATCACGGAGGCGAGGACGGCGTCAAAGGGCATGGCCACCATCTCGGCCTCAAAGCCTTCCTGCTTGCCAATCGCGGTGATGAGATCGACATCAAAGCCGATGATCGCGCCGTCCTTGCTGTCCTGGAACTCAAAAGGCGGGAAAGTAGGCTCCGTGGCAAATCTCACGGTCTCGGCGGATGCAAAAGACGACAGCGCCATCAGGGCGGCGCCTAAGGCGGCCGCGGCGGCTTTTTTCATGGATCTCATGTAAATCTCCTCAAAAAAACTCTGTGTCCTGAGTATGCCCCATAAGAAGGCAGCGCGGCTTAAGATCCTAAAAAGGCACTTTTTAAGTGCAAAAAGCACCGCAGGATCGCTCACCGCGGTGCTTTGCCAGCATGGAAAACCGGGCTACCAGAAATGCCACCAGGGATGATCGCCTGCGCGCTGGGAGCTTACCTGCTCAAGCCTTGAGATGATGCGGGCGTACACGCTGTTCTCGTCGTTCTCATCGCCCCAGGGCACGCCGGTTAAGATCTTCATGGCGCCGGTGACGTGGGCGACGGTGTAGAGGTGGAAGCGGCCTTTTTTGACGGCGTCGGCGACAGCGGGGCGCAGCAGCACCTGGTTTACGCAGGACATGGGGATGATCACGCCCTGGGTGCCGGTAAGTCCGCGCAGGCGGCAGATGCGGTAGAAGCCTTCGATCTTCTCATTGACCCCGCCCACGGGCTGGACATTGCCTAACTGATCGACAGCGCCCGTCACGGCCAGATCCTGGCGCACCGGCAAGTCTGCAAAGCTTGAGAGCACGGCGCACAGCCCGGTGAGCGAGGCGCTGTCGCCGTCGATCTCCGAGTACGACTGCTCAAAGACGAGGCTTGCCGAGGCCGGCAGCGGCGTGAGCGCGCCGAACTCGCGGTTTAAGTAGCCGTTGATGATCATCATGGCCTTGGCGTGGATCTGACCTGCAAGCTCAGCCTTGCGCTCGATGTCGATGACATCGCCGTCGCCGCCTGCGCGCATGGCGGCGGTGATGCGCACCGGCTCGCCGTAGACATAGGAGGTGCCGGAGGTCTCGATGACGGACAGCCCGTTGATCTGCCCGGTTTCCTGGCCCTCAGTCTGAATGAGCAGCTGCTCGTCGCGGTGATCGCGCAGCTCGGATTTGGCCACAAAATTCAGCCTGAAATCCTCGGCTCCCAGGGCGCGCAGCAGCGCGCGCTTTGAGATCACCGCGCCTTTTTCAAATGACGCGGCCTCAGTGAGCAGGTTTTTAAGGCGCTCAGGCTGCAGCCCGATCCAGCGGCGATCGCCGGCGGTGCGCGAGCACAGGGCGCAAAGCGCGGACACGGCCTCGGCGCTTACGTGCCTGCCGCCCTGGCGCTGCGCCCAATGGGCGATGAGCGCGCCTAAAAGCGCGCCCGCGCCCTCTGCTGAAAACTCCGCCACCGTGTCGGCGCGCAGCGCCGAGTCAAGCTCAGGCCACAGCGCGTCCATGGCGGCGAGATCGCCCGGCCCGCCTGCGAGCATGAGCTTTAACCCCGGGTTTTCGCGCAACGCCGCGCGCAGCTTTAACACCCATTTGGGGTGATCCTCAAAGAGCGCGCAGGACAGGACGAGCGCGCCTGGTTCAGAGACCAGCCCGGGTTTGCCCTCAGCGCCGAAAAGCTCTTTTGCAGACGGGCACAGCGCCAAAGTCACCGACGCAAAGCCTGCGAACTTTAAGAGCTCTTCACAAAGGGCGGGGGTGTCACAGGAGGCGCCGCACTCCAAAAGCAGCACTCTGAAGGATTCATGATCATGCAGCGCGCGGGCGGCGTTTAAGGCGCGCAGCTGCAGCGAGGCAAAGCTGCGGGGCTTTAACTCCGAGGTGTCTTTAAAGCCTGAGCAGTCAAAGGCGGGGGTGATATCGGCGTATTCGAGCTCCAGCACCGTGTCCAGCGGGAGCTCCACGGTTTCATGCTTCTTCAACTACGGCCTCGTAAATGGCGGGGAGCTGGCGGTATTTCTCCGCGAGATCCAGCCCGTAGCCGACGATGAAGCCCTTGTCGAGCACGAAGCCCGCGTAATCTATGGTGATCTGCACCTCGCGGCGCTCGCGCTTGTCTATAAGCGCGCACAGCTTCACGGATTTGGCTCCGCGCTCTTTGAACATCGGGATAATCCGGCTCATGGTGATCCCCGAGTCGATGACGTCTTCGATGAACAGCACGTTGCGGCCTTTCACGTCGATGTCGACATCCTTGGTGATCTTCACGACATTGGAAGAGGACGTGCCTGAGCCGTAGGACGAGGCCCTCAGGAAATCGATGATGAGCTCAGGGTTGTGCAGCCCGATGGCCCTGACGACATCCGTGAAAAAGAACACGGCGCCTTTGAGCACGCACACGCACACGAGTTCCTGATCTTTGTAGTCAGAGGCGATCTGCGCCCCCAGTTCGCCGACGCGCCGTGAAATAGCCTCCTCGGTATACAGGGGGAGGAGCTGCTTTACTTTGACCATCAAATTTGCCCCGTCAGTTAAATTCAAAACTGTAAATGAGATCGACCGCCTGATCGACCGAGGACACGAACTCGGCGTAAAGCTTGCGCATGAGCTCATATCTCAGGCGGAATTCGCCCACGGAGGTGAACACGCCGTATCCGTAGGAGATCATGATCCGCGAGGTCAGATAGCCCTGCACCCCGACCTGGGTCTGATCGCCCGTGCCGCTGGAGCCAAACTGCAGCCCGCCCACGCCTAAGGCCTCGGAGATCGAGTTCACGAGCCCCGTCGTCGTGCCCAGGCCCAGCGCCAGCAGCAGCTGGCCGCTCGTGCTGTCCGGATCTTCGGCGCTCTTCTCCAGGCCGTGGCCGTACAGCAGGTACGAGAGGATCTCGTTCTGGGACATCGCGGGCCTGGAAAACAGCTTGACCTGCAGATCCGCAGGATGCCCTTCGGCCCTGACCCCGGCGGTCACGTCATCCTCGATCCCGGAGGGATCGGCGATGGCCTCAGCGCGGATTTTTGGATTGGTTATCTTACCATCAAAGTCCGCCTCTGCATAGGAAACGAGGAAGCGGTGGCCGTAGAGTTCGGCGCGCCCGTCAACGAGCTCAACCTTGCCTGAGGCTTTGACGTCACGGTCTGTCAGCGCCTTTTCAAGGCGCACCCCGCCTGCGGCCCTGGCCTTAAGCCCCATGGCCTCAACGCGCACGTCATCGCCAAGACTCAGCTCCAGATTGATCTCAGAGCGCTCGGGCGGCTGAGGCCTGAGCCTTTTTTTGAGCAGGTTTTCCGTGCCCTCAGGGCCTACGAGCACCTCATCAGGCGAGGGTGCGGTGCCGCTGTCGGCGAGGGTCTGCACCTTGATGCGGGCAGAGGGGATGTCAGCGCGGCCTTCGATGCGCAGCACGTCACCGAACGCGGCCCTGAGATCGAGATCGGCAAGGCAGTTGCCGTAGCCAGCCAAAAAGAGCGGCAGCTTTGCGGCGCGCAAGCTGACGCTGCCCTGCGCCCCGGAGCCCCAGTCAAGCGCGCCCGCAAGCTCGGCTTTGCCCTGGTTTAAGCTCACCGTGCCTTTGAGATCGCCGTGATCGCCTTTGGCGTCAAGGCGCAGGTCAAAATCATCTATCCTGCCCACGTCATAGCGCGGCTCGGCGCTGCCTTTGACGACGAGCGCGCCGTTTAAAAGCGGCTTTGAGAGCGTGCCGCCTAAGTCGGCGCGCAGATCTGCGCTGCCTTCAAGCTCGTTGAAGGCTCCGCCTAAATGCGAGAACGTCCTAAGCGCCAGGCCTTTGAGCTTTACTGTGCCGGACAGCGCTTTGCGCCCCTTTGGATCGGCGATCTTCAAACTGAGATCAAGGCCGCCGCGGCTGCGGCTTAAAACCGCGGCGAGATCGGCCTCAAGCGCGTCGCGCTCAAAAGCCGTGCGCAGCGTGAACGTGTCAAAACGCAGCCTGAGTTCATCGCTCACATAGCGCCCGCCTGAGACCTTGAAATCACCCTGAGCCTGCGGCGCGCCGCCCTGCGAGGCGAAACTCGCGTGCCCGCTGACGCTGCCCTCTAACGTATGGCCTTTGGGCAGGAACTTTGAGAGGAAAGCGAGATCGGCGTTTTCGAGATCGGCGCTGCCGCGCGCGCCTGAGGCGCCAAAAATTATCTCAGAGGTCGAAAGCGTCCCTGTCTTGCTGCGGATCTTAAGCGGCGAGATTTTGCCCTGCCCCTGCTTTAAATCAAAGCTCAGCTGCGCAGGCGCGCTCAGGCTTAGCGGATCGGTAAACTCGCTGTACAAAAAGAGATCTGAAAGCGTGCCGCTCCACAGGGATTTCCCAGCATCAAAGCTCCCGCGCACGCTGGCAAAACCGGAGTTGCTGCCCAGGCAGTTTAAAGAGAGCGTATGGTTTTCAGGCACGCCTGAGGCTTCAAGGGCGCAGCGGCGCGAGGGCTGCAATGAGGATGCCAGGCGCACTTCGTCTGAGAGCAGTGTCAGCGCCCCGCGGCGCTGCGCGGCGCTAAAGCGCGCGCTCAGGCTCAGCTCTTTGGCGCTTTGATCGCCATAGGAAATCTCAGGCGAGCGCAGCACCGCCTCGGCCTCAGGGGCCTCCAAGGGGCCGCGGACGCGGAACGTGCCCGCGGCCTGGCCTGAAAGCCCCGGCAGCAGCTCGCTGAGATCCCCTGCTTCAAGCCGGCCTTGCAGATCGGAACTCTCAGAGAGCTCGCCGTCGGCCTCAAGCGCGCTGCCCCCTGAGCTCAGGCGGGCTTTGGCAAGCAGGATTTTAAGGCCGTCGTCCCGGGTTAAAGAGAGCTCCCGGGCTTTAAAGGCGGCGCGCCGCCCTTCAAAGGTAAAGAGCGTATCCAAATCTTCAGCCCGGGCCTGAAGCGCCCCGTCCGCATCAGCAAGCGTAAGCTTTGATGAGACAGCGAGCTTTTCAGAGAGCAGCGGGCTTAAGGCCGCGGCGTTTTGAGCCTCGAAGCTTAACTTGCCGTCAAAGAGCGCGGGGCCCTCAGGATCCTCGTTTTGCGCCTCCGCGCGCAGCGCTCCGCCCTGGTATAAGCCGTCTGCCTTAAAAGAGCGCAGCTTCGGGGCAAAATCATCCAAAAGCGCCGCGGCGGAGGCTTTAAGATCCTCAAAGCCGTAGCCTGTAAATGCGCCCTGAGCCTCAAGCTCGAGCTTATCCATAATGGCGCCGCGGGCTGCGGCCTTAACGCCGGCGCCGCGCACGCCGCAGGTATCGGGGGGCAGGCGCAGGTTTTGCTCATTCCCGCGGGCCGGCGCGACCTCCGCGACCTCGCCGCAGCCGGGCGTCCCGGCAAGCTCAGGGGGCATCCACAGCGGCCAGGCGGCGCTCTGCGCCGTCACCTCGGCCTCAAGGGGCAGCAGCGAGGAGAGCGCGTTGAGCCGGGCCTGAGCCTTCAGGCCGCGCGGCCCGTCTTCCAGGGCATTTACTTTGAGATCGCTAAGATCGCCTTTTATGCTCGCGCCGCCTTCCAGCGCGCACAGCGCCCCGGCATAGCGCGAGCAGTTTGAGAAACTGTCCGCGCCTTTAAACACGGCCTTAAAATCCATGGGGAAATAAGCGTAAAACTCCATGCTCCCCTGCAAAGCCGCATGCCCCCATTCATGGGAGAGCGCCACGCGCCTGACTTCAAGCTTATGCCCCCGCCACATGGCGCTTACATAAGCGTCAAAGTCCCCGGTGTCAAAGCCCTGCATGCTGTAGCGGCCGCCTTCTATGAGCAAATCGCGGATCTCGGTGTCAAGCGGGAGATCTATCGTCGCAAATTTCTCAATGCCCGCCCCGCCGAAACTGCGCAAGAGCGCAGGCGCGGCCGTCTCTGAGGGCGCGGCGGCCTGATCGTGCAGCGTGACGCTGACGCCCTGCATCCTCCCCGAACTCACTCCGGCGTAATCGCCGTCGCAGGCGGCGCTTAAATCAAAGCTCTGCGCCGTGACGTCGACCACCTGCGATCTGAAGGCGAAATTCTCCGAGATGAAATGGCGGATCAGCGCCTTGACCGGGATGTCGACGCGGTAAGCCTCGCCATCATCAGGCGCGGAAGGCCCTTCAAAAACCTGATCATCCAGGATCACCTGCAAATGCGGGGCTTTGATCTCCTCGGCCTCAAGCGCGCCGTTTAACAGCCATTGAGGCAGCGACCAGGCGACTTTAAGGCTGTCGCCTGAGACAGTCACGACCTCCGGCACCGCAACCTTAAACGGCCCGTCTGAGGCAAAGCCCCACAGCAGGCTGCCGCTTTTTAAGCGCAGATCTATCTCAACCGAGGTGTACTCGCGGCAGAGCTCCGCGGCGGTTTTCAGCACCCGGTTTGAGCCTGAGAGCGTGCCCAAAAGCAGCCACACGCAGAGCACGGACACGGTAAGCGCCCCAAAGAGCAGCGCCGCCAAAAATCCCAAAAACCTGCCTGCGGCCATCAGAACTCCGGCCCGAAGGCAAAGTGCAGCTTGAACGAGGTGTCATCGTCGCTGATGCCGCACGCTAGATCGACGCTCACCGTGCCGTAGCCTGAGACATAGCGGTAGCCTATGCCCGGTCCCCAGAGCATGTCGCCGGTTTCCGTCTTGCTGTAGGCTTTGCCCGCGTCGAGGAACACGGCGCCGCGGGAGTTCTCGATCCCCACGGGGAACTGGAACTCCGCCGAGCCTAAGCTTAAATATTTGCCGCCGTTTAAGCCCCCTGAGTTGCGCGGGGCTTTGCTCATGTAGCCAAAGCCTCTGACGCTGCGATCGCCGCCTGCGAAAAAGCGCAGCGAAGGCGGCACTTTCGCGGCGTCGCGCCCGGCGGTGATGCCCTGGGTTAAACGGAAGATAAAGCGGGTGTTCTCCGTGGGGCTTAACACGCCGCGGAAACTTAACACGGCGCGGAAGAAATCGTAATCGGAAAACGCCCGCGTGCCGCCTGAGAAATCGCCTGAGACGCTGTAGCCAAAATGCGGATCCTGCCCGCCGGAGCTTTCGCGCCGCGACAGCTGAATCCCCGGCATGAGGTTTACGGCCGTGCCGCTGTCGGAGCCCTGGGTGTAATCCTCGTACTCGGCGCGCAGCGACCAGTCGCGGCGCCATTTGCCGGTATGGTTCTGCACGTAGTGGAAGCTTGCGTGCGAGAGATCGGAGAGCGTGTCGTTAAAATCGGTGTGCAGCTGCGCCAGGCGCACGTAGTAATAGTCAAGGTTGGGATCTTTGCGCGGGATCTTATAGATCACCTCGGCGTTGCGCTTGATGGCCGAAATGCGCGCGTAAGTCGAAAGCGAGTGCCCGTAGCGGTTTAACAGCGGCTTGTCCCACTCGGCGAGCACGCGGAAGCGCTCATCGGTGGAGTAGCCGGCGCCCAGGCGCATGAGGTTTTTGCTCTTGCGCTCAAGATGCAGCTCCAATGGCACTTCACGGTTTGCCAGTTTATCCGTGCGCGGCTGCACGTCGACGCTGCGGTAAAAGCCCGTCTGCGACATGGACGACTGGAAATCGTTTAAGGCCTTTGAGGAAAAAGGCGTGCCCCGGTTTAGCGTGAACAGGCTCTGCGCGGGCTCCAAGAGCTCCTGCGTCTGCGCGTCGGCAATGAGCGCGCCGAAGCTGTAGCGTTTGCCGGTGTCGAGCACCAGCGCGATGTCCGCGCGGTTTTGATCGTCATAGACCATGATGCGCGAATACAAAAGTTTGGCGTCAAAGAAGCCCAAAGCCATGGCGTTGGCGCGCAAATCGGCCTTGAGCTTTTCGTAGGCGCCGTGATCGAGCACGGCGTACGGCTTGATGCCGCTGCGCTCCAAAAGCCGGCGGAACGAGGCGTAGCCCGCGCCCTCGCCCAAGATCTCAAGATGGGCCTCGCGGATGTACAAAGGCTTGCCAGGATCTATCTGCACCTCGACCTCGCGGGAGAAGCTGTCGCGCTCAGGCACCGTGATCTCGATGCCGGGGTGGTAGTAGCCCAAGGCCCGCAGCGCGAGCGCCGTCTTGTCGCGGATCTCGCGGGTAAAGCTGCGCGCGCGCCGCGCGGGAATGGCCGGGAGCGCTGAGAGCGTCTCATTGACATTATCCAAAAGCCGGCCATCGGTACCCGTCACCTTGAACGTCACGCGATCCTGCTCCCGCGGGCTCTCCTCCTGGGAGAGCGAGCAGCCTGAGAGCAGCAGCAGGGCGAGCGCGGACGCCCCGGCTTTAGCCAGGAAGGCCTGTGTGCCTTGTGCCATCGCGCCCCTCCGCAACTGCCGCGCCGTTTGGGCGCGCCCTCTTTTAAACCCGGGCCGCATCAGGCCCCTGAATTTAGGAATTAGTATATCTCACGGCCCGCCTTGCGCCCTAAAGCGCCCTGCGGCCGCAGTCGCGGCGCGGGCGCCGTGTTTTGATTGTGCTAGAATATCGCGGATTAAGACCCTGCGCTCTCTCTGAGGTCGCTGTCTTGTCGGGATGTAAACACTGTCGTTTCCGGGGGGTTCCTGTGGGTTCAACCGCAATCCTGGCTCTCGCAGACGGTACGGTTTTCAGAGGCCGCGCGTTCGGCGCTGAAAATGTCACCGCTGTCGGCGAGGTCGTCTTCAACACGTCCATGACCGGCTATCAGGAGATCCTCACCGATCCCTCCTACGCAAGCCAAATCGTCACTCTGACCTATCCTCATATCGGCAACTACGGCACGAACGCCGAAGACGTCGAATCCGCGCAAATCTGCGCCATGGGCCTGGTGATCCGCGATCTCTCGGTCACGGCCTCAAACTTCCGCAGCGAAAAGACGCTCAGCGATTTCTTAAAAGAGCACGGCAAACCCGGCATCTGCGGCATCGACACCCGCATGCTCACGCGCATTCTCCGCGACAAGGGCGCGCAGAACGCCTGCCTCACGACCGATCCCAAAATAGATGAAAAGGAAGCGCTCGCCAAAGCCAAAGCCTTCAGCGGGATCAAGGGCCTGGATCTTGCCAAAGTCGTCACGACGAAAGAGCGCTATGTGTTCACTGAAGGCTCCTGGGTCTTAGACCAGGGCTATGTAAAGCCGGCGCGCACGGAGTTTAACGTCGTCGCCTACGACTTTGGCATCAAGCGCAATATCTTAAGGCTCCTGTGCGACAGGGGCTGCAAGGTCACGGTGGTGCCGGCACAGACCCCCGCAAAGGACGTGCTCGAGATGCACCCTGACGGGATCTTCCTCTCAAACGGCCCGGGCGATCCCGAGCCTTGCGACTACGCGCAAGAGGCCATCAAGGAATTCTTAAAGGCCAAGGTGCCGGTGTTTGGCATTTGCTTAGGCCACCAGCTGCTCTGCCTGGCCTCAGGCGCCAAAACCGTCAAGATGAAATGCGGCCACCACGGTGCCAACCACCCGGTAAAAGAGCTCGCCTCAGGCAGGGTGTTCATCACCTCGCAAAACCACGGCTTTGCCGTGGACAAGGAGACGCTCCCTGAAAACCTCAAAGCCACGCACGTCTCGCTCTTTGACGGCACCTTGCAGGGCGCTGAGCGCACGGACTGCCCGGCCTTTGGCTTCCAGGGGCACCCCGAGGCCAGCCCGGGCCCGCACGATCCGCAGCCGCTTTTTGACCATTTCGTAGAGCTCATGCGCAAATATCGCCAGGAATAGGAGCCGGACATGCCTAAGCGTACAGATTTAAAGACCATCCTGATTTTAGGCGCCGGCCCGATCGTGATCGGCCAGGCCTGCGAGTTTGACTACTCCGGCACCCAGGCGGTGCGCGCGCTGCGCGAGGAAGGCTACAAGGTCGTGCTCGTCAACTCGAACCCGGCCACGATCATGACGGATCCGGATCTCGCGGACGTCACCTATATAGAGCCCATCCACTGGAAAGTCGTCGAGCACATCATCGAGAAAGAGCGCCCGGACGCCATCCTCCCGACCATGGGCGGCCAGACGGCGTTAAACTGCGCCCTCGAGCTTGAGAAGCACGGGGTGCTGGCCAAATACGGCGTGGAGATGATCGGCGCCAAGGCCGACGCCATCGACAAAGCCGAGAACCGCGAGCGCTTTGACGAGGCCATGAAGAAGATCGGCCTCGAGTGCCCGCGCGCCGGCATCGCCCACTCCATGGAAGAGGCCTGGGAAGTGCAGCGCAAAGTCGGCTTCCCCTGCATCATCCGCCCGTCGTTCACCATGGGCGGCACCGGCGGCGGCATCGCCTACAACCCCGAGGACTTCGAGACGATCTGCAACAAGGGCCTCGAGCTCTCCCCCACCCATGAGCTGCTCATAGACGAGTCGCTCATCGGCTGGAAGGAATTTGAGATGGAGGTCGTGCGCGATCGCAAGGACAACTGCATCATCGTCTGCTCCATCGAGAACCTGGACCCCATGGGCATCCACACCGGCGACTCCATCACCGTGGCCCCGGCGCAGACGCTTACGGACAAGGAATACCAGATCATGCGCGACGCCGCCATGGCGGTGCTGCGCGAGATCGGCGTCGAGACCGGCGGCTCGAACGTCCAGTTCGGCATCAACCCCAAAAACGGCCGCATGGTCATCATCGAGATGAACCCGCGCGTCTCCCGCTCCTCGGCTTTAGCCTCCAAGGCCACGGGCTTTCCGATCGCGAAGATCGCCGCCAAGCTGGCGGTGGGCTACACGCTCGATGAGCTCGGCAACGACATCACCGGAGATAAAACCCCGGCCTCGTTTGAGCCGGCGCTTGACTACGTCGTCACCAAGGTGCCGCGCTTTAACTTTGAGAAATTCCCCAACTCCGATGACCGCCTGACGACCCAGATGAAGTCCGTGGGCGAGGTCATGGCCATAGGCAGGACGTTCCAGGAATCGCTGCAAAAAGCGCTGCGCGGCCTGGAGACCGGCAAGTGCGGCCTCGATCCGCGCCTTGACATGAAATCCCAGGGCGCCCGCACCAGGCTCATCCATGAGCTCGAAAACGCCGGCGCGCACCGCATCTGGTACATCGCCGACGCCTTCAGGCTCGGGCTCACGGTCGACGAGGTGCACCGCTACACGAATATCGATCCCTGGTTCCTCTGCCAGATCAAAGAGCTCATCGACATCGAGATCGGCCTGGACGGGCGCACATTAAAGTCCGTGGACGCGGCCGAAATGCGCGATCTCAAATCGCGCGGCTTCTCGGACAAGCGCCTGGCGCAGCTGCTGCACACGACCGAAGATCGCGTGCGCGCCCGCCGCTGGCTGCACGAGGTCTACCCGACGTTCAAGCGCGTTGACACCTGCGCCGCCGAGTTCCCGACCTCGACTGCCTACATGTACTCGACCTACGAGCAGGAGGATGAGGCCTGCCCGGGCAAGCGCCGCAAGATCGTGGTCTTAGGCGGCGGCCCGAACCGCATCGGCCAGGGCATAGAGTTTGACTACTGCTGCGTGCACGCCTCCATGGTGCTGCGCGAGGACGGCTATGAGACCATCATGGTCAACTGCAACCCTGAGACCGTGTCCACGGACTACGACGTCTCCGATCGCCTGTACTTTGAGCCGGTGACGCTTGAGGACGTGCTGGAGATCTGCCGCGTCGAGAAACCTGACGGGGTCATCGTGCAGTTTGGCGGCCAGACGCCGCTGAAGCTTGCCAAGAAGCTTGAGCAGGAGGGCGTGAAGATCATCGGCACGAGCCCGGATGACATCGACCGCGCCGAAGACCGCAAGCTCTTCCAGGAAGTCGTAAACCGCTTAAAGCTGCTGCAGCCGCGCAACGGCACGGCCGTGTCGTTAAACCAGGCCGTCGAGATCGCGCAGCAGATAGGCTACCCGCTCGTGGTGCGCCCGTCCTACGTCTTAGGCGGCCGCGCCATGGAGGTCGTGTACGACGAGCAGGATCTCAGGCACTACTTCAAGGAGGCCGTGAAGGTCTCCAACAAGAGCCCGGTGCTGCTGGACAAATTCCTTGACCACGCCACCGAGATCGATGTCGACGCCGTCGCCGACGGCAAAGACGTTGTGATAGGCGGCATCATGGAGCATGTCGAGGAGTGCGGCGTGCACTCAGGCGACGCCTCCTGCGTGCTCCCGCCGTGGCACCTTTCAAAAGAGATCCAAAAGCGCCTTGCCGACATCTCCCGCGAGCTGGCGCTGGCGCTCAACGTGCGCGGCCTGATGAACGTGCAGCTGGCTGTGCGCGAGGACAAGATCTACTTAATCGAGGTCAACCCGCGCGCCGCCCGCACCGTGCCGTTCGTGTCCAAGGCCACCGGCCTGCCGCTTGCCAAGATCGCAGCGAGGATCATGGTCGGCCAGACCATCGCGCAGCAGGGCATAAAGCAGGTCATTCCGCCTTACTACTCCGTAAAGGAGGTCGTGCTGCCCTTTGCCAAATTCCCGGGATCCGATCCGCTTTTGGGACCTGAGATGCGCTCGACGGGCGAGGTCATGGGCACGGCCCACATGTTCCCCGAGGCTTACGCCAAAGCCGAGCTCGCGGCCAAATCGCCGATCGTGCGCCAGGGCACCGTGCTGCTCTCCGTGAAAAAATCCGACAAAGACCGCCTGCCGCGCCTGGGCAAGCTTTTGCAAAAAGCCGGCTTTACGCTTGAGGCCACCTCCGGCACCTGCCAGTGCCTTGAGGAGGCCGGGGTTGAAGTCAAGCGCGTCAACAAGGTCTACGAAGGCCGCCCGAACATCCTCGATTACTTAAAGAGCGGGCGCTACAGCTGGGTCATCAACACCACGGAAGGCCGCCAGTCCGTTGAGGATTCGCGCGAGCTGCGCCGCAGCGCCCTGCGCTACTGCGTGGGCTACACCACGACGCTCAACGCCGCGTTCGCCTGCATCGAGGCGCTGCCTGAGGACGAGTACCACAATGTGCACTCGCTCCAGGAGCTCCATCAGATGATCAAAGACGCTCACAAATAAAGCCGAGCCTTGATAAAACGCCAGGCGGCGGCCGCAGCCGCCGCCTGATTTTTTTTTGCGTTCAGGAAAAGCGCGGGGCCCGGGCCCCGCGCACTGGTATAATTTGCACCGTGTTTCTTTTTTAAGGCGGCGCGGAAGTGGCGCGCCCCGTTAAATCTAATTTACAAATAACAATATTTTAATTTCAATTTTCTTTGAGACCGCATGCTAAAGCTGTTTAGATCCATAGTCTCCTTTATCCGCAACGACGGCAACGCGGAATCCCAGGTCAAATGGTCGCTGTACCTGAGGGTGTGGAAGGAGTTCGGCCTGCCCTACTGGAAATTCCTGCTCTTAGGCGTCATCTGCACCATCCTCGCCTCGTCGGCAGAAGGCTTTGCCATCACGCTCGTGCAGAAGATCATCGACGAAGGCTTCGTCGAAAAGAACATGAACTCGCTGTACATGATCGGCCTTGAGCTCATCGGCGCCTATTTCCTAAAGAGCATCTTCACGTTCTCCAAGACCGTGTCGATCGCCAGAGTGGGCTTTAAAGGCGCGGCCGCGCTCAGAAAGCGCCTGTTTAAGCACATGATGACGCTCTCCATGGACTTCTTCCAGACCACGCACTCGGGCATGATGATGAACATCTTTGTGGGACTTGCCAGCGCCATGCTCAACATGGTGACCTCGGGCGTCATGAGCATCATTCAGAACGCCTCGACACTCGTCATCATGATCTCGCTGATGTTCTGGTACTCGCCCAGGCTTACGATCACCATGTTTATCTTAGGGCCGCTCATCGCCCTCGTCATGACGCTCATCGCCAGGCGCCGCCGCGTCGTCGCGCGCCACCGCTTTGCCTTGGACGGCAAATCCATGACGCAGATCTCCGAGGCCTACCAGGGGATCAAGACCGTGCAGGCCTTCTGCACGGAGAAAACCGAGTACGACAAGATCTCCGACACCGAGGATCGCAAGGTCAAAGTCGGCATGCAGGGGGCGCGGCTTTCGGGCATTCAGTCCCCGCTTTTGGAGATCCTGATCTCCATGGGCCTGTGCGGCGCGCTGATCGCAGGCGGCGAGTACATCACGGCAGGCGAGCTCACGACCGGCGATTTCACGGCCTTCCTGTTGGCCATGACAGCCGCCTACAAGCCGGTGAAGTCGCTCTCCTCCGTAAGCGGCGGCATCCAGGAGGGCCTGATCGCCGCAGAAGGCCTGTTCTCGATGCTCGACCGTCAATCCGCGATCAAGGACGCCCCGGACGCCAAAGACTTTAACGATCAGCGCATCAGCGTGAAGCTCGATCACGTGAGGTTTGCCTACGATCCCAAAGAAGGCGATGTGGTAAACGATCTCCGCCTTGACGTCCCCGCCGGGAAGATCTGCGCCTTTGTAGGCCCCAGCGGCGGCGGCAAGTCCACGATCTTCAACCTGCTGCTGCGCTTTTACGATCCTAAAAGCGGCTCGGTGAGCTTCAACGGCACGGATCTGCGCAAGATAAAGCTCGCGTCGCTGCGCAAGTCCATCTCCATCGTCTCCCAGGACGTGTTCCTCTTTAACGACACCGTCATGGCCAACATCCGCTACGGCTCCCCTGACGCCACGGACGAGCAGGTTTACGCCGCGGCCAAAGCCGCATACGCCGACGAGTTCATCCGCGAGCTTCCGGGCGGCTACCGCATGCTGGTGGGCGAGCGCGGCGATCTGCTCTCAGGAGGCCAAAAGCAGCGTATCGCGATCGCGCGCGCCATCTTAAGGAACAGCCCGATCCTGCTGTTGGACGAGGCCACGAGCGCTTTGGACAGCAAGTCGGAGCACTACATCCGCATGGCGCTGGAAAAGCTCATGAAAGGCCGGACCTGCTTTGTGATCGCCCACCGCCTCTCCACGGTCACCGGCGCGGACATGATCTGCTATATAAACCACGGCCGCATCATCGAGCAGGGCACGGACGAGGAACTGTGCGCGAAAAACGGCGAGTATAAGAAGCTCAAAGATCTGCAGTTCAAAGACAGCAAGTAAGCGCTGCTGACACAAAACCGCCTGAAACAGCCAGGCGGTTTTTTTTTAGGAAAGGCGGCGGTAGATGAGCTCCTCGCGCGTCAGCCGGGGCTGCGCCGCCTGATCAGGGGCGGCGTAGTCGCGCTCCTCGCTCAAAGCGGCCGCCGCGACCTCGGCGCCCGGCCACTCCTGCTCTGTGCAGCTTAAATCCACGTTTAAAGCCTCTAGCAGCGCGCTCAGCGTGCGCGAAGGTTCGCTGACGGCGGCGCCGTAGCGTTTGGTGTAATTGAGCTCTATGCCCGAGAGCATGCCTAAAACCACATCGTCTGAGTTGTAAGGCAGCCCTGCCACGGCGCTGCCGGCGCGGCTTAAAGCGCGCCTGAGCATTAAGGAAATCGCGCAGGCTAAAAACTGCACAAAATCCTTGGCGTCCTCGTCCGACAGATCGTTGCTTAACACGGCGCCGCTGGAGAGCCGCTCCCGGCAGGTGCGAAAGCCCGCCCAGATCTCATTGCGGTCAAAATAGTCGCAAAAGGCTTTGACCGGATCGTCCCAGGCATCTGAGAGCAGCAGCCTGACGCTGCGGCGGTCGAGCGCGAGCTGCACGGCCTCCTCGACCACCTTAAGCGCGCCTGAGCCCTCGTCGTCGCGCATGTAGCGCTCGCGGATCGCCTGCAGATCCTCAGGCAGCGGATCGCCGCGCTCCAGCGCCTCGTACACCAGGCCGATCCCGCGCTTTAAGCGCTCGCGGGTCTGGTTATACACATTCTCATCAAAATAGATGTGCAGCCACAAAAGCGCGCTGCGCCGCCTGCCGCCGCCCAGGTGCCAGTTCCAGCGCACCCTCTTTGTGAACACCGCGCAGCCGATCACCGGATGGTAGGCGCTCAGGGCAAACAGATGCCGCCGCGAGAGCTGCATGATCCGATCGAAGATCCCGTGGTGGGTGCGCGGGTTTACCAGAAAATGCAGACCGCCGCGCAAAAAGCCTGAAATCGCCTGCGGTCCGGCGTAGCCGCGATCGCCTATGAGCATGAGCCTGCCGCCTAAATCGCGGCGCGTCAGCCGCGCCACCGCAGCCCTTAAGGCCTCGGGGCTTGTCAGGCGGCTTTTTCCCATCAGGCAGTAGCACAAAGGCAGGCAGCTGTCGCGCTCGACGGCCATCAGGCAGCTGCGATCGCCCTCGCCGTCCTCATCGGCAAACTCGGCGCGCGCCGACCAGGACATGCGGTTGTGGCGCTTAAAGCCCGGGCTTGAGCAGTAGACGAGCACTTCGCTGTTTTCGCCCAGGCACGCCCCCAGCCTTGAGAGGAACAGCGCCCGTTTTTGCGCCGTGATCCTGGAGAACAGCCGCCGCACCTCGCGCGCCGTGATCACCTGTGTCCATGGCAGGTAAAAGTTCTTCGTAAATTCCACAAGCCTCGGGGAGAGGCGCTCGGTGCCCAGCACCAGGAAAAAGGCCAGCGAGAGGATCTTGCGCCAGTCGGAGTAGCGGCTGAACGTCAGCTCGAGCGCCTCCTCAAGCGGGCTGCGCTTTATGAGATCCCAAAGCGTTTTCGTGGCGCCAAAGGAAAGGTGCGGCCGCAAAGCGCCAAAAGGCGCGGCATCAGGTTCCGCAGGCGTGAAGCTCAGCGCGCCGTCCGCTCCCCTTGAGGTCTTGAACGCTCTGAGCTCCGGGTGCTTTTTCAGGTAGAAATCCTTCCACTCCACCTCCCCGTCCTTGCGCCCTGAGAGGATCTTGCCCACCGAGGTCGTCGAGCTGCGGTACGAACGGCCTTTTTGACTGTCCCAGGCGTTCTCATAGGTGCACAGGTAGTAAAACCTGCCGCTGCGCAGCGCCAAAAGCGGCTCAAGGCGCGGGATGGGAGGTGTTGTCTTATCCATGGTGCTTATCCCCTAGATATGTGCAATCGCACCGTGATCATGCGGCTTTTGGGCCCGCGTGGGGATAGATGCTCTTGTATCATTTTGTAAATTCATAAAATTATTTTTTAAGGCACATCTATGCCACGGCGGCTGCGCATCTAGGCAGGCGTTATCTGCGCCGTTTTGCCGTCCGCAATCCCGGCCGCCCTACAATGCCTCCGTTACCTGGGCCGGGCGTCTGTCCCGGCTGGTTTTGCAATTAAAGAGGACTTACAACATGAAGACTTTTGCCGCTGCCGCCGCTTTTTCACTGCTGCTGGTATCAGGCGCCGCCTTTGCCACCATGGAGGCTGCATACACCACCGATCCCTCAGGCGAAGGCGTGCATCACCGCCGCCCTGCCTGCCCGGATTTCATCTTTATCGAGCACAAGGACGGCTCAATGGAAGAACACGTCTCCGCCCACAAGGTAATTGAGGGTCGCAGCGCCGTGGACTCAGGCGAGTGCGTGTTTTACTGATCCGTGTGTCACGAAATGCTTGCCTGAAAGATCTGCCATGTACAAAACCCCGGCGTATTTAAAAGGGCGCGCGCGCCTTAAACAGCGAGCCAGGCTGCTGTGCCTCATAGGCTGGAAACTGGCCGTCTCAGGCGCGGAAACGCGGCTTATCATGCAGACGCTCGAGAAACTCTGTGAAAAGCTGCATCTGGAGCCCCCTGAGATCATCGTGACGCGCTCGGTCATCTGGATTGAGATCTGCCAGGGCTGCGCGCGCGAGTGCGCCCAGCGCAAGATCCGCGCCTTCGGCATCAACATGAGCGAGGTTTCAGAGATCTCGCTTTTGTGCGCCCGCTTCCTGCGCGACGGTTTCGGCTCATTTGAGGAATTTGAGCAGGCGGCGGAAGCTGTCGGCTCGCCGCGCTACGATCCCAGGTTTTTATGCGTCATCGAGGCTTTCGCGGCGCTGTGCTTTGCCTTCTGCAACGGCGGCGATCTCAAGGTGTGCCTCGCCGCGCTCGCAGGCGGCTTCGTGCTCATGGCCGTGCGCTTTTGCATGAGCGCGCGCGGCTACTTCACGGCCTTCGTGTTCATCGTCGCCGCCTTTTCAGGCTGCAGCGCCGCCATGCTGGCCTCGCGCTATGTGACCGGCGCCGACGAGGGCGAGATGCGCCTGGCGATCATGGCCACGACGCTGCTGCTCGTGCCTGGGTACCCGTACATGAACGGATTTTTGGACGTGTTCAAAGGCTACCTCGAGACCGGAGTGTTCCGGCTCATGCACTCGGTCGTGCTGACCATGGCCGCCGCCATGGGACTGCTCGGGGCGCTGTGGTTTACGGGGATCATCGAAAATGTCTGACGCGCTCGCGCTGCGCATCCTCATGGAAGGCGGCGCCGCCGCTTTCATCGCCGTGGCCTTTGCCATGCTCTTTGCCGTGCCCGCGCGCTTCCTGCCTTACGTGGCTCTGGGCGGCGCGCTGACGCGCATGCTGCGCACGGCGCTGTTTTCAGGGGCCGGGACCGAGGTGGCCGTCGCGACCTTTCTCTCCTGCGCCGTGACCTCGCTGCTGTTTATCTGGGTGGCGCCCAGGCTCTGCGTGCCGCGCCCGGTGTTCACCGTGGCCTCCGTCATCCCGCTCATCCCGGGCATGGACGCCTACACCTGCCTCGTGGCGCTGTACGGCGTCATCGATGATCCGCAGCGGCTTATAGATCAAAACGCCTACCTCATCGTCCACCACGGCATGCGCTGCTTTGCCATCCTGCTCTCCATCTGCCTGGGGATCGCCATCCCGCCGCTGTTCTTCTACCGCCTTAGATCAAACGGGGTGTGAGGGCGCCAGGGCGCTGTAAGGGTCAAAACGCCGGCAAAAACCGTGAACCAGCCCGCAAAAACGTGCGCAAACGCAAAATTTCACGGTTTTTTTAGCATATTCAGGGAGGTTACAAGAAAATTCCTGTATATACTGGAAAAAAGCGCGCATGGAGGCTCACATGGGAAATTACGTTTTCCGCAAAGCCGAGGCCGGCGAGGCCCAAAAGCTGCAGGATCTGGCTTATAACGCCCTGCCCTCGGAATTCTCCGGAGTGCTCACCACCGGCGAGATCGACTACATGGCAGACCGCCTGTTCTCCCAGGAAGTGCTGCAAAACAACCTCTCAGAGGGAGAGCGCATCCTCATCGCCTCAAAAGACGGCACGGACTGCGCTTTTGGCTCCTATTTAAAACAGGGTCCCGATCTCTATCTCATCAACAAGCTCTATGTCATCGAAGGCTACCAGGATCAGGGCGCGGGCAGCGCGCTCTTCGACGAGATCGTCTCCGCCATTAAAAAAGAGCACCCGCAAAGATGCACGGCCGAGCTTTTGGTGAGCCACTCAAACCCGCAGCTGGGCTTCTACCTAAAAAAAGGCATGAAGCCGGTGCGCGAGGCGCTTTTTGATCTCGACGATCTCGAACTGGTGCAGCAGGTGCTCTCATTGGAGATTTAAGAGCGGCCGCTGCGCCTTTGTGATGCCGCGGCTGCACCGCTGCGGAATACTCGCGATTTTGATCGTTTTTAAGCGCTCTTTTACAGTGCATGCTCAGCTTTTGGGCATTTTGTAAAATTATCTCAATAACTCCATGATCGGGCGCGTTAAATAGTCGAGATAGCGCCGCTCTCCCCTGCCGCGGTCTTCTGCCTCATCCCTTGCCCGAGCGCCGTTTTTTGGCTTTAAAATTTTTATAAACAGTCAATTAACTTTAATGCACATTTTAAGTGCAGTCATGCCCGTGCGCGGTGACGGGACGCACCTCCGCGGCCCGTCCTTTGACATCCGCCTTCAGGCAAAGCAAAATTCAGCCATAAAGAATTTTTGAATTCACTTGTAAATGGAGCGTTCCAGATGGAATTTAGCGATGTTAGCAAACTGATTAAAGACAACGACGTTAAGTTTGCGGACCTCAGGTTCACTGACACCCGCGGCAAAGAGCAGCACATTTCCCTGCCGATCTCCGCCGTCACCGAGAAGTTCTTCTCGCAGGGCAAGATGTTCGACGGTTCCTCGATCGCCGGCTGGCGCGGCATCGACAAGTCCGACATGATCCTGATGCCGGACATCTCCACCGTGGTGCTCGATCCTTTCTACGCTGATCCGACCATCCTCATCCGCTGCGACATTTTAGAGCCGCAGACCATGACCGGCTATTCAAGGGATCCGCGCTCCATCGCCAAGCGCGCCGAGGAATACTTAAAGTCCACCGGCGTGGGCGACGCTTCCTACTTCGGCCCGGAGCCTGAGTTCTTCCTGTTCGACTCCGTGCGCTTTAAGACCGAGATGAAAGGTTCCATGGTCGAGATCGACGATGTCGAGGCCGCCTGGAACAGCGACGCCGATTACGAAGGCGGCAACAAGGGCTACCGCCCGGCCGTCAAAGGCGGCTACTTCCCGGTTCCGCCGGTCGACTCCTCACAGAACATCCGCTCTGCCATGTGCAAAGTGATGGCCAAGATGGGCATGGAGCTTGAGGCTCACCACCACGAAGTCGCCACCGCCGGCCAGAACGAAATCGCCACCGCTTTCAGATCGCTGACCAGAAAGGCCGATGAAGTCTTGATGTACAAGTACATCGTGCAGAACGTCGCCTTCCAGTACGGCAAGACCGCCACGTTTATGCCTAAGCCCATTTACGGCGACAACGGCAACGGCATGCACTGCCATCAGTCCATCGGCAAGAACGGCACGAACATCTTCGCCGGCTCCCTCTACGGCGGCCTGTCCCAGGAAGCGCTGTGGTACATCGGCGGCATCATCAAGCATGCCAAGGCCTTAAACGCCTTCACGAACCCTTCGACGAACTCTTACAAGCGCCTGGTGCCGCACTTTGAAGCCCCGCTCATGCTGGCCTACTCCGCCAACAACCGCTCGGCTTCGATCCGCATCCCGTACTCGATCAACCCCAAGGGCGCCCACATCGAAGTCCGCTTCCCTGACTGCATGGCCAACCCTTACCTCGCGTTCTCCGCCATGCTCATGGCCGGTCTCGACGGTATCCTGAACCACATCGAGCCGGGCGATCCTATGGACAAGAACCTCTACGATCTGCCTCCTGAGGAAGCCCAGAAGATCCCGCAGGTGTGCACTTCCCTTGAGGAAGCCTTAAAGAGCCTGCAGGCTGACAAGGACTTCCTGCTCCAGGGCGGCGTGTTCTCCGAGGACTTCATCGGCTCCTACATCGATCTCAAGACCGAGGAAGACACCAAGGTGCGTTCAACTCCTGCTCCGGCCGAGTTCGAGCTGTACTACAGCCTCTGATCTAAAATACGTCAAAGCCCGGCGCGTCCGGGCTTTTGCAAGCGTAACTCAGGCCCCGCTTTTGGGGCCTTGTTTTTCCCCTGCAGGTCGCGCCCTGCAGCAAGACAGGTGACCAAATGGCACAGAAAGGTCTATACAACCCGCAGATGGAGCATGACGCCTGCGGCGTCGGCTTTATCGCGCACATCAAGGGCGAGAAGAGCCACAGCCTCGTGGTGCAGGCCCTTGAGGTGCTCAAGAACCTCACCCACCGCGGCGCGGTGGGCGCCGATCCGCTGCAGGGCGACGGCGCGGGCATCCTCATCCAGATCCCCGACAAGCTCTTTCGCGACGACATGACCGCCGCTGGCGTGACGCTGCCGCCCTCAGGCGAATACGGCGTGGGCATGGTGTTCCTGCCCCGCGAGGAGGCCTCGCGCCATGCCTGCCAGGAGGAGATCGAGCGCGCCGTGGCCGCCGAAGGCCAGACGATCTTAGGCTGGCGCGACGTCCCGGTGGACGAAGCGCTGCCGATGTCGCCGGCCGTGCGCCAGAAAGAGCCGGTGATCCGCCAGATCTTCATTGGGCACAGCCCGGACGTGCTGGTGACAGACGCGCTCGAGCGCAAGCTCTACATCATCCGCAAGCGCTGCTCCATCGCCATTCGCAACCTGAATCTAAAGCACTGCAAAGAGTTCTACATTCCCTCGCTCTCGGCGCGCACCATCGTGTACAAAGGCCAGCTTTTGGCCCGCCAGGTCGGCGAGTACTACCGCGATCTCAAAGACTCGCGCTGCGTGTCGGCCATCGCCTTAATCCACCAGCGCTTTTCCACGAACACCTTCCCGCAGTGGTCGCTGGCCCATCCTTTCCGCATGATCGCCCACAACGGCGAGATCAACACGCTGCGCGGCAACTTCAACTGGATCCGCGCCCGCGAGAAGCACATCAGCTCCCCGGTGTTCGGCGACGATCTGCAAAAACTCTGGCCGCTCATCTTCCAGGGGCAGTCGGACTCCGCCTCCTTTGACAACGTCTTTGAGCTTTTGACGATGTCAGGCTATTCCATGGCGCAGGCGGCCATGATGATGATCCCCTCTGCCTGGGAAAAAGATCAGCTCATGGATCCCAAGCTCAGAGCGTTCTATGAGTATTACGCGGCCATGATGGAGCCTTGGGACGGCCCGGCGGCCGTGGCATTCACGGACGGCCGCCAGGTCGGCGCGACACTCGATCGCAACGGCCTGCGCCCGGCGCGCTACCTCATCACCCGCGACAACCTCGTGATCATGGCCTCGGAAGCGGGCGTGTTAAACCTCGATGAAAAGCGCGTGTTAAAGCACTGGCGCCTGGAGCCTGGCCGCATGCTCTTAATTGACACCGAGCAGGGCCGCATCATCTCGGATAAAGAGATCAAAAACTCCCTGGCCACCGCGCGCCCCTACCCTGAGTGGATCGAGAAAGTGCGCATCCGCCTCTCTGACATCAAAGAGGCTCCGGAGCGCCTGCCTTTGAACCTGAGCCTCAAAGCGCTCATGGGCGTGTTCGGCTACACCCGCGAGGATGTCGAGCGCCTGTTAAAGCCCAAAGCCGTCAACGGCAAAGAGCCGGTGCTCTCCATGGGCAACGACGCGCCGCTTGCGGTGCTCTCCAAAAAGCCGCGGCTTTTATACGATTACTTCCGCCAGCTCTTTGCCCAGGTGACGAACCCGCCTATAGATCCGATCCGCGAGGCCATGGTGACCTCGCTGGTGTCGTTCATCGGCCCGCGCCCGGACCTTTTGAACATCATGGACAACAATCCGCCGGTGCGCCTTGAGATCACCCAGCCGGTGCTCTCGGACGAGGACATGGAGAAGATCCGCAACATCGCGGCCTTTACGGGTTCAAAATTCCGCTCGCAGGAACTGGACATCACCTACCCGCTCTCCTGGGGCAAGGACGGCATCGAGGCGCGCCTGGCGTCCATCATGGCCGCGGCCGTCGACGCCGTAAAATCCGGCAAAAACATCCTGATCATCACCGATCGCAAGGTGAGCGAATCGCGCCTGGCGATCCCGGCGCTTTTGGCGACCTCGGCCGTGCACCAGTGCCTGGTGCAGCACGGGATGCGCACGAGCACCGGCCTTGTGGTCGAGACGGGCTCTGCCCGCACCGTGCACCAGTTCGCGCTCTTAGGCGGCTACGGCGCCGAGGCCGTGAACCCTTACGCCGCGTTCGCCGTCGTCAAATCCATGGCCAAAACGCCCGAGCAGCAGCAGGAGTACCTGCAAAACTACGTGCACGCCATCGACGCGGGGCTGTACAAGACCATGTCGAAGATGGGCATCTCCACCTACATGTCCTACACCGGCGCGCAGATCTTTGAGGCCGTGGGGCTTTCCCAGGAGTTTGTGGATCGCTACTTTACAAACACCGCAACCCAGGTGGGCGGCGTCGGGCTCTTTGATGTCGCCGACGAGGCCGTAAAGATCCACTCCCAGGCCTTCGAGCGCTTAAACCAGAGCGATCGCTCGCTGCTCTCAGGCGGCGATCTCAACTGGAGATACGGCGCCGAGGAGCACATGTGGACGCCGGACGCCGTCGTCGATCTGCAGCGCGCCGTGCGCCGCAACGACTACGAGACCTACAAAAAGTACGCGCGCATCATCAACGATCAGTCGCAGCGCCTCATGACGCTGCGCGGCATGTTCGCGTTCAAGGACACCAGGAGCGTGCCGCTTGATGAGGTCGAGAGCGAGGAGAGCATTGTAAAGCGCTTTGCCGTCTCGGCCATGTCCATGGGCGCCATCTCCACGGAGGCGCACACGGCCCTGGCCGTGGCCGCCAACCGCCTGGGCATGATGTCCAATTCAGGCGAGGGCGGCGAGGACTCCAACCGCGATGCCGTGATCACCAAGGACACGACCTTAAAGGCGGTGTTAGGCGACGACGTTGTCGTCAAGGACATGCCGCTGCATAAGGGCGACAGCCTGCGCTCGCGCGTGCGCCAGGTGGCCTCCGGCCGCTTTGGCGTCACGGCGGATTTTTTGGCGCACGCTGACATGATCCAGATCAAGATGGCCCAGGGCGCCAAGCCCGGCGAGGGCGGCCAGCTGCCCGGCCACAAGGTTTCGGCCTATATCGGGCGCCTGCGCCACAGCCTGCCCGGGATCGGGCTTATCTCCCCGCCCCCGCACCATGACATTTACTCCATCGAAGATCTGGCCCAGCTCATCTTCGATCTCAAGCTCACCAACCCCAAGGCGGCGATCTCCGTAAAGCTGGTCTCCGAGGTGGGCATAGGCACCGTGGCCGCGGGCGTTGCCAAATGCAAGGCCGATCACATCGTGATCTCAGGCCACGACGGCGGCACGGGCGCGGCTCCGGCCTCGTCCATGAAATACGCCGGCACCGCCTGGGAAACCGGCCTTGCCGACGTGCAGCAGACCCTGGTGATGAACCGCCTGAGATCGCGCGTGCGCTTGCAGGTCGACGGCCAGATCAAGACCGGCCGCGACGTGATCATCGGCGGCCTTTTAGGCGCCGACGAGTTCGGCTTTGGCACGGCGCCTCTGGTGTGCTTAGGCTGCACCATGATGCGCAAGTGCCAGAAGAACACCTGCCCTGCCGGCATCGCCACGCAGGACCCTGAACTGCGCGCCCAGTTCACCGGCGCCCCCGAGGCCGTGGAGAACTACTTCCGCTTTGTCGCCCGCGAGGTGCGCGAGTACATGGCGCAGTTAGGCTTTAAGCGCTTTGACGATCTCATCGGCAGGGCCGATCTGCTAAAGAAGCTCGACGAGCCGCAGTTTGAGAAGGCCAACAAGCTCTCGTTCACAAAGATCTTCTTTACCGATCCCGCGCTCTCAAAGGAGCCGCGCCATCAGGAGGTAAGCCAGGAGCACGAGCTTGACAAGGCCTTGGACAACAGCTTTGCCCAAAAGGTAAAGCAGGCCGTGGCGGACCATAAGCCGGTGGTCATCGAAAGCGAGGTGCGCAACGTCAACCGCACCGTGGGCACGCTGACCTCAGGGTACCTGGCCGCAACCGGCAAGGACTTCCCCGCAGGCTTTGTAAGCATCAGGCTGCACGGCACGGCCGGGCAGTCCCTGGGCGCGTTCCTGGAAAAAGGCGTGAGCATCAGCCTCACGGGCGAGGCCAACGACTATGTGGGCAAAGGCCTCTCAGGCGGCTCCATCAGCGTGCGCCCTTATGAGGAGTTCACAGGCGACAGGCGCGAGAACATCATCGCCGGCAACACCTGCCTCTACGGTGCGACCTCGGGCGAGGCCTACCTCTCAGGCGTCACCGGCGAGCGCTTTGCCGTGAGAAACTCCGGCGCCTTCGCCGTGTGCGAAGGCTTAGGCGATCACGGCTGCGAGTACATGACCGGCGGCACCGTGCTCGTTTTGGGCAAGACCGGGCGCAACTTCGGCGCCGGCATGACCGGCGGCGTTGCCTATGTCTTAGACGAGGACGGGGCGTTCCGCTCGCGCCTTGCCAAAGAGGACTTCCTCGTCTCCAACGTCGTGCCCGAGAAGAACGCCGATCCGCGCGTGCCTTTGCATGAGGGCATGAGCGACGAGGCGCTCATCCGCAGGCTCTTAAAGCAGCACGTCGAGCACACGCAAAGCCCGTTTGCCCAGGAGCTGCTCAGGAACTTCAAGAAAGCGCTGCCGCATTTTGTGAAAGTCTTCCCGGCCGAGTACTACCGCGCCTTAAAGAGACTGCAGGAGGAAAAATAACATGGGTTTTGAAAGAGGCTTTCTCGATTACGAGCGCATCGAGCCTGCCAAGGCTCCGGTCTCCGAGCGCATCAAAAACTTCAAAGAGTACTACGCGACGCTCTCGGATGCCGACGCCAAAATCCAGGCCGGGCGCTGCATGGACTGCGGCACGCCGTTTTGCATGCACAAATGCCCGCTGCACAACATCATCCCGGACTTCAACGATTTCGCCTGCCAGGGCGAATTCTCCAAGGCCCTGAACGTGCTGCAGAGCACCAGCCCCTTCCCCGAGCTCACCGGCAGGCTCTGCCCGGCGCTGTGCGAGGAGGGCTGCACGCTGGGGATCCACCGCGATCCGGTGGGCATAAAGAGCATAGAGCGCAAGATCGCCGAATACGCCTTTGAGCACGGGCTGATGCACGCCGAGCCCTCGGTGCACCGCACGTTTAAGAAAGTCGCGATCGTGGGCTCAGGCCCGGCGGCCCTCGCCTGCGCCCAGGCGCTGGGGCGCCGCGGCCACCAGGTCACGGTGTTTGAGAAAAACGATCGCATCGGCGGCCTGTTGCGCTACGGCATCCCTGACTTCAAGCTGCCCAAGGAGATCTTAGACCGCCGCCTGGCGCTCATGGAGGCCGAGGGGATCATCTTCCGCCCCGGCGTGCTCGTGGGCAAAAAAGGCGATCGCGACACCGGGGTGTTCTGCAATGCCTCGGAGGTGATCTCCCCTGAGGAGCTCAAGGCCAAATTCGACGCCGTGGTGCTCTGCCCGGGCTCCGAGGTCCCGCGTGATCTTAAGATCAAAGGCCGCGAGCTTAAAGGCGTGTATTTCGCGCTCGAGTTCCTCATCGGCCAGAACCTTGAGATGCAGGGCGAGGGCGAGAACCCCGTGGATGTGCGCGGCAAGAAGGTCGTGGTCATCGGCGGCGGCGAGACGGCTTCCGACTGCATCGGCACGGCGATCCGCAAAGGCGCCTCCGAGGTCACCCAGCTTGACTACCACGACGAGCTGCCGGCCACGGTGGACATCATGGAAGCCTGGCCTGACTGGAAGCGCATCAAACGCACCTCCCCTTCGCAGGAGGAGGGCTGCACCCGCCTGTTCTCGACGAACACCACGTCGTTTGAAGGCAAAGACGGCGCTCTTAGCGCAATCACCACGCAGAAGGTCAAATGGGGCGAGGGGCATCACTTTGAGGGCATCAAGGGCACCGAAGGGCGCATGGATGCCGACGTGGCGCTCATCGCCATGGGCTACGCCCATCCCTCCGCGCACCTTGCAGAGGAGTTCGGGCTTAAGACGACGGCGCGCGGCAGCCTTGAGGCGGCATACGAAGGCCCTGAGGCTTTTTGCACCTCCGATCCCAAGGTGTTCGCCGCAGGCGACGGCCGCCGCGGCCAGTCGCTCGTCGTGTGGGCGCTGGCTGAAGGCAGGCTGTGCGCCGAGGCGGTCGACCGCTTCCTCTGCACCGTGCCCCACCGCTAAACGCGCTTAAAGCAGATTCAAGGCGCTCCCGTAAAAACGGGGGCGCTTTTTTGCGCCCGTCTCAGGCTGTGATCAGGGCGGCGTTTTCCTCATTTTGGGGCAGGGCGCACAAAGAACGGGCGGGCTGAATTTACTGAACTGTCAGTTTTAGTTTATTGTTATATGGATTATTTGCGGTAAGTTTGCGCAAGCGGTGCGATTTTGGTGCAGAAAAACGGCCTTTATTGCACCACGGCGAACGGATAAGGTAAATTTACTTCAGTTTAACTGAACCCCAAAACCTTAATCCGTGGGAGGATTAACACCTTATGTCATATTCAGAAAACGTACTGTCCGCTCTCAAGGCCCGCTATCCTTACCAGCCTGAATTCCTCCAGGCTGCCGAGGAGATCTTAAAGACGCTGCAGCCGGCGCTCGACAAGAACCCGGTTTACGAGAAGAACAAGATCCTCGAGCGCCTGACCGAGCCGGAGAGGACTTTCTCCTTCCGCGTCGAATGGGTTGACGACAAGGGCCAGATCCAGGTAAACCACGGCTACCGCGTGCAGTTTAACAGCGCGATCGGCCCCTACAAGGGCGGCCTGCGCTTCCACCCTTCCGTAAATGAGGGCATCTTAAAGTTCTTAGGCCTCGAGCAGATCTTAAAGAACTCGCTCACCGGCACCCCCATCGGCGGCGCCAAGGGCGGCGCGGACTTTGATCCCAAGGGCAAGTCCGACAACGAGGTCATGCGCTTCTGCCAGGCCTTCATGATCCAGCTTTACCGCTACATCGGCGCCACCGTCGACGTGCCGGCCGGCGACATCGGCGTCGGCGGCCGCGAGATCGGCTACCTCTACGGCGCCTACAAGCGCCTGACGACCCGCTATGAGGGCATCCTCACCGGCAAGGGCCTGACCTACGGCGGCTCGCTGGCCCGCACCGAGGCCACGGGCTACGGCCTCGTGTACTTCACCGACGCCATGCTCAAAGACCGCGGCGATTCCTTAAAGGGCAAGATCTGCTCCGTCTCAGGCGCCGGCAACGTCGCCACCTACTGCTGCGAGAAGCTCTACCAGATGGGCGCCACCCCGGTCACCGTGTCCGACTCCCGCGGCTTCATCTACGATCCTAACGGCATCAAGGTCGACGTGCTCGAGCAGGTCAAGCAGCAGGAGCGCGCCCCGCTCTCCCGCTACGCCGAGCTCGTGCCCACCGCCAAGTTCACCCCGGTTTCCGCCTACCCTGCAGGCCGCCACCCGGTGTGGGACGTCAAGGTCGACGCCGCCTTCCCGTGCGCGACGCAGAACGAGCTTAACGAAGAGGACGCCAAGGCCCTGTTAAAGAACGGCTGCAAGTGCGTCGCCGAGGGCGCGAACATGCCTTCGACGATCGGCGCCATCAACGAGTTCTTAAAGGCCGGCATCGCCTACGGCCCGGCCAAGGCTGCCAACGCCGGCGGCGTGGCCACCTCCCAGCTCGAGATGGAGCAGAACGCCGGCATGACCGCCTGGACTTTTGAAGAGGTCGACGGCAAGCTGCACAACATCATGACGAACCTCTACAACAACGCTGCCGCCACCGCCCGCGAGTTCAAGCTCGACGGCAACCTGGTGCTCGGCGCCAATATCGCCGGCTTCCGCAAGGTCGCCGAGGCCATGATCGCCCAGGGCGTGATCTAAGCGCGCTTAATGCCATAAGCCCCCGGGATCCTCAGGGTCCCGGGGGCTTTTTGCCGGCGTTTTGGCTGAAGCCGCGCTCAGGCCTAAGCCTTAACTTTCAGATCTTTGACAGCCACGGCGCACTGGCGGCGGCAGAAAGCGATGCCAAAACCTAAGATCCTGCGCATGCCTTGCTGCCTTACAGCCTCGGCATAGTCCTGGTCCTCAATTTGCTCAATAGCCTCAGAGGCTTTTTTGCTCAGATCTTTGCGATTTGCGGCATATTTAAGCTCGATCACCACTCCGGTTTTCCGATCCCGGGAGAGGAACGTGATGTCAGCATAGCCCTCTCCGCTGTCGGTATTGGAAGAGAGAGCGGAAATCAGATCTGACGATGAAACGAGGATCCCGTTGAGCATGCCGTGGTAATTGATTTCTTTGGGCTCCCTGCCGGCAAGATCGCGTGACGAAACAAACACACTCAGAGCGCTGCCTAAAGCCGCTGACAGCTCATCGGCATTGCCGCAGAGCAGCTGTTCCACGATCTTCTTTGAATAACTGTCAAAATATCTGCCGCCTCTTTTGCGGTAATAGGCCATGATATTGTCATTAAAACACTGCCTGACCTCGGCATTGGGAATGCGGAACTCGTGTTCGCTGCGCTCGCCTGCTTTTACCAGCGTCAGATAGCCGGCATAAACCAGCAGGTTCCAAAACTGAGCGGGATCGTTCAAATCGAGTTCGCCGTAATTCATGCCTTCATCGATCCTGACTTCAATGCTCCCGCCGTCGAGCAGTTCCTGAAGTTTTTCGGCATTGGCTTCATCAAGCCCCGGCATAAACTGAGTGAGGATCCGGCTGCTGCTCGTTTTGTTCCAGTAAGCCTCCGGCCTGACCTTGGCCGGATCATGCTTGTCGCACAGCGCCTCGACATAACAGCTGACATCCCACGGACAAAAGAGCTCACGGCCGTTAATGCTGTAGCCGTCGTACCAGCTTCTGGTCTTTTCGTAGAAATCTTCGAAGCCGTAATAGCCCAGCATGGCTTTGACCTCATCGGGAGTGAAGCCTAAAGCGGTGCAAAGGCTGTCACTTTGAGTTAACACCGAGTCAACAGTGAAATTGTTAAGCCCGGTGAAGATCCCCTCTTTTGTCGCCCTCAGGCAGCCTGTAAGGATCCCCTTGCAGACGTCGCCGTTCGTCTTAAGGGCGCTCCCCAGCATGACTCCGATCACCTTGCTGAATTTCTCGTAATAATTCCCAGTTACCGCTTTCTGCAGCGGTACGTCGTATTCATCTATAAGCAGAACCGGTTTCCTGCCGCAGTGCTTGCGCAAAAAACCGCACAGTTTCTTAAGCGAGGTCTGCAGCGTCTTGATGCCGGCCTCAGTGCCTGAGCACAGCAGATCCTCATCCAAAAGTTTATTGAAAGATTTTTTCTCGCCGTCATTGAGCCTGGGGCTGTCTTTGAGCCACTCAAAGCTGTTGGCAAGATCCCATACCGTTTCTCCCAGCAGATCGCAGGCGTTTCTGAAATCCAGCCCGTCCACTTCCTTGAGCGTCAGCATCACTACCGGGTACCGGCCCATGTGTTTTTGGCAAAATTCCTGATCCTCAGTCACTTTCAAACCCTTGAAGAGTTTTTGCTGCGCTGAAATATCGCCGGGATGCTCGTAGTCCATCTCGAGGAAACGCCGCAGCATGCTCATCGTAAGGGTTTTGCCAAAGCGCCTTGGCCGAAGCAGCAGCAGCCGGTTATCAGCCTCGAAGATCGGCCTGATATACCGGGTTTTGTCGACATAGTAGTAGCCGTTTTCTATGAAAGCGCTGAAGTCTTCGGGGCCGGCCTGCGCCTTGAGCAGAGCGCGCTTTTCTAAATCCATGGTGCTGTTCCGCCTCCAAATAACCCTTGCCAAATCCTTAAGTGAAATTGATCCCGGCCTTCAAAACGGTAAAACCCCGATCTCATCAAGCGCTAAGACCAAAACGCTCTGTGAGTTTTGCAGGATCTTCCACTGTCAGCATTTTGCATTAGCGACAAACGTGCAATTGCCGGTATGTCCCGGTCAAAGCCTAAACCTGCTGTATTTTCATTTTATGAAAGTGCCGTATGTCAGGGCAGTTTTTCAACAGCCTTGGGCTCGGCGTTCACAAAGACTATGGCCCAGCAGTCGAGGTTCTGCACGTCTTTGAAATTAAGCGCCTTGCGGTAGCGCTCAAGCTGCGCTTTGGCCTCCTCAAGCTTTGCGGCTACAGCCTGGTCTGTGCCTTTGGCTTTGGGCAGGTATTTGAGCTCCAAAAGCAGGTTCCGCCCGCCGTTTTTCAGGCTGCGCGCGAAGATATCGGCGGCGCCGTGTTCTCCGTCATCGCACTCAAGTTTCGTCTCAAGTTTGCCCGCCCCGCCGTTTTCCAGGGTGAAGTAAAAGATGAGCTGCAGCGAGCGTTCGTTGAAGCCTGAGAAGCCGCCCCTTGAAGGTATTTTTTTAATCTGGCGGCTGACTTCGCTTAGAAGCGGCGCGATGTCGCCATTCTCTGCGAGTTTTTCAAGTTTGATGCCGTACGGCCTTTCAAAGCCGCTATTCTCGGCCACACAGTCGAGGAAGGTCTGATAACAGGCCTCGTTGGGGCAACGGTACCAGACATCCAGGCTCGCATCGCCGGTCCTCTTTGGATCACGGGTCAGAAAGCCCATGTACGTCAGTATCGAGACCGCCTGCTCCCTGCCGAAATTATTTGCTTTGTTCAGGTTCAGATCTTTGGGCTCTCCTGAAGCAATTCCCTCGCGCCTGAAAATGGCGCCTGTGAGTTCATCGGCGACGCCTGGTTCGGCAAGGTTGAGCATGCCTCCAAGTTTGCCGGCGTCCATGTCGGAGCTGCTGTCGGTCAAAGCCCTAGGGATCTCACGCTCTTTGATGAGGCTGTGCAGGAACGTCAGGCACATGTTGGGGCAGAAGATCTTCTCCGTCGCTTGTTTTGAGAACAGGTAGCCGTCATAGCGCTGTTCCATAACGTCCATGATCTGAGCCTTGTTTATGCCGCCTAAAAGGCTGAAATCCACGGTCTCATCGATGATCTGTGAGAGTTCGTCATGCGTGAACCCGGCCATGGCGTTGAACTCGGCGTCCGCGCTGATGTTGGTGCCGATGTTGAAGCCTGAGGTCATTGAATCCAGCGAGATCGCCGACACTCCGGTCATGAAGATCTTTGCAATCGGCTTGTCTTTCTCAGGGCCTTTGTAGCGTTTGAGGCAGGTATAGAAAGACTTGACCAGTCCGCTGTGGCCCTCCTCGGTTGATGTCAGATCGCGGAAGGCTTCACGGTCTTTGGAGAGCACCTCATTGATAAAATGATCGTATTCATCGATGATGAAGTACAGCCATTCCCCGGACTTTGAATGACTGCGAAAATTGGCGATGAATCTGGTTATAACTTTTGCAGGATCATCGCCGGGATCCTTTTCAAAAAAGCTCGCCGGCAGCCCCCTGTCGGGATAGCGGTCCGAAAAATCCTTGAAAGCTCCGCAAAGCTCTGAGATCAGCCCGCCGGCGATCCCTGAGACTTTTGAGGTGACAGAGGAGAAGTCCAGCCTCACGCAGTAATAGGAATTTTTATACTCGGTGGGATGGCTGTAAATCCAGGTTCCCTTAAAGTTGTTCTCAAAGTCCGGCGCCTTGCTTTTGTCGTAATAATTAAACAGGATGTCGGTAAACAGCGTCTTGCCAAAGCGCCGCGGGCGCAGAAAAACCGGTACGTCAGGAGAATCAGGGCGTTCAAGAATTTCAATGTAATTTGTCTTATCGGCAAAGGCGAGCCTGCGCGCCATAATGTATGAAAGCGAAGCGATCCCCGGCTGAATATATCTGAGTTTCATATGGCAGTTCCTCATGCTTATATCTTATTTTATCATCTATTTTTCACTGTTTTTTGGGTTAACGAACCGGCCTGGCTGAACATCTCACAGCCCCTGGCTCTGGTCCTGCCAGGCGGGCACCCCTGAAGCAGTCATGCCGCTCTTGCAATGTCTTTTAATCAAATTAGAATGTAAGTTCAGTCTATCGCGTCACAAGGAGCTTCTTTGAAACCCGTTTTCATCGCCGGCCCCTGCGTCATCGAATCGCAGGAGCTGCTCTCAGAGGTTGCCCGCGAGATCGTCAGGCTCAATGACACTTACGGCATCCGGATCATCTTTAAAGCCTCGTTTGACAAAGCCAACCGCACCTCGCTGCGCTCCTTCCGCGGCCCGGGCCTTGAAAAAGGCGTAGCCATGCTCAAAAAAGTCAAAGACGAATTCGGCCTTAAGATCCTCACGGACATCCACGAGGCCTGGCAGGCGCAGCCGGTGTCCGAGGTCGCCGATGTTTTGCAGATCCCCGCATTCCTCTGCCGCCAGACCGATCTCATCACCGCCGCGGCCAAAACCGGCAGGATCATCAATATCAAGAAAGCGCAGTTCCTCTCAGGAAAAGACATGCGCTACCCCGTGGAAAAAGCCCGCGACGCCGGGGCCAAAGAGGTCTGGCTTACCGAGCGCGGCAGCTGCTTTGGCTACAACAACCTCGTTGTCGATTTCCGCAATATTCCGGACATGAAAGAGTTAGTGCCGACGGTGATCATGGACTGCACGCACAGCGTGCAGCGCCCGGGCTCGGGCAACGGCTCCACGGGCGGCGATCGCCGCTTCGTGCCCATGATGGCCAAAGCCGCGCAGGCTTTCGGCGCCACGGGGTATTTCTTTGAGGTCCACCCCGATCCTGACAAAGCTTTAAGCGACGGCCCCAACATGCTGCGCCTTGAAGATCTCGAAGCCGTGACAGGAGGACTGCTGTGAGCGCGAACGCTGAAAACCGGACTGCCTGCCGCCAGTACGGCGAGCAGTGCTTAAGGGAGGAAGCGCAGGCGCTTTTAGGCCTCATCCCCCAGCTTGACGACAATTTCGATGCCGCAGCACAGCTCATCTTAAACTGCCGCGGCAAGCTCATCGTCACCGGCGTGGGCAAGAGCGGCCATATCGGCGCCAAGATCGCGGCCACTCTGGCCTCAACCGGCACCCCGGCTTTTTTTGTAAACCCGCTTGACGCCTACCACGGCGATCTCGGCGTGATAGGCGAGGATGACGTGGTGCTGGCGATCTCCTACTCAGGAAACACCGACGAGCTGCTGCGTTTCATCCCGCTGCTCTTAAAGCGCCGCGTCAAAATCATCGGCATGAGCGGCTTTAAAGACTCGCTGCTAGGCCGCTACTCTGATGTGTTTTTGCGCGCGCACGTCGAGCGCGAGGCCGATCCCAACAATCTCGCCCCGACAGCGTCCACGACGGCAGCGCTCGCGTTAGGCGACGCCCTGGCCTGCGCGCTCATCAGGCTGCGCGCGTTTAAGAGCGAGGATTTTGCGCAGTTCCACCCGGGCGGGAGCCTGGGGCGCAGGCTGCTTACCACCGCCGAGGATGTCATGCACAAAGCCCCGCTGCCCTGCCTTGCCCCGGACACGCGCTTAGGCGATGCGCTCATCGCCATCTCAGACGGCAAGCTGGGCTTAGGCATCATCAACGCCCCCGACGGGACGCTTTTGGGCCTCATCACCGACGGCGACATGCGCCGGGCCATGCAGAAAAACCGCGAGCGCTTCTTTGAAACGCGCTGCGAGGAGGTCATGACAAAAGAGCCCTGCTGCGTCAGCCCTCAAACCCGCATCGCCGAGGTGGAAAAGCTCTTCTCGCAGCGCCTCATCCACTCGGTGCTCGTAACCGATGACAGGCATCAGGTCATCGGCGTCGTCGATCAGTTCCAGTGCATGCTTTAAGCGGGATTTTCCTTTAATCCTCCATCCTTGCAAAGCAGGCGGCCTCAGGCCGCCTGCGCTGTTTTCAGGAGCGCAACCAGATGCGCTTTGGGCATTTGTCCTTCATACAGATCAGATCAGTTGCGGATTTAACAGGCAGATTGCGATCTTTGCGGAAAATGCTTTAGGCGCAAAAACTTGTATGCAATTTATGGGGCTGCTGTATTTGCGCCAGGGTTTACGTACCGGGAAGGACCCGACTTGGGCGAGAAAAAAGATCAGATCAATTTTCAAAGTGCGACTTACAGCACAGCAGCGCCGGCCCCGCTTTGTTTTAATGATGCCATTGCTACATGATCATTTATGGAGTGTTAATCATGATCCTCAAAGGCAAAAATGCAGTGGTGTCCGGCGGCAGCCGCGGCATCGGCTTTGCGATCGCCAAGCTCTTCTTTGAAGAGGGCGCTAACGTCTACATCATGTCCAGAAACGCTGAGAAGCTCGCCGAGGCGGCCAAGCGCATCGATCCCAAGACCGAGCGCTGCCACGCGGTGCAGTGTGACGTCAGCTCCCAGAGCTCGGTGAACGACGCCTTTGCACGCATCAAGGCCGACGGCGTGAAGATCGACATCCTCGTCAATGACGCCGGCGTCAACCTCCGCGGCCCGCTGGAGGAGATGGATCTTGAGACCTGGCAGAAAGTCCTCGACATCAACCTCACCGGCACGTTTCTGCTCACAAAGAAAGTCTTCGAGGACATGAAGGCTCAGGGCAAGGGCAAGATCATCAACATCGCCTCCCTGATGTCCGAGGTCGCCCGTCCGACCATCAGCCCGTACGTAGCCTCCAAGGGCGGCGTCAAGATGTTCACGAAAGCGATCGCCGTGGAGTGGGCCAAGTACCACATCCAGGCCAACGCCATCATCCCGGGCTACATCGAGACTGAGATGAACGCTCCGCTGATCGCCGATCAGGCTTTCAACTCCAAGATCGTCGACCGCACTCCGGCCGCCCGCTGGGGCAAGCCTGAGGAAGTCGCCCAGGCAGCGCTGTTCTTCGCGTCGCCGGCCTCTGATTTCGTCACTGGCCAGGCTCTGGCTGTCGACGGCGGCATCCTCGCAGCTCTCATGTAAGAGGGGCGCATAAAATCATGCGGGGAGGCTCAGGCCTCCCCGTTTTAGTCAGTGCGGCAAAGACACAACCGACACAGATCACAGCTCCACTAATTGACCGTTCACATCTCTTAAATCTTCATCTATTTCAAATTGCCGACGAAACTTCCCTAACCAAAGCTTTTTCTGCCAGTTTATTGACAGAAATATGCTCCTTTTTTGCAGCCAAAGCGATGAGGCTGTGCAATTTTGGAGAAATTCGAACGGTAAATTTCCCTGAATATGGCTTTTCCGGGATTACACCGTCTTCTTTGCACCAAGCAATATAATCATCAACCGAATCATGAAAGGCCTGTTCAATTTCTTTGACTGACTCTCCTTCGAAAGTGATGACGTCACGGGTGTTAATAACATCGCCATGAAAGATTTTGGCATCATCATCATATTCAACCATGCCAATGTAACCCTTATATTTCATCATGTTCCTTTGATTCCTTGTTTAAACCTGCTGCTTGCAGGAATTTACGTACAGATTTCACAGCACCTTTATCAGTTGTATTTTCAGGATGTGGGCGATGAAACACTGCTCGAACACCGTTGAGTTTTATTCTTACGCGCGAACCATTGCCTTCACTGATTTCAGCGCCTAATGCGCTAAACATAGATTCTATATCTGACCAATCGATTCCTGATAAAACAGGATCATGCCAAATTTTTTCCCATGTTTTTGCCTGTTTTGTATTCATAGTTAAATGATACCATTTTTTGATACCACCAGCAATAAGTAACTCATATCAAATTAATATACATAAATATACTGTTATATCAAGCAATTAATTTTATACGTCTAAATTAAAGCCCGCACTTTCAGGCAAATTTAAGCCGCCGCGGGGATCTCCCGGCGGCGGCTTTAGTGCGGCACTCTTTGCCTATTTAAGCCCGAGCACGTCGTTTAAACTGTAGAGCGCGGGCTTCTTGTCGGCAACCCAGCGGGCGGCGCGCAGCGCGCCTGAGGCGAAGGTCTGGCGCGAGGTGGCGATGTGCTTTAACTCAAGCCGCTCGCCGTCGCAGCAGAACATCGCGGTGTGATCGCCGACGATGTCGCCGCCGCGCACCGACGAAAAGCCGATGGTGCCGTACTGGCGGGCGCCGGTGTCGCCGTTGCGCCCGGCCACCATGACATCCTTGAGCGCGACATGACGGGCCGAGGCCGCGGCCTCGCCCATGGCCAGCGCGGTCCCGGAAGGGGCGTCGACCTTGTAGCGGTGGTGGGCCTCGACGATCTCGAGATCCGCATCCTGCAGCACGGCCGCGGTCTTGGCGATGAGGTTTAAGAGCACGTTCACGCCCACGGAGAAATTGGCGGCAAAAACGACAGGGATCGCCTTGGAGGCCTGCCTGATCTCGTCTTTCTGGGCGGCGCTGAAACCGGTGGTGCCCAGCACCACAGGAAGCTTGTGCGCCACGGCAAACTTTAAGACCTTAAGCGAGGCCTCGGGGCGGGAGAAGTCCACAAAGAGGTCCGGGATCTCCTTTAAGAGCTCAGGATCGGCGACGGTCTCAGCGGTGCAGCCTGCAGGCAGCGTTTCAGCGTTGCGATCGATGCCGCACACCACTTTCACGCCGTCCATGCCCTGGCAGCAATCCCACAGGGCGTGGCCCATGCGTCCGCCCAGTCCCACGATTCCAATTCTCAGCACTTCAGACCTCCTTGGTCATGATGATCAGATGAGCCGATCTTACGCCCGAAGCACAAAAATGTAACGTACGGTAGAAGTCCTGTGCACCATGATTGAGCATTTCGACGTGCACCGTCAGGCGGTGGCCGCCCTGCATCCTCACGACATGCGCCGCGGTGTCCATAAGAAAGCGGCCGATCCCGTGCCGCAGATGCCTGGGGGAGACATAGAGCGCATGCACGGCGCCCTGGCTAAGCTCGCCGCGAAAGCTCAGAAATCCCAAAAGCTCCTCGGCGCCGGGCTTTGGGGCGCGCACGGCGAGGATCACCCTGGCGTTGCCTGAAAGCCGGCGCTTCCACACCTCGGACATCTCCGTTACCGAGATGGTCATGGGGCGCTCGCGGCGCTCGACTTCCGCCGACTGCAGCTCGGTGATCGCTATCTGCGCGCAGTCCTCAAGGCGGGCCCAGCGCAGGCTCACCTCATCCTGAAACGGCATCGTCCGCGCCGTGGCGCAGCAGCGCCAGCGCCCCCTGCCGCGTGGCCTCGGTGACCACGCTGCCGCCCATCATGCGCGAGATCTCATCGACCCTGCCCCGCTCGTCAAGTTCGCGGATCTTTGAGATGACGCCGTCAGAGGTGTTCTCCTTGGTTACGAGCAGCTGCTGCCGCGCCGCCGCCGCAACCTGCGGCAGATGGGTGACGCACAAAACCTGCACGCGCTGCCCGAGCTTTTTTAGGAGATCGCCCACGGCCGAGGCGGTGCGCCCGGAGATCCCGGTGTCGACCTCGTCAAAGATGAGCGTGGGCGTCGAGTTGCGCCCGGAGGTTAAGACCTCGATGGCCAGAGCCAGGCGCGAGAGCTCGCCGCCTGAGGCGACCTCGCCTAAAGCGCGCGGCTGCTGGCCTAAATTTGCCGAAAAGAGGAAGAGGCACTCGTCGCGCCCGTCGCGGCGCGGGCGGCATTCGCGATCGCAAATAACCTGCACTTTAAACACGCCGTCAGGCATGGCCAGAGTGCGGATGAGCGCTGTGACCTGCTCTCCCATGGAGGAGGCGGCCTCCGCCCTTGCTTTGGATAACGCCTCTGCCGCCTCTTCATAGGCGGCGCGCAGCGTTTTGACCTCGGATGTGAGCTTGGTGATCGCCTCTTTGAGCGAGAGGAAATGCCCAAGCCGCCCTTCAAGATCGGCAGCCACCGTCCAGAGTTTGCCAGGCTCGGTGCGAAAGCGGCGGGCCAGATCGTGGCACTGCTCAAGCTTGTCCGAGAGCTCTTTTGAGAGCGCCGGATCAGAGACGGCGGCGTAAGAGGCCAGGGCGTCGCGCGCCTCGGCAAGTTTCTCCAGGCCTGAGGTAAAGCTTTCGATGATGGGATCGAGCCTTTCGTGATCGTACTGCGCCGCCCCTTCGAGATCGCGAAGCCTGCTCTCCAACACATCTATGACGTTGTGCTCGTCATCTGAGAGCGCGGCCAGCGCCAGCGCCGCGGCCTGATCGGTCTCCTCGGCGTGCATGAGTGAGTCGTAGCGCGCGGAGAGCGCCTCATAGTCGCCGTCGCTGAGATCGAGCTGACGCAAAAGCTCCAAATCCGCGCGCTCCTCTTTAAAGGCCGCGGCGCCGTCGCGCTGCTCGTCGGCAAGCTTTTGCAGCTCCTGCCTTTTGGCGTTGTATTTTGCAAAAGCCTCGCGCACGGCTTTAAGCTTGTCTTCAAGGCCGCCAAAGCCGTCCAGGAGCTCCAGCTGGCGGTGCGGATCGGCAAGGCGCACCGAGGCGTGCTGCCCGTGCACGGAGATGAGCGCCGCGCCGATGTCGCGCAGCTGCGAGAGGTTGGCCGCATGGCCGTTGACAAAGGCGCGCGACTTGCCGTCCGCGCCTAAGACGCGGCGCAGCACCAGCGCGCCGTCGTCTGATAAGAGCGCGGCGTCTTTTAGCAGGGCCTTGAGCTCCTCTGAGAGCCCGTCTTCGCCGAACACGGCCTCGATCTCGGCACGCTCTGCGCCCTCGCGCACGGCCTGGGTGTTGGCGCGCTCGCCCAGAACCTGGGAGAGCGCGTCGACGGTCAGCGACTTGCCCGCGCCGGTCTCGCCGGTGATCGCGGTCATGCCGCCTTTGAATTCTATGGTGTTTTCAGCCGAGAGGCCGAAGTTTCTGACAATAAGCTGTTCTAGCATGGCTTTAGACGAGACTCTGCCCCCAGCCTAATTTCTGGCGCAGCAGGCTGTAATAATCATAGCCCTCAGGGTGGATGAGCATCAGCGGCACGCGGTGCTGGCGGATGGAGACCATGCACTTGGTGTCCGTGCGCATCGTCACCTGGCCGTCGCAGTTGATGGCCACGAGCTCCGGAACCTCGTCAGGCCCCTCAAATTCTATGCGCACGGCGCTCTTGCCCGGGATGATGATGGGCGAGCAGTTGAGCGACTGCGGGAACATCGGCACCAACGCCAGCACATCAAGATGCGGCTCGATGATCGAGCCGCCTGCCGAGAGCGAATAGGCCGTCGAGCCCGTCGGGGTGTTGACGATGATGCCGTCGCCGCGCAGCGTGTACATGTAGCGGCTGTCGATGCTCACGCGGAACGTCATCATGTGGGCCATCATGCCCGAGTGGATCACGGTCTCGTTCGTGGCCAAAGACGACCCCACGAGCTCCCCTGCCCCGTCCTCGTCTTCACGGAACACCCGCACGTCGAGCATGGTGCGCTGCTCAATGCTGCAGCGCCCCTCCACGACCTTGCGCAGATTCTCCTCAAGATCCTCAGGGCTGATGTCGGTAAGCAGGCCTAAATGGCCCTGGTTTACGCCGAGCATCGGCACTTTGAGATCGACAAGCGTGCGCGCCGCGCCCAGCAGCGAGCCGTCGCCGCCCACGACGATCAGCAGATCTTTTTGGCGCATCTGGCTGCGCGAGACCGCCGCGATCTCGGGGATGTCAAAGCCCACGGCCGTGTTCTGGTCAAGGCAGGCCTCCACGCCGAGCTTTCCTAAAATGGCGGCGATGCGGCGGATGGCGCCTGACACCGGGCGGTGGTAGACCCTTGAGACGATGACGGCCGAGCGGATGGGGCGCGGCTTTGAGATCTCCGTCATGAGCGATTGTTTCCTCAGGCGGCGCCGGGCGCCGCAGTGCAGTGTGTGTGGTGTTAATTTTACCTTTGCAAGGCGCGGTAAAAAAGCCTCTGTCAGAACAGAGGCCTTTTAACGAGTTTTATACGCTCATCAGGCTTTGAGCTGCTCGCCGCAGGAGGCGCGCACCATGAGCTTGGGCAAAAGCTCGATGCGCATGGGCAGCGAGCCCGGGTTTTTTAACTCGTACAAAAGCTGCATGGCGGCTTTCTCGCCTAAGACGAACTTGCGCTGGTGCACCGTCGTGAGCGGCACGGAGATCATCGAGGCGGCGGCGATGTCGTCAAAGCCTGCGATCTTAAGGCGCGAGGGCACGTCGACGCCGTGCTTTAGGCAATAGCTGAAAGCCCCGAGCGCCACGGAGTCGTTGATGGCCACAAGGCAGTCCGCGCCCGTGTTTAGCACTTCGGGCGTGAGCTCAAAGCCGTGATCGTAGTCAGGCTCGATGTTAAAGACCTTGACGAGGCTCTCCTCGCGGCCAAAGCGTTTTAACGTGTCCTCAAGCCCGCGCAGGCGCTGCCTGGTGGTCTCAGCCCCGGGCGTGCCCATGACGGCGGCAATCTTGTTTACCGAGCACTCGCGCAGGAGGTGCTCCGTGAGATCGCAGGCGCCCTGGTAGTTGTCGTTGAGCACCGTGGAGACTTCGTTTGAGATCGGGTTGTCCACGCAGATCACGCGCACGTTGTTGGCCCTGAAGATCTCGATGTCCTTGGCCTTGGCCGTCACCGAGAGCAGCACAACGCCCTCGACGCGGTAGGCGCAGAGCATGCCGAAATACTGCATCTCCTGATCGCGCCGGCGCTGAGAATCGCAGAGGAACGTGCCGTAGCCGGCGCTGCGCAGCACCGTGCTCACGCCCTGGGCCACGGAGGCGTAATAAGGATTCGTGATATCCGGCACCACCAGCCCGATGATCCCGGATTTGTGGGTGATGAGCCCGGCTGCCAGAGGGTTTTTGCAATAGCCGAGCTTCTGGGCGCAGCTGATGATGCGGCTGCGCACTTTCTCGGACACGCCCTTTTTGCCGTTGAGCGCCCGGGACACGGTGGCGGGATTCACCTTGCACTCCTGCGCGATGTCCTTGATGTTCGCCATGGCTCCTCCTTGCTGCGCCCGTTTGCGGGCTAAAGCATCTGTTTTCTCCCCGGATCTTAGGGCAGGAGCGGCGCTTTTGCAGTGCCGCAGCCCGCAAAAAAACAAAGCCCAGCGCAAAAAATTGCGCTGGGCTTCACAGTTCCGCCAAAACTCAGTCTTTAGGGCCTAAGCCTTTGGCGATCAAAGCGTCCAAATGCATGGAGTCCGTGAGCAGCTTGTCGTACTTGAGCACGAGATCGGGCATGTAGCGCAGCGAGAGCCTGGAGGCCAGCGTCGAGCGGATAAAGCCCTTGGCGCTCTTAAGCCCCGCCATGGCCTCGTCTATTTCCTCCTTACTGTCAGTAAGGAAGCTGATGTAGACCGTGGCGTTGCGCAGATCCTCGGAGACGCGCACCTCGGTGACCGTGGCGCGGCGCACCCGCGGATCCTTGATCTCGCGGCTTAGGATCTCCGGCATTTCCCTGCGGATGGCCGCGGCCACCCGCTCATTGCGTCCGTAGCTTTTAGGCATGGCTTAATCCAAAGTGCGCTTGACCTCGACGTTCTCGAAGACCTCGATCTGATCGCCTTCGCGCACGTCCTGGTAGTTCTTGACGCAGATGCCGCACTCCAGGCCCTGCTTGACTTCGCTGACATCGTCCTTGAAGCGGCGCAGCGAATCGAGCTCGCCCTCGTAGATGACGACATTGTCGCGCAGCACATGGATCGGGGCCGAGCGCTTGACGACGCCCTCGGTGACCATGCAGCCTGCGATCGCGCCGAACTTCGGGTGGTGGAAGACCGAGCGAACCTCCGCCATGCCGATGATCTCCTGGCGCACCTCGGCCTTGAGCAGGCCGGACATCGCCTTCTTGACGTCGTCGATGAGATCGTAGATCACGCTGTAGTAATGCAGATCGACGCTCTCGTTCTCGATGACGCGGCGCGCCGGGCCGTCGGCGCGGACGTTGAAGCCGATGATGATGGCGTTCGAGGCCGTGGCCAGCGTGGCGTCCGTCTCGGTGATGCCGCCGACGCCGGAGCCGACGATCGCGACCTTGACCTCGTCATTGCCGAGCTTAAGCAGCGCATCCGAGATCGCCTCGACCGAGCCCTGGGTGTCGGCCTTGAGCACGATATTGAGTTCGGAGGCCGTGTTGTCCTTGAACATGTTCTCAAGCTTGGACTTCTGCTGCCTGGCGATCTTAAGCTCGCGGTACTTGCCCTGGCGGAAGAGCGCGACCTCGCGGGCCTTGCGCTCGTCGCGCACCACCGTGACCTCGTCGCCTGCCGTCGGGACGCCCGAGAGGCCGTAGACCTCAACCGGGATCGACGGGCCGGCCTCGTCGACGGTCTTGCCGTTCTCGTTGCGCATGGAGCGCACGCGGCCGAACTGCAAGCCGCAGAGGATCACATCGCCCTTGCGCAGCGTGCCGTTGCGCACGAGCACCGTGGCGACCGGGCCGCGGCCGCGGTCCAGGCGCGACTCGATGGTCACGCCCTCGGCCATGCCGTCGTAGACGGCCTTGAGCTCGAGCATCTCGGACTGGAGCATGATGGCTTCCAGGAGCTGATCGACGCCCTGGCCGGTCTTGGCGGACACATGCACAAACTGGGTGTCGCCGCCCATGGTGTCAGGCACGATCGCATGCTGCATGAGCTCGTTCGTCACGCGCGAGGGATCGGCGCCCGGCTTGTCTATCTTGTTGATGGCGACGATGATCGGCACCTTGGCCGCGTGGGCGTGCTGGATGGCCTCGAGGGTCTGCGGCATAACGCCGTCGTCGGCCGCCACCACCAGCACGACGATGTCGGTGCACTGGGCGCCGCGGGCGCGCATCGCGGTGAAGGCCGCGTGGCCCGGGGTGTCGAGGAAGGTGATGCCGGTGCCGCGGGTCTCGACGTGGTAGGCGCCGATGCGCTGGGTGATGCCGCCGGCCTCGCCTGCGGCCACCTTAGACTTGCGGATGTAGTCAAGCAGCGAGGTCTTGCCGTGATCGACGTGGCCCATGATGGTCACGACCGGGGCGCGCGGTTTGAGCTCGGCCTTCTCGTCGCGATCGGAGAGCAGCTCTTCCTCAAGCTCGTTCTCCTTGCGCAGCACCACCTTGTGGCCCATCTCCTCGGCAACGACCTGGGCCGTCTCCTGATCGAGCACCTGGTTGATGTTGACCATCTCGCCTAACTTCATCAAAACCTTGATGACCTCGGAGGCCTTGACGGCCATCTTCTGGGCAAGCTCGGCCACGGTCACGGTCTCGCCGATCTCGACCTCGCGGTTTACCGGGGCGGCCGGGCGGTTGAAGCCGTGCTTCTGCTGGTTGAGCTTGGCCGAGCCCTTGAAATTAAGCTTGCCGCCCTTGCCGCCTTTGCGGCGGTCGCGGCCCAAAGCGGCGTGATCGCCGCGCTCTTCAGTGCCGCGCACCTGGCGGGTCTGGCGCCTCTCGCCTGAGAGCGCGCCGCGATCGCGGTGACGGCCGCGGTTCTCGGCCTCGCGCTCCTGGCGGGCTTCGGCCTCGCGCACATACTGCGACGTGCCTTCGTCGGCATCGGAGCTCTCCTCTTTGGAGCGCTCCTCCTCCTCAGCCTGCCAGCGGGCCTCGTTCTCCTCGGCAAGGCGGCGGGTCTCCTCAGCCTGGCGCTGCGCCTCCTCCTCGCTCTTGCGGCGCTGCTCCTCTTCCTGTTTGCGGCGCAGTTCCTCGGTGGCCTTGTCCTCAGGGCGCTCTTTCTTCTCGGCCTTGGGGGCTAAGGCGGCCTGGGCTGCGGCGCGCGCGGCGGCGGCCTTGCGCTTCTCCTCGGCCTCGGCGCGGCGGGCTTCCTCAGCCTTGCGGCGCTCCTCGGCGGCCTTGCGCTCGGCCTCGGCGCGCTCTTTGGCCTCGGCCTCGGCGCGGGCCTTTTCTTCAGCCTCTTTGGCCTTGCGGGCTGCGATCTCCGCGGGATCGATGATCACGCGGCGCTTTCTCACCTCAACCTGGACCTTCTTGGTGCGGCCGGCGCTGCCCTGGATGGTCAGGGTGCTGTGGGTCTTGCGGTTGAGCGACATGCGCATGGGGGCTTTCTGCCCGTTCTCGTTTTTCTCGTCTGTCATCTCGTCTGATCCCTCTTATGCTTTGGTGGCGTCTGAGGCCGCAGGGCTCTCTTCAGCGTTGCTGTGATCTTTAAACCAGTACTCGTTGCGCGCGGCCATGATGATCTCGCCGGCCTTCTTCTCGTCAAGGCCTTCGATGTCCGTGAGATCGTCCGTGGCCTGCTCGGCCAGATCCTCGCCGGTCTTGATGCCCTTGCCCACGAGTTTGGCCGCCAGCTCCTCATCGATGCCCGGCAGGGCCGAAAGCTGTTTGATGCCTTCCTGATCCTGCTCTTTGGCCTTCCTCTCGACGGCCTTGCGGGCGTTGTCCTGCAGCACGGCCGCCGTCTCCTCGTCAAGGCCGTCGATGGCGGTGAGCTCCTCGACGGGCACGTAGGCGACTTCCTCAAGCGTGGTAAAGCCGGCATCAGACAGAGCCTGGGCGAATTCGTCGTCGACGTTGAGGCCTTCGGTGAACACCTTAAGAATTCTGTTGTTCTCGGTCTTGAGCTGGTTTTCCATCTCCGTGTCGGTCATGACGCGCAGATCCCAGCCCAAAAGCTGCGAGGCCAGGCGCACGTTCTGGCCGTTGCGCCCGATCGCCAGCGCCAGGTGATCCTCGGTGACGCCCACGGAAATGGAGTGGGTGTCCTCGTTGATAAGGATGCGCGAGACCTCGGCAGGCTCCATGGCGTTTGTGACGTACTGGGCGAGGTTCTCATCCCAGAGCACGACGTCGATCTTCTCGCCGGCAAGCTCGTTGGACACGGCCATGACGCGCGAGCCGCGCATGCCGATGCAGGCGCCGCGCGGATCGATGCGGTGATCCTTGGAGCGCACGGCGATCTTGGCGCGCGAGCCCGGATCGCGGGCCACGCCCATGATCTCGATGACGTCCTCGCCAATCTCCGGCACTTCGATGCGGAAGAGCTCTTTTAGAAAATCGCTCGAGGTGCGGGTGCAGATGATCTGCGGCCCCTTGCCCGGATCGTTTTTGATCTCCTGGAGCAGCACCTTGATGCGATCGCCGCGGCCGTAGGTCTCATGCGGGATGATCTGCTCGCGCTTCATCACGGCCTCGGCGTTGTTGCCTAAATCTATGACCATGATCTCGTGGTTCTGCTTCTTGACGGTGGCGTTGACCACATGGCCGACGCGATCGCGCTGCTCGGAGATGATCTGCTCGCGCTCGGCGTCCTTTACCTTCTGCGAGAGCACCTGTTTGGCAGTCTGGATGGTGATGCGGTCAAACTCGACCGAGGGGATCTCATCCTCAACGACATCGCCGGGCTGGATGCCGGGATGATCAACTTCGGCTGCGGCAAGCGAGATCTCAGAGGCCGGGTTCTCAAGCGGGCCGTCCGTGTCGACGACCGTCCAGCGGCGGAACGTCTCATAGGAGCCGTCTTTGCGGTCAATGGCCACGCGCACGGCGATGTCCACCGGATATTTCTTCTTGGTGGCAGTCGCCAGCGCCAGCTCGAGGGCTTCAAAGATCTTGTCTCTCGGAATGGCGCGCTCGTTGGACAGTGCCTCGGCGATTGCAATGATTTCCTTACCCATTTTTAAAACCTCTGTCAGGATCTCTTGTTTTTCGGAGCTTTGGCGCCGCCGTCATTAAACGACGGGACCAGCCTCAGCGCCGCGATATTGGAAAACGCCACCTCGCAGGGCCCGGCGCCCTCCTCGGCGATGGTGACAAGGCCGTCGGCGCTGACGCTTAAAAGCTCGCCTTTTAAGCGTTTGCGGCCCTCCTGCGCCATGCGCAGCTCGGCCTTGACGACCGAGCCCACATAAGCTGACGCCTGCTCTTTGGTAAAGAGCAGCCGGTCCATGCCGGGGGAGGACACCTCAAGCGTGTAGGCGCTGCCGATGGGATCAGCGACATCGAGCGCCGGCGAGAGCAGATCCGCAAGCTGTCCGCAGGAGTCGGCGTCCACGCCGTTCTCCCCTTCGACAAAGATCTGCAAAACAGCATGATCCCTGCCGCCGCGAAAGCGGATCCCCCAAAGCCTGAGCCCCATGGAATCTATAAGGGGCTGCGCCACCTCTCGCACTTTGTCTTCGATGATGCCTGCCATCAGCGCCTCGGCTTAAAGCCTGTTCAAAAAAAAAGGCCCAATCTAAAAAGGGCCTTCTTTATAAGTTCCACTCTTTTTTTAAAGGCGCCTGGGCGCCTGGGCGGATAAATCCGCGCGCTTTGAAAATGCGGCCTTGCCGCATCCTTGCCAAAGCGGCTTATTTATAGCAGATAGCGCCTGTGAAATCAAGAAGCGGCAAGGATTTTAAAATTTTTCCTGCCGCATTCAGAGGACTCAGCGCGCTTTCTGCGGACGCGTTGAGACTAAGCGCACCGCGGTGATCGACGTCTGATCCGTGCCGATGATCTCCATGCGCCAGGTGCCAAATGTCAGTTTCTCGCCGGCCTCGGGCACGCGCTGCAAATAATCGAGGATAAAGCCTGCCATGGTCTGGTAGTGCTCGGAGGGCGGGACACTAAAGCCCGTGACCCTCGCCACATCCTGCAGCACGGCCTCGCCGTCGATGCGGTAGCTGCCAGGCCCCGTGCGCACGACCTCGGGGATCTCCTTTTGATCAGGCAGATCGCCTGAGACCTCCTCCATGATGTCATGCAGCGTCACGATCCCCTCGAAATTGCCGAACTCGTCGAAGATAAAGCCGACGTATTTTTTGGCCGAGCGGAACTGATCGAGCGCCTTTAAGATGCTCACGGTCTCAGGCAGGAACAGCGGCTGCTGCACCTGCTGCATCAGCGTCTCCTGCGAGACGCTGTGCCCGACGCCCAGCGCGAGGATGTCGGCGCGGCTGATATAGCCCACGGGCTCATCGGTGTGATCTTTTAAATAGGCCACAAGCCTTGAGTGCGTAAGCGTCGAGGCGGCCTTTAAGATCTCTTCTGCCGGGGCGTCGAGCTTGACGGTTTCCAGATCATTGCGGGCGCACATCACGGCCTTTACCGGGATCGAGGAGAGCTGGAGCACGCGCGCCACCATGTCCTTCTCGCTTTGGTTAAACACCCCGGCGCCGGTGCGCGAGACTATGGCCTCTTTTATAGAGGGTACCTCGTCCTGGCGCGATCCCAAAAGCCTTAACACCAGGTTGGCCGCCAGCTCGCGGCTTTGCATGGATTTAGTCGAGCCCATGCGCAGCGTGTTGCGCCTTGCGATCTCGTTGAAGATCTCGATGATGACGGAAAAGCCGATCGCCGCGTACAGATACCCTTTAGGCACCTCGATGCCCAGGCCGTCCATGATGAGGGAGAAGCCGATGAGCAGCACGAAGCCTAAGCAGAGGATCACCAAAGTCGGATGGCCTGAGACGATCTCGGTGACCACGCCTGCGGCCACGGTCATCACGGCCATGGAGACGATCACCGCCGCCATCATGATGAACACGTGATCGGTCATGCCCACGGAGGTGATGATGGCATCCACCGAGAACACGGCATCGAGCACCATGATCTGCACGGCGACCACGGCCAGCGAATGGGTGACGCCGGTGCTGATGGCGATGGTTTCATCCTCATCCCCGCCTTCGAGTTTGGCGTGCAGATCGACCGTTGACTTGTAAATGAGGAACAGACCGCCGCCGAGCATCACGACATCGCGCACCGTAAAGCCTTTGCCAAAGAGCGAGAACAGCGGCGTCGTCACGGCGGCGATGTAGGCTGCGAACACCAGCAGCACGAGGCGGATCACCAAAGCTCCGGTGATGCCGATGTAGACAGCCTTGCGGCGCTCTTTAGGCGGCAGGCGCTGGGAGAGCACCGCGATAAAGAGCAGGTTGTCTATGCCTAAAACGATCTCAATTGCAGCGAGGGTAAAGAGACCCACCCAGGCTGCGGGATCGGAGGCCCAGGCAAAGTCAAAGAGGACGTGGTGAGATAAGGCTAAAGAAGGATCCATGTCAGGAATGCTCCTGAACGGAAAGGTAATTATCTGAGCGGCTGAAGGTTAAAAAGATAAAGCAGCGTAGCGGAACGCCAGTATCTGCATCAGATGCGGGTATCACAGGATCTCCGTAAAAATAAAACATGACCTGATCTTAGCAGAAAAATGTTAAGCGCCCGGAACGTCCCGATTTGGCTGAAATTTCGATGCCTAAGAAGCCATTAGAACAGCAGTCTCGACAGACTCAGGCAGTTGCTCCTGCCGTAAGCTGCATTACCAGATCATCCCACTGTTTCCATACGCGTTCAGGCGTGTAGCGGCGCATTTCCTCACGGGCCTGTTCACCTAAGGCAGCGCGCTCTTGCGGATCTTCGATCAGAGCACACAGCGCATCGGCAAAAGCCTCAGGGCTGTCATCCGTGAGCACTCCGCTGCTGCCATCTTTGATGAGATCGTTAACGCCCGGGCATTTTTTAAGTCCCGCGCAGGGAAGCTTAATGCTCATAGCTTCGGTTAGCGCCAGCGGAAAGCCTTCGAAAACTGAGGGAAAGGCGAAAACTGAGCCTTTTGCGAGTTCATCGATTACCCGGGCGCTGATCCCGCAAAACTGTACACTATTTCCAAGCCCTTGTTTTGCAATTTCATTCAGACAGGTTTCGTAATAACCGCGGTCATAGGCGGTGTCGCCCCAGATCTTAAGCTGCCAGTCAGGATGGCGCTTGCGCACCCGCGCAAAAGCGCGGATAAGCAGCAATTGGTTTTTCTGAGGGCAGACTCTTCCGGAATTTACGATCAAGCGGGAATTTACGTCACAAGTCTTTCCCGAGGGCGGCACTGCGTTGGGGATGGCGATCCCGCGAACTTTAGAGACATAGCTCTTGAGTCTTTCAAGGTATGAAGGCAGCAGCACCTGTACCCGCTCACAGTCCTCGAGCGCCTTAAAATAGCGCTCTTTGCCTTCAAGCAGCGTCTCCATGTCCGCATGCAGCATGGTGATCACGGGGAAATGGACCGCAAGCAGCTCTTTGAAAAAATACGCGGTCTCAGGCTGATAGCAGACGGCAATGTCAGGCTTAAAACTGTCTACGGCAGGTTTTAAAAGCGCGCTCTTGCGCAGGCCTTCATGATAGTCACGGTAGGCATCCCGTCTTTTCTTTGAATGGTGTAATAAAGAGCCTAAGGTGATGAATGGTGATTTTGTGTATGCCCTGCCCGGGTTTTCGCAGTGAACGCGCGGATCAACGCTAAAATGCCGCGGTTTTTGCAAGTCTGTCTTGCGCTCAAAGCCCAAAGCCAGCACTTCATGGCCTGCGGATGCAAAATGATTGGCCATGTTCCAAAAAACGCGCTCGGCGCCGCCTGAGCCACTGAACACCGGGTGGCAGGAACAAATAAGGATGTGCAGTTTTTTCATTAACGCACAGCCTCAGCTTCCGACATCATAGTAATGAACCACCGAGCCTCCGTCCTTGGCTGCATGGAAATAACACTCTTCAGTGCGCCAGGCGTTAAGTTTCGTGTAAGCAAGCAACCCCGTCAGGCGGTCAGCCGGCATGCTCGCAGGCCTGCCAAGCTCAAGCAGACGTTCACAGGCTTTAGCGGTGACGATATACCCGCTTGCCAGATCCACGGTTTTGCGGCGGTTAAAGAACCAGTCGTACCTTCCCGCACCCACCGAGCAAATGCCGATCCCGTTTACCGTAAGGTGCTTTTGCCTGAACGGACGCAGTTTGTCGATGAAGTTTATGAAGAAAATATCACAGCGGCTTTGGCTCATAAATTCATCAAGCGAGCCCATTACGGCACGCGCCCGTTCAGCATCAACTGGGACGAGATCATCTTCCATTATGAGCGCCATGCCATCGCCGTCGCGCAGGATTTTTTCATAGATCTTAAGATGGGAGAGCGCACAGCCAAATTCTGAGTTGGTATAGCTGTGATGATAAGAGCAGCACACGAAACGGTTATGCCAGTATCTTTGAAACGAACTGCGCCTGATCCCCAGGGCTTCCAGATCCTCACGCGAACCGTCAACGCCCTCAATCGTCTCTATGTCCGTAACTCCGATCTCTGCAAATTTTGTCAGAGAAGCCTCACTGCGTTCTTTTTTTGAGGCCAGAGTGATCATGTATTTTTTCATGAATGCTGCGCTCAGTCTTTGAGCCGGCGCTCCGTGCTGAAGGTTGCGGCTGCCCACTCATAAAAATGCGCTTTGCTCAAAAGCAACAGTGAAAGCAGGATCAGCCCGAAAAGCTGAAGAATGAAAGTCCTGGTGTTGGACGAATACACCGAGCTCGAAAGCCCCATGGCGATCCTCGAGCCCAGCGTCACAAGATACAGGAACAAAACCGTCAGCACCTGTGCGCTGAACATGCCCCCGGCTTCAGGGCGGAAACACAGCATGAGCCCAAGCAGGTTCCAGCCGATGAACAGGATGCTTAACATGGGCTGGAAGGCATAGCGAAACTCGCCTGCGTGCACACTGGCAATTCCTTCCATGTATGCGGTGATATTCACATAGCTCATGTCACACTGGTTCATGAGATAAAAAAAGACAAAAGGCAGGGCGAACAGCAGATCAAGTACCAAAGAACGGTAACGCCGGTGGATGCAGCAGAGGACTAAAAAGTTAAACAGCGCGTAAAGCAGCATGGCCTGCACACCGGTTGCCGCATAGTCAAAAGAACTGAGCCTTGAAAAAGTCGCTGCCAGAGCAATGGTCAGATGCTCGATCACATTCAGCGACTCCCAGCTGGGAAACTCCGCTGAAACGGCATATGCATACCTAATCGCGCTGCCGGGGCAGAGCATGGCATAGGCAAAACAGGCAAGCGACAGCACCAAGCCCGGGATCAGAGCGCGCGGTCTGACACCTTTGCGCCAGCATACGATCAGCATGAAGCATAGCAGCGCCACCCCGGCAGCGGCTATAAGCTCAAGTGATGCGGAAAAGAAAACACAGAAGATAAAACAGGCAGTCTCAGACCTTGACTGTTTCTCTCCCAGCACAAGCCTAATTGCATAAAGCACCATGCACAACAGGCAAAACGCCGGCCAAAGGTAATTTAAGGTTGTGGTGATCCAGCCTGCGGTTTTCATGTCCAGGGTGGGATAAAGCAGTACAAAAACCAGCGCCGCGACCGCAAGTTGCAAGTTATATGAGACCTTAGGGCATAAGCGCCAGGCTATCCTTGCAAACAGATAAACAATACCGGTAAAGACCAGCGAGTCAAAAAGCTGCCAAATAATGAAAGGCCAGCGCGTTACAAAAAGCGACAATATTTCGGCCTGAGTGCGGCTGCCCCAGTGCAGATAACGGTCAGCCGCGTAATTCCACAGATCATTGAGGCTGTGGATATTGTCCAAAATCCTGCCGAAGAAAAAGTCGTCACGCGCAGGGCGCGTCATTGCAAGATGGAAAATTAGAAAATAGACAAAAACCGCTAACAGAATGCGGGTTGAAGATGCACTGAGGCGTTTTTTCAGATAATTCATCTTACTGTGCCTCGAAGCACCGGGCGCAAGCTCACGTCAGGAAGTTCGCTTTTTGTAAAAGACTTCCCGGTATCGATGAGTTCACGAGTCCTCCCGTTATCAAAGAGCAAAAGCACCTTAAACGGCCCCCCCCCATCCAGATCCCGCAGATCTGCAACCGCGCTCACGCCGGCAAAATCATGATCAAAGTTGTAGAGGTAATCCTCATGGTTGGGAGTGTAAAGCTGCCCCACATCCAGGCGCTCAAAGGTGAAACTTCGAGGTTTAATGATGCGGCCGTCAGGAGCCTTGAGCAAAAACTGCGAGCGCGCGGCGTTAAAAAGTTCACCTGGCTTTATGGCCCAGCCATACAGGTGCAACACATTTTTGCGGCGTTCTATACGCTCGACTTCAACCGCCACACTTGTTTCTGAAGATGTTACTTCACTGAGATCTGAAAGCTTAACAATGTCTACGCGCAGTGCTCGCGAATGCAGGTACGTACCGTAACCGAAGGCCACTGCAGTAAAAAAAATCAGCCAAAAGATAAGAAAAAATCTACGCTTTCTACCAATATTCACAGGAGAAATACCACTTATAATTGATAAATATACTATTTATGTTTCAATATATTTTTATTATTTAGTTTGCCCCCCCCCAATTTTATTGGCATCTTTAGGCTTGTAATATCTCTTGATATTAGTCATGCTTAAGATTGGCAAGAAACCAAAGAGGTAAACCATAGATTTATTTTGGTAGCGCTTAACTTTGAAGAGAGGGAAAAGGTCAAAGAGCTTGATCCAATACTTGGCGCCGTATTCTCTTCTGTAAAAATAGGAATAATGCCGTTCCGCATATGAACGGCACAGCGCCCCGCGATCATGCATGAGTTCATAGCGGGTATTTGAGACGTTCTCAGGATAAAAGCGGTATTTCACCAAAATATCCGGAAAATTGTAGAACATGGTATATCGCATCAGCCTGAGGCAGAGCATAAAATCCTCGCAGGGCGAGTAATCGCTCTCATAGCGGATCCCGTGTTCTTTAAGCACGCTGGCGCGCAGCATCAAAGCTGTATGCGGCACACAGTTTTCAAAAACCAGGTGCTGCTTGATGCTGTAATTGTCACTGGGAAATGCGGTTACACGATATTCCGGGAAGAACTCCACCTGGCTGCTCACCGCGCCGACCAGCGGATGGTTATCCAAATAAGTTGCTTCAAGCTCAAGGCGTCTGGGATCCGAGACATCGTCATGATCAAAAACCGCATAGTATTCGCCGCGAGCCAAATCCATGAGTTTGTTGCGCGATGCTGAGATCCCCAAATTCTTCTCGTTCAGGTAATAACGGATACGCGGATCTTTAAATTCATCGACCAGCACGGAACGATCATCTTCCGGGCAGTCATCAACGATAACCAGTTCAAAATCAGACAGTGTCTGTTTTTGGATGCTTTGGATCGCTTCTCTGAGGTATTCGGGCTTTGTTTTGTATACCGGCATCAAAACCGATACTTTAGGAGAATTCATAAAAAAGGCTCTGTTTATTAGTAAAATTAGAATAAATTTTTAAGTAAATAAATTAGTTAAAACAAATTTGATAGAACTTTTTTGAAATTCTCAACGGAATGAACACTCCTTACATAATCATATGCAGCTTTTGCCATTTCATAGCGTTCTTCGTCGTGTTCCAGTAGATAGCTAATTGCTTTAACAAAACTATCTACCGAATCAAATCCGTCTCCAATACTTTTGCCCGTAGCAATACCAAATTTAGAAGTAAGTCCGTCCGGATCCTGGTTTGAGACTACCGTAACGCCATAGGCAAATGCTTCAAGGAAAGAAATTGGCAAAGCCTCATGAATTGAAGTATTTACCAAAATTTTTGCACTTATAAGCTGCTCCCTTTTGGCTTCACCAAAGCAACGCCCAAGAAAATGAAGATTTTTAACATTGGAGCAGTCACCAACATAATGATTCATTTTCTTTTCACTTATATTAGATGAGGCTCCAAGAACATTAAATTCGTACTGAGGCAATCTCTTGGCTATTTCACAGAAAATCCATCCCCGCTTTACGGAGTCAAGACGACCTAAAAAAATGATCGTGTTCTTTTTTTTGTTCCGTCTAGTAATGTCGTAACTGATATTGATAGGATTTGGAAGGAAAGCAACAGGAGTTTCGTCAGGCAAACCATATAGCAACCTAGCTTTATCTGCCAGGTAATGGCCTTGGGTCGCAAAATTCAATTTACCTAAATTAAAGCACTCTCTCACTGTATCGTAGGCAATCTGGTCATAATAGCAGGCCTCACTTGCGAGCGTCATCGAGGCGATTTCGTCCCAGTCGCTCTTAGGTCTTGGATCTTGGATCCAAAAAAGAATTTTCTTTTTTATCTTATTTTTTAATGAAAATACAAAAGGTACAGTATCCTCGATACTGATAACCAAATCATAAGAATTCACAATTCGAGCAGCTAGAGCCTTGATACGCGGGAGTTTGACTAACAAATAGCCCTCTTCCGTTTTTTTAGTTTCCGGAACAAAAAACTTACTCAAAAAAAAGCCACGGCTTCGCCCCAGGCATATGTGGAAATTTTCCGGCCTTATTCCTAAAGCTTTAGGTAAAAGTTCACGTGCCAGGAAACCATATCCGCCCCAGGTGGTATTCCATGCACCAAAAAACTCATTGACACAAACCAGAATTTTTAAATCCGAAAACGACTTGTTCATTTTTTTAATAAAACTCTCACGTGATCGTGATTGATGTCAAAGTTATATGAGGATAAGAGAAGCAACGCCCAAATAAAAACATTCAACAAATTTTCGTGAGCTGGAAAATATGTTTTTCAAGGCCATAACCCGTTCTCAATTATCGGTTATACAAATCTAAAATCCGTTTTATCAGCACCCGCTGCCGTCAAGTCGGCAGGCAGCGCCCTGAACCGGCCTTGATTTGAGCCCGACATCCTCAGGGTTGAGCGTGACCTTTCCGTCTTCAGTAACAAAGCAGGGAATGCCTATGCCCTGCCCCTTAACGCTGTCAAAGGCGGGATCAGTGTCGCGCAGTTTCAGGAATTCCTTGAGTTTCTTTACATCAGAGCCAATGTCGATCACTTCAAAGCCGCCGCGCTCTTTAATCTGATCTTTAAGACAGCCGCAATCAGGGCAGCTGGGCATGCCGTAGACCTTAACCATGTTCGTATGTCACCTCTTTCTCAAAAGAAGTCCTCTGCCTGCTGATTTTATCAGAGGCATTAGGCCAGTTCTGTTAGACGCAACCGCACAGCGAACTTTCATGAACATGAGCAAGCTTAAAGCACACAGCGCCATATCGGGGTAACATCATCACAGCAAGGAGTAACTATGACCGAAGCACCCAAATCCCCGTGGCCTGGTCCTGCCGGGCTCATCCCAGTTACCTCAGGGCGCGCCGATGACGCCAACCTGTGGAATCGCGCTTACCTCGACCGCATCCACGTGGAGATGCGCATCATCGATGCCATAAAACCGCAGCTTAAGACCGTGATCCTGGGGCGCGAGTTTGCAAGCCCCATCATGATGCCGGCCTTCTCGCATTTGAACAAGGCAGGCCTCAAAGACCGCACCCCCATGGAGGATTACGCCCTTGCCGCCAAGGAACTCGGCACCCTCAACTGGATCGGCATGGAGGATGAGGCCGAATTTGACCGGATTATCGCCTGCGGAGCCCCAACGGTGAGGATCATCAAGCCCTTTGCCGATCACGCTCTCATAATCTCGCAGATAAGGCACTCAGAGAACCTGGGCGCTTTTGCCGTCGGCATCGATGTCGATCATGTGCCGGGCACCGACGGCGGCTGCGACATCGTGGACGGGATCCCGCTGGGGCCGGTGAACAGCGCTGATCTTAAAGCTTTTATCAAAATCACCTCACTGCCTTTCATCGTTAAAGGCGTGCTCTCGGTAAGCGACGCGCGCAAAGCCGCAGACGCCGGCGCCGCGGCAATCGTGGTCTCGCACCACCACGGACGGCTGCCCTTCGGCATTGCCCCGGCGCAGGTGCTGCCGCAGATCTGCAGGGCTCTCAAAGGCTCAAAGACCGAAATCTACGCAGACTGCGGGATCGACACAGGTTATGACGCTTACAAGCTGTTGGCTTTAGGTGCTAAGGCGGTCAGCGTAGGCCGCGGCATCCTCAGACCGCTTTTAAAAGAGGGGGATGATGGGGTCGTACAGAAAGTCCGCAAGATGAACGCCGAACTCTCAGAGCTGATGTTCTACACCGGGATCGCAGACACCGGTTCTTTCGATCCCTCAGTGCTGTGGATTTGAACATCAAAAATCCGGAAAGATTTCTGCTCTCCGGATTAAAAACTCAGCGCCCGCTTCTGCCAAAGAAACGCCCGCGGGGCTTTCTGTCAGCGCCCGCGCGCGGCCGCCGCGGCGCATCGTGATCTCTGTAAGAGCGATGCTCTGAATCCCGGCGATCGCCGCGCTCATCATCGCGCCACCCCTTGAAAGAATCGCGATGCGCTCCGAAACCGTCGCGTTTTACATAGCTGCGCGAAGAGCGGCGATCGCTTGACGCATAACGCCCGCCCTCGCTCCTCTCCCCGTAGCTGCGGCGGGGATCATCGCTCCTGCGGTCAGCGCGATCGCGGCGTTTGCCGCCATCCGCGCGGCGATTGGAGAAACCGCCGCGGTCATCATGCGGGCGGTAACCGCTGCCGCGGTGCGGCTTAAAGACGCGGCTGCCGTCATCTGCGCCCTCATTGCGCCCTGCCGCATGAAAAGGCGCGGTTCTCCTTGCCGGGCGCGAATTCTCGCTCCGCGCGCCTTTGTCCTGCGCTTTAGGCAGCGCCGGCGCCATCTCGTCAGGATCGAGCGCTTTCATGCCGGCTAAGTAGCGCAGGATATTGATCTCGCCGCGCGAGAGCTCGCGGTACTCGCCCGCCCTTAAGCTGCGGTCGAGCTCGATGCCCGCATATTTAATACGGATGAGCCTGCTGACCGTGGCGCCGACGGCCTCCCAGAGCCTGCGCACCTCGCGCTTGCGCCCCTCTTTTAAGGTACAGGTGTACCAGGCGTTGCGCCCCTCGCCGCCTGCAAACTCCACCTTGTCAAAATGCGCCGGGCCGTCATCGAGATCAACTCCTTCAAGAAGCTTGCTGATCTGCTCCTCTCCAATCTGCCCGTAGACACGGGCGGCATAGACGCGTTCGATGCCGTGCGAGGGGTGCATCAGGGCGTTGGCCAGTTCCCCGTCCGTGGTAAAGAGCAGCAGGCCCGAGGTGTTGATGTCAAGGCGCCCGATGTAGATCCAGCGCGCGCTGCCTGGGTCCGGCAGGTGATCAAATACCGTAGGGCGATCCTCGGGATCAGAGAGCGTGGTGAGTTCGCCTTCAGGCTTGTGGTACATGAGCACGCGGCATAAGGGTTTGCTCTGCCCCGGGCGCAGCACCACCTTGCCGTCTATGGCCACAGTGACGCCGTCTTCGATGCGATCGCCCAGCGCCGCTGCCTTGCCGTCGACGCTAACCCGGCCCTCGGAGATGAGTTTCTCAAGCCCGCGGCGCGATCCCAGCCCCTGGCGCGCCAGGACTTTTTGCAGTTTTTCGCTCATGTGTGCTCCCTGTAAATTCCGAGTGCAATTATCTCACACCAGGCCACGGTTTCTCAGCGCCGCCTGTCGCGACGGCGCTTTGCTATAATCTCTAATTCCCGCGTTTTTGT